>DASXMV010000132.1:0-10513 GCA_036495465.1 Candidatus Udaeobacter sp. | reverse complement strand
AGAAAGGTGTGACGGCCAGCTGAACCATGCCGGAATCGTGCGTCGCATAGGCAGTGTCGAGCCACTTAAACATCTGCTCGGGATCCGTACGGATTGCATAGAGAACCGCGACCTGAAACGCGCCGCCCTCCGAATCCCTGGCAATAAAATCTTTGAGCGCAGCGTCGGCCGCGGTTCGGTCGCCCTGCGCCTGTTGCACCAAAGTAACGGCATAGTCGCGCCAGAAGCCGTCGTTCTCGAGTTGTGCTTCCGCCATCGCCTGCGCCGGGCGGTTTTGCAGAATATCGAGCGTAGCGAGCAAAGCATGAAAACGCGACGTGCCCGGTTGAAGCTCGAGTCCTTTGCGAAAAATATCTTCGGCTTCTTTATAACGGCCGGTTCCCAAGGTGATTCGTCCCAGATTGTACCACAAAGTGGTAAGGAGAGGGTCCAAGGAGAGCGCCTCCCTGCAGGTTGCCTCGGCTTCAGCCAGTCGACCCTGAGCCAACAGGGAAAGAGTAAATGCATTTTTAGCGGCAGCATTGTTCGGAGAGGATTGCAGGACGCGGCGGAATTCCTTTTCGGCGCCGGGAAAATCGAGCCCTGGGTTCAGCGCCAGCAAGCCAACTGTCATTCGCACATCAGGCAAATCAGGCGCGAGGCTAACCGCCCTGTCTGCGGCCTGGCGGGCTTCGTGGTACGCTTTTGCTGCATCTTCTATGGCAAAGCTGACAGCGTACTGACGCCAGGACTGGGCCAGTTTGGCGTAAGCGAGCGCGTAGTTTGGATCGAGGCGAACCGCCTCTTGCAAGAACGCGATCGATTTTCGCACGCTATCGGCGGTCTGCTGTTGAAAATAAAAATCAGCCTGAAGAACTGCATTGTGAGCCGCAGGATTTTCACTCGAACCAGCCCCTTCAGGGCGCGCGGACTGCCCTAACAACTTCACCTTCATCTGATCCGCTACCGCAGTAGCGATCTCGTTTTGCACGCCGAACACGTCTTTCAATTCCCGGTCGTAGGTTTCCGACCAGAGTGAGCGCCCGTCGGCGGCACTAATTAATTCTGCCACGATCCGAACGCGATCGCCCTGCTTGCGCACGCTACCTTCGATGAGGTTAGCGACACCTAGTTTCTCTCCAATCGTTTTGCTGTCGTCCGATTTGCCTTTGAAGAGGAACGACGAGTTGCGCCCGATCACCTTCAGGTCGGGAATCTTGGCGAGCACGGCAATTAACTCCTCCGAGAGCCCATCGGAAAAATATTCGTTCGCGGGATCACCGCTCGTATTCACCAGCGGCAAAACTGCAATACCTCTGGCGGCCGCATTAAACGCCGCCGCGACGGCGGGAGTCGCATTAGGAACTAGTTTTGAATGCCAAAGTTGGAACGCGAGCAAACCAGCTGCGATGATTCCGGTAACAATGGTTAGACCAACAATCCTTCTACCAGCCCCCCGGGTAGCGGATGGGTCAGGCGTAATCTCCGATTCGCGCTTGATTCCTTCCGGGGTCAGCTCAAAGGCCCACGACAAAATCAACGCGACGGGAAAACCCAGAATGAGCACTAACACTACCAGACGAACAGCCCAATTCGGGATCTCGAAAAACGGAAAGACCTGAGTCGCAACCTGAATGAGCAACCACGACACAACGGCGTAGGCCACGGCGACCTTGTAAACGTTGCGCCGCTTCAGTTCTGAAAAGAAAGAAGGCTTGTTGCTCATCGGGCGCGCTTATTGATTATGGAAGACTTTGATCCGGACCAAGGCGTTCCCCGCCTTATTGCAGACCGACGCGTTTTAGAACCGCAATAAATCCTTGCTCCCCTCGAAACGAGTCCCATCGTGGATCGACCTTGAGCAGGGTTAGACGTACATCCCGCTCATCCACGGCTTTGCTCAGCCAATTGAGGGCTTCAGTTTTATCGCCCATTCCGTTACAGATCAAAGCAATGTTGATGGGTGGGACATAATGGGTCTGCCCGTTGCGCAATTGGAGTAGTTCGCCCAGGATTTGTTGCGCCGTCGCGGTCTCCCCGGCCAATGCCGCAACATATCCGAGCGATGCAATTGCTTCCGAGTTTCCATGCGATAATTCGCGGGCCCTAACGAATTCAGCATGCGCTTCCGGGTATTTGCCCAGTTGAGTATAAACTTTGCCCAGGGTCAGGTGCGTGATCCAGAAGTTCTGGTCGAGCGCAAGCGCGCTTTCCAGCGCGGTAATGGCTTCCTGATTGCGACCGGCATGAAAATAAAACATCCCTTCCAAAGCACGGAAAAGCAGGAACACCGGATCGAGCTCGCGTACACGTTTTATCTCTGCCAGCGCTTCTTCGTGCCGGCCTTGGTCAGAGAGGATATGTGCATGGACGAAATGGGCAAAAGCAGAGTTAGGATTTAGGGTGATTGCGCGCTCCACCTCTCCTTCAGCAGCCTTCCAGTCCCAATCATACCAGCAAAGACAGAAACCAAGCGAAGCATGCGCTTCGGCCAGTCCATCGTCTAACTCGATAGCCTTTCGCGCCGCGTTTTCGGCCTTAGGTAAACATTCGCTTGATGGAACATCGGCCGTGATGGAAAGCGACCGGTTTGCTTCTGCCAGCCCGTAATAAGCCTGAGCGTACCCTGGATCCAGCGCAATCGCCTGCTCGAAAAATCCAATACTCGCTCTCAATTCGGCCGGAATTACCTTCGCAAAGTGATAGCGCCCGGTAAGGAAGAGTTGATAAGCCTCGATATTGTCAGTGTCTTTCTGGGCCAGCCGTTTTTGTTCTTCCCCGCTCAATCGCACAGCGAGAGCCGCAGCCACTTTCTCCGAGATAGCGTCCTGAAGCGCGAATACGTTCGTAAATTTCTCATCGAATGTTTCGGCCCAAAGCGACGCTCCGTCTGCCACGTTGATCAGCCTGGTAGTAAGCCGGATCTGGTTGCCGGAGCGTTCCACATTCCCCTCCAATACCGTGTTCACTCGCAGTTCGTGGCCAGCCGCGACCGGGTCTTGATTTAACCCGTCGTATTTGCGCACGGAATTCAATGAACGCACGATGAGCTTTTGGCTGCTGCTTAACTTGGTAATCAAGGTATCGGCCATTCCCATTTCCAAAACCTGGTCGCGATCTTGCGCCACCAGCGGTTTGAACGGCAGTACCGCGATGCTTTTCCCGGGAATTGACATGCTCGGTGACCGATTAACCCGCAGAGCAATGAAACCGATGATCATGGCGAGAATTACGGCCGCTGTGCCGACAACTACCCAATTCCAACCAAACCGTTTCGCGGTTGATTTGGCGATTAACGCCGACGCTTCCTTTCCAGACTGTTCAAACTGCTCAGGCAACTCGGGATTGCCCACCTTATCGCTGTAGAGACTCACGATTTGCAGGCGCGTGCCGTGTTTCACTTCGCATTCGCCCAAGTCATGTAGCTGAGAACGCCACTGTGGGTATTGCTCCAGGTCTTCGGCAGCGCGTTTGGAAAGAAGAATGTGCCCTGCGTCGCCGCAATCCATCACTCGCTTGGCGACATTGATTCCGGCGCCGGCAATGTTTGCTTGCTCATTTAAGTCCGTAATTTCGTTAACCGGTCCGCTGTGGATGCCCATTCGGACTTTCAGTTCCGGATGACTCCGCAATGCTTTGCTAATCTCGATTGCACAGAGAACCGGAGCTTCGGGACTGTTGCGAAAAACGAGCGCGCCGCCGTCACCAGTGGATAACCGCAATAGTTTGCCTTCGGCTTCAGCGATCCGGAATTGCTCCGTCCCGCGCACGATTTGCCAGAGTTTCTGGATCTGCTCGCTCTGCTGGTCGATTAGCAATTTGGAATAACCGACGATGTCGATGAACAAAACGTGCCCGATCTCGAACTTTAATTCTGAGGGCTGAGAAGAAGCAGGATTCACGGCAGTTTGGCGTACTCCGCTTTAGCTTCTTTAAGGATTGGAACGTCGGGATCGGCATTCTTCCAGAAAGCGAAGAAATCCTGATAAGCAATTTTCGCTTTCGCCGAATCGCCGGACAAGGCGTAGGCGCGTCCGAGACCCAAATGGGCCAGCGCACCGATCGGTTCGTTTCCGACAACGCCGGCATGATCGAGAATCTTTTGGAATTCGCCCGCGGCCGCAGCGCCATTTTTCGCCGCCAAATAGGCCTCGCCGCGGAAATAAACCGGATAGGCCGCAAAGGTGAAGTCCTCGTTTGTGTGTCCCAGCTCATAAGGTGCCGCCGCGGTCAGGGCATCGAGCGCGACCTGGGCGTTTCCGCTATAGAGGGCGAGTGCTGACCGAGCCATCGGCAGATATCGAGTTTGAACAGCAGTATTTTGTGGGAATCGCTTTGTTAAGTCCTCAATCGCTCGATTGGCGTCGTCAGTGTCGCCTGCGAGGGCGAAAGCGATCGCGGAAAATCCTTCCCCATGTTTTCCTTTTATTGCTGATAAAGCGGATTGGGCATCTGCTTTGGCGACGTCGAACAATCCCACTAATCCTTCGCGAAGGGCATTGTGTCCCTCGTACTCCGCCCCCGTTTCCTTTTCCTGCGCTCGTCGCGCGGAGTCGGCCGCGCGGCGCGCGAGTTCGCGAGCCTGTCCAAACTGGCCGTGATCTGCTGCGGTTTCAGATTCGACGAAAAACATTTGGTCCTCCACGCCGGGGACTCCATGAGTGGCGGTCGCTTGTTGCGCCATTCCGGTCGGATTGTTCTGGAGAAAATCGACGACGTAAAGAACGAGCGGATACCACGGAGAATTGAGCTTCTTTGCCCGCGATTGCTCGGCCGCGGCTTTCGCCTGATCGTACCGGCCCAGGTACTGGTCGCAATACATCAAACTGACATAATTGTTTGAACTGTCGGGATTGATCTCAAATGCTCGCTTCGCCGCCGTGTCGGCCCTGGCATAATCTCCACAGATGAGAGAGATGTACCAAAGACAGACCTGCACACTCTCATCGTGCGGATAGGTCTGTGCGAGTAACTCGCAGGCGCGCCGCCCGGCGTCCAGGTTGCCGGTGACGGCGATTTCGTAGAAAGCCGCGATGCTGAGTTTTTCGTGGTCGCTTGTTCGCTCGCGCAGGTCATAGGCCTTGCGTGTATTTTCAGCGGCGAGTGCGAGCTCGCCTTGAGGTTGATAGCATTCCGCTAACGATAAATACGCCATTGCGAAATTCGGGTCGAGAGTGATAGCGCGCTGAAAAAACGTAGTCGCCGCCAGATAATCGTTGTCGATATCGGTTGCCTTGTTCCCGAGCGCATAAGCTTGCAATGCCTCCAGTGATGACGTGGTGATATCTTCCGGCAAGGCGTCATACTTCTGAACCGACGCCAGTGATTCACCTAATCTCTTCCGCAGTTTAGTTGCCGCTTGGCCGAGGGCACTCAGCACCTGCTCCTTTCCGGTCGCGGTCTCCTGTTCTTGCGCCAGTAAATTTCCATTTCGGCAATTCACTGCCTTTAGCGACACGACATACTGGGTTCCCAAGGCTGAAATGGAGCCTTCGATCGTGGCGGCACTGCCAAGACGCTGACCAACTTCACGCGCCAACTCCGGGGTAAGCCGCGTGTCCTTGGCCTTCGACATCAGCGTCAGTGAGTGGGCAATCTGCGAGTCGGAAATCAGACTTAAAAAAGGCGTCTGGTCCAATTGCGACGCCAGCCCTTGCCGCAGTGTGCCGTCGAATACCGAATCACCAGTTGTGTTTGCAAAATCGCCCAGAACAATCGTGTCTTTGGCAGTGAGGGGTTTCTTTTGCGACGACAGAAAATACCAAGCGCCCCCAGTAAGAAAGACTGCGATTAGAATGACCGCTGCGATTTTTCTCCAAAGCCGCGTTGTTCGATCGGCTTTCGCCTGCCGGAGCTTCTGCGGCAACTCACGATTGCCTATTCCATCGTCATGGAAATTAACCAGCGACACCTTGTGGCCGTGTTTTACTTCACACTCACCAAGCTCATGCAGGTATGGCCGCCAACGTGGATAGTGTTCCAAATCCTCGGCGACCCGCTTGGAAAGAAGAATGTGGCCGGCGTCGCCACAATCCATCACTCGCTGCGCGATGTTAATACCCGCACCGGCAATGTTTGCCTGAGCATTGAGGTCCGTGATTTCATTGACAGGCCCGCTGTGGATTCCCATGCGCACATGAAGCTCGGGATAATCCTGTAATGCTTTTGCAATTTCCAGTGCACATAACACCGCCGCTTCGGGAGTCGTTCGAAAGACCAGCGCGCCGCCGTCACCGGTCGGCAAATGCAGAAGTTTTCCTTCCACCCCCGCTAAACGAACCTGCTCGGTCCCGCGCACGATTTGCTTCAACTTCTGAATCTGCTCAGTCTGCTCGCTAATGAGCAGCTTCGAATAACCGACGATATCGATGAACAGGACGTGCCCGATCTCGAATTTCACGTCTGAGGAAGCGGCGAATTCCATGTGGCTCAGCTTTTGCCGGATTTAACGATTTAACGTTGTAACAATTTAACGGGTGCGAATGCACAGACATTGCGCCGCTTTACCTCAGAGAAAAAATTCATGCGTTGGGCAGCTGCACGTTTACACGCATCTTGTCACCGGCTTTCTGAACGCTGCCTTCCAGAACATTAGCTACTCCGAGTTGTTGCGAGACGGTTTTCAGATCTTCCGGTTTGCTCTTATATTTCGCGGTTGAAGTGCGCGAAATCACTTTGAGATCGGCGATGCTCGCGAGCTTGGTCAAAATTTCGTCCTGAATGCCGTCGGCGAAATAAGCCGCGTTCTTGTCGTCGCTGAGATTTTCAAACGGCAACACCGCGATCGATTTTTGCGGAACCGTCGAAACCGTAGTCGCCTCGGTGCGAGCCGGACTGGCATCGTGCCGAGGCGTTGCATTTCCAGTCACATAACGACCGAGAAAAAGGAGACCGATTGATACAACCGAACCGACAACAACGATATAAATCCAGGCGAGAGGTTTTTTGCGTGTTTGTGTAAGATCAACATCTTCAGTGCGCTTGATTCCTTCCGGAGTGAGTTCAAACGCCCATGCCATGACAAGCGCGATGGGAAATCCAACGATGATTGCGAGCACGATTAGTCTGAGGGCCCAATTCGGGATCTCAAAGATTGGAAAAACCTGTGTCGTGACTTGGACCATCAACCAACCAACAACCGCGTACGCGACCGCAACCTTGTAGACATTGCGTCGTTTCAGTTCCGAGAAAAAGTCGTTCATTTGGCGGCGGCAGATTCTTTCGGCGCGAGCGAGGCGACGATTTTCTCGAAGCGCGGATCGCCGCTGAGCGGGTCCCAGAAAGGGAGCAGCTTTAATGCGCCGTAGGTCGCAACGACGGTTCCGCCGGCTGATTGGCGGTTGGCCGCCAAGTATTGCAAAGCAGTGTCCTTCTCACCCGCCCAGGCAGCGATCATGGCGAAATAAACAAGCATGTCACTGCCATCGGTTGGATCTTTTTCTACGGGAAGAAGTTCGATCGCGCGCCGCCCTTCACGCAACGCCTCTTCTTTTCGCCCCAGAGCGGCGTCGATCAGACCGAGCACACAAAGGGGAGGCCCATAATCTGGCTGCGCTTGCACGATCTTCTCCTGTTCGAGACGAGCTTTGGTAAAGGCGGCTTGTGCTCTCGCCTCATCCTTCATCATCCGCGCAAGCAATCCTTCGCCAAAGCTGCGGCTTAAAGTAACAACGCTGTCGACCCAAAACGGATTGTCGCCCAGCGCCACTAGGGCCCGCTCTGCTGCCGTTGGGTCGCGCTCCGCCAGCGCACAAAGAAACCAGTTGTCGGCCGTATCAGAAATTGCACCCGGACCCCCGGCCAAAATCGAATCGATCGTTTCATGCAACGGCCGCGTCTCGGCTTTCCAGTTAAACTCAACCAGAGCACGGTTAGTTTTCAAACCGACATCATTTGGAACAATAGTTAAGGCGCGATCCAACACGGCAGCCTCCTCTGGATAGCGCCGCAAACTCTGGTAGCTGACGGCAAGCTGTTCCAGCGTATTAGCGTTGCGCGGATCAAGCTCCACTGAGCGTTCCAGATTATGCGCTCCTTCTTCCTGTTGGCCGCGCCGGCGCAAAACGTAGCCGGTCAATTCAAAGATACGCGGATCATTAGGTAAACTGCGCCGCGCCACTTCCAGCTCGGCCAGTGCGCCGTCGTAGTCGCGCAGGCAGCGATACAGATAACTCGCCCGCGCCAGATGCGTTTCGCCCGCATCCGGCCGCAGCCGTGTGGCCGCCTGCAGAGCCGCTTCCTCCAAGGCCAGCCGGGCAGGGGTATGGTCGCCTAGCAGGAAATAAGCGTAGCCATGAGCATAGACCAACTGGTAGTAGGCTTCGAAAAAGGCATGGTCTCGGCCCACTGCTTGATTCAGAAGCTCAACTGCCTGTTGCAGGTTTTGTTCTCGATTAATATTGAAATTGAGTGAGAGAAGCAGAGTCTTGGCCCGCGTGTAGAGGTCGAACGCAGCCACGTCGGTGGTGGGCGGCTTTTCGATTGCCGCCTTCTCGTTAGGCGAAAGCTTCGCCTGCAACTGCTCGGCGATGGTTTTAGCAATCTCGCTTTGAATGGCGAACACATCGGTCAAATCGCGATCGTAAGTCTGCGCCCACAAGTGCGCATCGTTGCGGGCGTCGATCAACTGCGCGATCACCCGAATCTTGTTGGCCGAACGTTGCACGCTACCTTCCACCACGTGCGCCACGCCTAGCTCCTCGCCAATCTTGCGCAGGTTACGTGCGACGCCGCTCTTATATTGCATCACACTCGTGCGGCTGATCACTTTCAAGTCAGCGATCTTCGCCAGGTCGCTTAGAATTTCGTCCTGCACGCCATCGGTGAAGTATTCGTTCTGTTTTTCCTCGCTCAGATTTTCAAACGGGAGCACCGCGATCGACTTCTCCGCGATCGGAGCGGCCGTCGTCTCATTGACGCCGTGGCGCAGCACGAAACGGTCGGTCAGCAGTAACACCACCGCGACCGCCAATACGCCGATGATCGCGAAGTCGAGCTTGCGCCCGGTGTGGCGCGTGATTGACTCGGCCGGGTCGATCTCGCTTTCACGCTTCAGGCCCTCCGGCGTGAATTCGTAGAACCAGGCGAACGCGATCGAAAACGGAAAACCAATCGTAGCAGCGACCAGGAACCAGCGCGTCGCCCATTCCGGTGCGTTGACTGATGGGCCCAGTTGAGAGATGCCCTGCGCGAGTGCCCACACGGCGCCGAGATAGAGGATCGCCGCGCGAATGACATTGCGCCGTTTCAGCTCGGAGAAAAAGTTGGGGGGGGGCACAGCTTCGCGCTAATCACATGCTTGCTAAAGCTTCGGCTAACGTCTGCGTGAGCCCGGGAGCGGCGATGCGCAGGCGCGCGTCCTCGGTCACGAGTCGGCGATCCAGTTGATCCGCCAAAGCGAGGAAGCGCGCATCATAAGCACTGACACGATGGCGGGCGGCGATTGAGAGTACCGAGGCATGAGCAATGCGTGCCAATTTGCCGTCGAATAAGCTGACGGCTTTTGCCAGGAAATCCTGCGCCAGGCGGACGCTCATTCTGTTGGTCGCAATGGATGACGCAAGCACATTGGTGAATTCCACCAGCAGGAATGCTTCGCTGCGCCAATCGGGATCACGGCGGCGCAACTCTTGCGCGGAAGCAGTATGATCGCCCTGAATGAGAAGGTAGGCGACCACGTTTGTGTCAACGAGAAGCACGGTTAATCGCGGCCCCAGGCAATCGCCGCTTCAATTTCCTCAGTCGTGATCGGTCCACCACGTAGCTTGACCGGTTTCGGGATTTGCGCGGACCGGGTCTTGTTGGCCGCCATGCCTTTGCGGATGAATTCGGCGATCGCATCCTTCAGTTTTTTTCGTTCATGCACCGCACGAATTTTGACCTCGCGCATGAGATCATCTGGAAGATCAAGAGTGGTTTTCATAAAAGCCAGTTTTCCAGAAAGCTGGTTTTCTGTCAATAAAGCCCGACCACGTGTGGCTTGAATTCGGTGAAGAAGTTTCCGTGATCGTTTGCTCGGGCGCCACATCCTGCTCGCGCTTCAATCCCTCGGGCGTTATTTCGAACACCCAGCTAAAGATCACCGTCGGAACAAACCCGATCGCCAGCAAAACGACGATGATGCGGGGAAGCCACTCCGGTGCTCCAAACATTGGCAACATTGTCCCGGCCACTTGCACAACCAGCCATGCGCCGACGAGATAGAGTCCCACCATGCGGATGACGTTGCACCGCTTCAGCTCTCCGAAAAAACTCTTCGGATTCATAGTTCTGGTTTTGCCATAGGCTTCAAATCTATGACCAAGGAGAGGACCGCTGAATGGCGTGGAGGAACACGAGTCTTTCCGTCAGACTCGTCAGCTTTGATTTGTTTTAGCGTAATTTGTGTGTTTGATGGGCACAGATTTTAATCGAGGAAACCAGAATGTCACGACCAACAACCGAATCGAAACGTCTGCTCTCACACACGATCGCCGAGTGGGCCTGCTCACTGAATTATGACCATCTTTCACCGGAGGCCATTCAGGCAGCGAAA
>DASXMV010000131.1:0-3504 GCA_036495465.1 Candidatus Udaeobacter sp. | reverse complement strand
ATCCCGATGGTAAGTGGAATTACGAGGTCCTCGTCCAAACGAACGGTAAAGAGTCAGGTTTCGAGGTGGATCCGAACGGGAAATTCGTAAAACAACACAGCGAAATCGCCAAATAATTCAAACCACCGCTCGATACATATTCAGCGTTCGCGAGAAAACTGAAAGCTTGGAGTGAGAGGATTTGCTGGCGCGCCCAGAATCCCCCGGCATAAAAGATAGCCATGTCACGATGGCTAGTTCGAGCGTATCGCCCCTCTAGAAAATGATCAGATCTAGGCGCGCACGGGCACGCTGGCAGTGCGCTCGAGTTTGCCCCAGCTGACCCATGCGCCTTTGATTGCGCGCAAGATTGCTTTCCAGATGCAGTAGCTGAGCATCGGGCGGTAAATCAGACGCATAGGCAAAATGCGCCAGGCGCGCATAATTGGTTCGCGTTCCAAAATGCAGGCGAGTGTGGCGAGTAACACATCCATCGCCAGAAACGTGATGACGAAAGGTAACACTGCGTTCCAGGTACCGAATGGCAGCGATGCGAGCAGGAACAAGTCCACCATCGGTGTAATGGCGACGAGAATGATTTGGAAAAACCAAATGCTCGGCAAACTGAACCAGCCAAGCGCCCGATAGTTCCAGTTGAAGACCATGTCCCGATGTTTCCACAGGGACTGCAGCGTGCCATATGCCCAGCGGAACCGTTGACGCGCAAGCGTGCGCACCGTTTCTGGCGCTTCTGTCCAGGCAATGGCGTCGGGAACGTAAACGATCCGTTGCTGATGCCTATGCAACGTGAAAGTGAGATCGGTGTCTTCGGCAAGAGTCTGCAAACTCAGACCACCGGCCTCGTCGATTGCAGTTTTGCGTATGGCGCTGATCGCACCAGGCACCACCGTGATGCAGTTCCATCGGGTGTAAGCGCGCCGGTCCAAATTGAAACCGCACGTGTATTCCAAAGCCTGACAGCGCGCGATGAACGTGCGCAGATTGCCAACTTTCGCGTGACCCGACACCGCGCCGATACGCGAATCAGCGAATGGCTCGACTAACCGCGGCAGGGTATCGCGCTGACATTGTGTATCGGCGTCGATGAAAACAATAATACCGTGACGCGCGGCAGCCAGACCGCGCTGGAGAGCACGCGCCTTCCCGTGATTTTCCTGCTGTAACAAGCGAACGCGCGGTTCGCTATTCGCAGCGCGCTCGACTTCCGCAGCGGTTTGGTCGCGGGAACCGTCGTCCACGACGACGACCTCAATTTCGCCTTTGTAATCAGTGGCCAGAAGCGTGCGCAGAGTTTCCGCTATCACTTTGCCCTCGTTATACGCCGCAATCACCACACTGATCGGTCCTGAAAAATCCGTTCGCGGTTCGCGTTTAAAACGATAGGCGAGCCAGATTACAACCATTGTGCGAACTACCACGAGCGCCGTCGCCACGATCATGAACGCCCAAAGGAATTCCTCGACGCTATGGTAAATTCGAAATCCGGTCCTGCTCACCAGACGCGTGAGAGATTGCCCATTGTTTTGCACGACCGGCATGATCGCATCGCGCGTCGTGCCCAGCAGTGTGCTCACGGGCACGACGGTATCGCCCCGGGTATGTAGCCAATCCAAGATGCGTGGTAGCGCTTCGACCGTTTGTGACCGGTCACCGCCCGCGTCATGCAGCAAAATGATGCTGCCATCGCGCCGTTGTTGCTTCACACGCTGCACGATGATATCGGCTCCAGGCTTCGCCCAATCCTGCGGATCGATACTCTCCAGAACGACAAGGTAATTGAGGTCTTCTGCGATTTTCAGAGGAGTCAAATCGGTCAGTTGAGTTGGACTCGAATCTGCGGCGTAAGGCGGCCGAAACAACGTGGTAGCGCGACCTGTGATCGTTTCCAACAAAAGCTGCGTCGCATTGAGTTCCAATCGGATGTGCTCGGGCCAGCAGAGGGCCAGGTTTGGATGATAATAAGTGTGGTTCCCAATCTCGTGTCCTTCGTCCACGATGCGACGAACGAGCGCCGGGTAACGTTCCGCGTTCACTCCCACGAGGAAAAACGCCGCTTTCACGTTTGCTGCTTTGAGGATGTCCAGAATCTGCGGTGTCCATCGTGGATCCGGGCCATCGTCAAAAGTGATTGCGACCTGGTGCTCGCCGCCTGCGCCTTGATGATAAAGCGTCGGGAATTCCGCAAACTTCGCGTATTTCGCCGTTAGATAACCATCCGCGTCGACAGAGAGCTTTCGTAATCCGTCCGAACGATCCTCATCAACCGTTACAATCTCGCCATCGCCGACGTCAGTGATTGTGTCAGTTGATTTAATCACTTCCAGCGCCTGCCGCGTCTGATTGTCGAGTTTGAAATCTCGCGGGACGTTTAAGGCATCCCAAATCGCGGGGTCTTCGCTGCCGAGGCGATAAAGCCCAAATCCGCCGGCCTTTTTGTCGCGAACAGTGCGTAATTGATTGAGGAACGTCACTGCATCCAGAAACCAGACCGCGTGCTCCTTGTCTTCGTCCTCGAAATAAAAATACGGGCTATACCCCGGCCCCTGGACTTCGGCGCTCTTGGTTTCCGCGTCATTCGCGCGGCTCATCGCTTCGGAAAAACTGATCGTCTCAGCTTTTTTTCCGCCAATCGTCCAATCGTATCCGTAGCCGCCGATTGTGAAGATCCATTGCTTCGTGTCGGAATCTTCCAGCAAGACGTTCACCCACCCTTCAAACCACGAACGCGACGCCAGCGGTCCGGGCGGATCGCTCTCCGACGTTTCATCAAACAGCATTGCGACAAAGCGATCTACGTTGTCGGAGAGGGCCTCGAAATCGATGTAATCCAATTCCTGGCCCGGTTGAACGCACAGCCAAAGCTCCTTGTTATCGTCGTGTAAGGCATCGGCGAACTTGTCAATGAATGCCGTAATGTCTTTCTTGTAAGACGGGTCGATTTGTTCCCAATCAACCACAACGCCCGCGGCTTTCGCATTGCGTAGGACCCCAAGCACACGCTGGATAAACTGGTCCTGTCGCTGCGCCGGCCCGTGCGCAAGATTCTCTATCGCTTCGGGCTGCCAGGTGTCCCCGACAAGATTCGTCAGCAGCGGCATCAGCGCGATCCCTTTACTTGCGGTCAGTTTCAATAGCCGAGTGTCACCATCGATTTGCAAATTGCCCATGCCGTTCATCACCGTCATCCATTCCGGACAGAGATGTGTAATCTGACCCGCGTGTTGCTCGAGCGATGCGTAGCTGTACGGATCGCCGTTCACGTAGAATGCGAGTCGCACTTCATTATTGGGCGATTTTTTTCGCGGCCGCGCGGTAGGCGCAGGCGCCGCGCCGGTAAGCTTCCTGGCCGCTTGCCGCGCTGCGGCAAATTTCTGCCACAGAAGCGAACTCGGAGAGGATTGGTCGGCAGGATTCTGCTTCTGCAACGCTCTCAACTGGCCTTTCAACTGCCGCAGGGAAAACGGCACGTTCATTTTCGGCGCGACGAAAAGCGTCTGGACGAAT
>DASXMV010000130.1:0-10119 GCA_036495465.1 Candidatus Udaeobacter sp. | reverse complement strand
CGAGTTCGTCTGGCGAACGATCGCGGGCAGCCGCGGATACGATCTGCTGGCCTGAATCGAGGTCCCGCAAGAATGACGGTGTACTTAACGCGTGACAGCTGCCTTTTACTGGTCAAACTTCTTGCTGATACTTGCATGGATGGCTGAACCAAACGAACCCAAAAAAGAGACGACTCGCATTTCTGTGGTCCCGGAGACCGTAGAAAAACCGCCAGACTCGAATCCGAAATCGCGCGACACTGTCCCATTGCCAGTCGCTGAGTCGCCTGTTCACATTCTGGTTGAACCTCGCCCTGTTCCTAAGCCTCCGGTTGGACCAGCTTCTTCACAATTTTTCCAGCCACCGCAGCCCCCTGTATCGTTGAACGCCTCGGTGATGCCCGCTCCGGATCTGCCTCAATCAGGACCAATCAAAGAGACAGTGCGGATTCCTCTTCGAGCGGTTCAGATGAAAAAGACTCAGCCGCTTGTCTCGATGCCGGAGACGGCGCCACAGAGTCCTTCAATCGTGGTTGCGGCGGCGGAGAAAAATTCGACGCCATTAGTGTGGCTTTTGCTTGGTGCTGCCGCTGTAATTTTGATTATTCAGATTTGGACTTATCTTTCTTAAAGCTATGGATAATTCCACTGTTATTAAGCTCGATGACTCAAACTTTGACCGTGAAGTAACGCAGGGCGACAAGCCCGTGATCGTCGATTTTTGGGCGGAATGGTGTGGTCCTTGCAAAATGATCGCTCCGCTATTGGACGAAATCGCGCGAGAAAAAGCGGACTCAGTCAAGGTCGCGAAAGTTAACGTAGACGAGAATCAAAGCCTTTCGATTAAGTACAACATTCGCGCAATTCCAGCGTTGCTGTTTTTCAAGAACGGCCAGCTGCGCGATCAGGTCACTGGCGTCACAAGCAAACAGGATCTGCTGAATCGAATTAACGCGCTCGGCTAAAGACGTTCTTCGCGAATTTTGCAGCGGACGGCAATCTTATGCCTGTTTAGGTTCCGCTCCCCTAGAGCTCGGGGGATTAGAAGCTGATTTTTAAAATCCGACCATCGGTTCCTACGAGCCATCCGGCTTTAGGAGTTGCAAAGGCGACTGCCCAGAAACCAGTGACATTGGGCAACGTGAACCAGGTGTCCCCTTCGTCGGGAGTCCACGCCGCGCCGCCGTCGTTCGCGGTGACCACCACCGCACGACCCACGTTTCCGTCGCCACCGCCGTGACCGACGTAACTCAACCCAAAGATGGCTCCCGTCACCGGCGGAGCGTTGGTCAAAGTCCAGGTTTGACCGCCATCCCTCGAAACCGCAGTGCGTGCATTATTAGGATCGCCCGGGTCCAAATCACCGCCACCCACGATGCCGTTGTGGGGATCACGGAAATCTATGGTGAAGGCACCTGCGCTAGGCGAACTGATAAGCGGAGTGTTATACGCATTCCAGCTATCGCCCCCGTCTAGGGTAGCCAGCACTCTGGCAATCGTCGCACCCCCGGTACAAATCCACGCTTTCCTTCCACCCTGCGTGGTGACGCAAGTGCCACTCGATGCGAACGAAGTCTCGCCCGGCAACGCCGGCGGCATGTTGTTGCTAATATCCTCCCAGTTGGTTCCATCGGTAGTACGCAGGTCCGGGAAAATCCCGTTCACTGAGTCGCTGTGTGCGATGCCCCGATGCGGCGTCCAGAACGCGAAGCCATCGTAAAAAGCACTCGGATTCTGATTTTGGAACTGAATCGTCCAGGTGGCGCCGCCGTCTTCTGTCTTGTAGATGCGAAAATCCGTCGCGGACGTTCCGATCGACATCAGATAAGCAATACGGGCGCTGAAGGCCTGTACGTCGCGGAATTGCAGTGCTTCTGCGTTTGGCACTGCGCCTGCCCTCCACGTCTCTCCTCCGTCTGTAGTGACCGTGAATGTTCCGTCTCGCCCGCATGCCCAGACTATTCGCGGGTTCACAGGCCACACTGAAATCAGACCGCTGGTGGTCCCGCTATTCTGCGGAGTCAGCGTAGGTTGACGAAGATGAGTTGGCGAGGCTTCCTGCGCGCTAAGGGTTCCGCAGGCGAACGCCGCAACAAGAAAAGTAGCAAATTGTTTACACATGGCGGTTCCTCCAAAGGCAATTCGCGGCCCAGGTCGAAGCTGGTTGTGGGTAGCATCAAACTCGCCACAGATAACCGCGCCCGTAAGCCTTATGCATATTGTGAGAACTTCGCTTTGTCGTTCCCGTAGTATGAGGTGAACCGGAAACCAATGGGACTGCGACTAACAAAAAGGAAATTACCGATGAAAATGAAAACCTCACGTTTTGATAAGTTGGTTGCTCGTTATTATCCCGCCGTTTACAGCTTTGCTTCTCGACTGACCGACGATCCCCGGGAAGCAATTGCGTTGACGCGCTTCGCCTTTAAAAACACGCAGAACCAAATCCGGAACCGTCGCGATGAGACCGCGCTCGCGACAATCCTGACCGCTCTGATTCGCGCAGGTCTTGCAACAGCTTAAGCAAACTTCCTGTTGAACCGAATTGGGGGGCGGAATAGAGAAATTTTTGTTTCATAAAAATTGGTAAGAATCGGGCCCGCGCGTCCGGTACGCGCGGCGCCCATTTTGCCAAAACTGCGCTCTGGCACGGCTTCGAAAACGCGACCTAAAGCTCCCAAGGCCGAGTGCCATGCGAAGTAGAATATTCCGCTGCTGTGATGTTGCCGATTTCCGAATCGGACGACTCGAATTCTGAATTTCAATCTGAGATCGTATCCTTCATAATAGGGCCCTAGAACTTCGAACTTGTGAGCATGAACCAATCAGCCGTCCGCGATCTTCCTGAAGGAGTGGAAATCACAGGCGGAATCGCCGTGGGTTACAATGAGATTCTCACGCCAGAGGCATTGTTGTTTGTCGCAAAATTGCATCGCGCCTTTGCATCGCGCCGCCGCGAGTGTCTCCACCGCCGACAGGAGCGACAAAAGGCATTCGATCAGGGCGCGTCCTTGGATTTTTTGGCGGAAACTAAGCACATCCGCGAAGGCGACTGGACCTGCGCGCCGCTTCCGCGCGATTTGCAGGACCGCCGAGTTGAAATTACCGGACCAACTGATCGCAAAATGGTGATCAACGCGCTCAACTCAGGCGCGAAAGTTTTCATGGCGGATTTCGAAGACGCTAACGCGCCGACCTGGGCCAACATGGTGGAAGGCCAAATCAATCTGCGCGACGCTATTCGGCGCACGATCACGTTCACGAATCCTGATGGAAAAGAGTATCGGCTGAACGAGCGCACCGCTATCTTGTTCGTTAGGCCGAGAGGCTGGCATCTGGACGAAAAACATCTGCTTGTGGATGGTGAGCCGGTCGCCGGCGCGTTTTTCGATTTCGGTCTATTCTTTTTTCACAATGCCAGGGAACTGATCGCTCGCGGAAGCGGCCCGTATTTTTATCTCCCAAAAATGGAGAGCCATCGCGAAGCGCGCATTTGGAACGACGCGTTCAAGCTCGCTCAGGGTGAGCTCGGCATTCCGCAAGGTACCGTGCGCGCGACGGTTCTAATCGAAACTATTCCGGCTGCATTCGAAATGGATGAGATCCTTTACGAGTTGCGCGAACATTCTGCCGGCCTCAACTGCGGTCGCTGGGATTACATTTTTTCGTGCATCAAGAAATTCTGCCGGAAACCGGATTTCTTACTAGCCGATCGCGCGGTGATTACGATGACGACGCATTTCATGCATTCGTATTCATTGCTTTGCATCAAGACTTGTCATCGCAGGAAGACTTTCGCGATGGGCGGGATGGCGGCTCAAATTCCGGTGAAGAACAACCCGGGCGCGAATGAAGAAGCATTCGCCAAAGTGCGTGCGGACAAGGAACGCGAGGCAGGGGATGGTCACGATGGAACTTGGGTGGCGCATCCCGGAATGGTTCAACTGGCAACGGAGGCATTTGACCGTCTGATGCCTGAGCCCAACCAAATCGCGCGCCAACGGGACGATGTTGATGTTTCGGCGAAAGACCTGTTGGATTTTAGTCCGCATGGCCCAATTACCGAACAAGGTCTGCGTACCAACGTGAGCGTTGGCGTGCAGTACCTGGAGGCGTGGCTGCGCGGCAGCGGCGCCGTCCCCATTTTCAATTTGATGGAAGACGCGGCTACGGCCGAAATCTCGCGCGCGCAAGTCTGGCAATGGATTCGACATCCCGAGGGCAAACTGAACGACGGACGCAAAGTGACCAAAGAGCTATTTCGCGAAGTGCTGAATGAAGAATTAACGAAAATCAAACAGGCGATCGGCGTCGACCGATTTGCCAAAGGAAAATTCGAAACGGCCCGCGAATTGTTCGACAAGATGACTACCGACGACGAGTTCGCGGAGTTCTTAACGATACCAGGCTATGAGAAACTCAACTGAAGCCGACGCGCGTTGGCGCGGTATAACAAGACCATATTCTTCGGCGGACGTGCGGCGCGTGCGCGGCAGCTTGTGCATCGAGCACACGCTGGCGCGACGCGGCGCGGAGAAACTGTGGCAACTTTTGCAAAACGAAGATTATGTCGCGGCCCTCGGCGCATTGACCGGCAATCAGGCGATGCAACAGGTCAAGGCAGGTCTGAAGGCAATTTACGTGAGCGGCTGGCAAGTGGCCGCCGACGCAAATCTCGCGGGCCAAATGTATCCTGATCAGAGTTTATATCCGGCAAACAGTGTGCCGGCACTCGTCAGGCGGATTAATCAAGCTTTGCAACGTGCCGATCAAATCTACCACGCCGAAGGCAGTAGCGAGATCGACTGGTTCGCACCGATCGTAGCCGATGGTGAGGCGGGTTTTGGCGGACCGCTCAATGTTTTCGAACTAACGAAGGCAATGATTGAGGCCGGGGCGGCTGGTGTGCATTTCGAAGATCAACTCGCCAGCGAGAAAAAATGCGGCCACATGGGGGGCAAAGTGTTGGTTCCGACGCGCACCGCCATCAAGCATCTCATCGCCGCGCGTTTGGCTGCAGATGTATGCGACGTCCCGATGGTTTTGATTGCGCGCACGGACGCAGACGCTGCTTCACTTTTAACGAGCGATGTGGACGAGCGCGATCACGAATTTCTCACTGGCGAAAGAACCCCGGAGGGCTTCTTTCGGGTGCGTGCGGGACTCGATCAGGCCATCGCGCGTGCGCAAAGCTATGCACCATTTGCCGACCTGATCTGGTGCGAAACGAGTAAACCTGATTTGGCGGAGGCAAAGCGATTTGCCGAGAACGTGCACGCAAAATTCCCTGGCAAGTTATTGGCGTATAATTGTTCCCCGTCGTTCAACTGGAAAAAGAAACTTGATGGCGCCACCATCGCGAAATTTCAGCGTGAGCTCGGCGCCATGGGTTACAAATTTCAATTTGTGACGCTCGCTGGATTTCATGCACTGAGTGCGAGCATGTTCAATCTGGCCCGCGATTATCGCGACCACGGCATGGCGGCATATGCAGTACTTCAGGAAGCGGAATTCGCCGCCGAACGCGACGGCTACTCAGCCACAAAACATCAGCGCGAAGTCGGCACGGGTTACTTCGATCTGGTCGCGCAAATTATCGCCGATGGAAAAAGTTCGACCACGGCCCTGGACGGCTCCACCGAAGCGGAGCAATTTCGTTGAATGCAAAATTGGCAATCGCCAGAGAAAACGTTGCAAAAGATTCTTCGGGGCTGACGGATAGTCGTCTTGCTGCGCGTTGCGCGGAGACGGCATTGGAGGCTTTTTTCGATTACCAAACGCGCTTCGATGCCATTACGCGGCGTGCGCGCGAGCGTTTTTTGACGCGTGATTGGGCTGGCAGTTTCGATGACGCGGCGGAGCGTTTGCATTTTTACAATGACGTTCTCGATGGCCTAACAAGTCATATCCGCGAATTGATGGGTGCGCGTTTGCAAGAGCGCAACATCTGGACAGGGATCAAAGCAGTTTACTCATCGCTGATCGCGCGGTCTCCTGCGTGGGAAGTCGCCGAAACTTTTTTCAATTCGTTAACGCGCCGCGTTTTTGACACTGCCGGGGTGGATCAGGCAATCGAATTTGTCGACACCGATTTCGACGCGCCGCCGCCAATCGCTCCGATTAACATCACCAAAACTTATCGCGGCCAAAGCCTGTCCGAACTGTTGCACTCGGCGTTAACGGACGCCTTTGACGAAACATGCTGGAGCGACCTGCGCGATACCGCGAAACTGGCCGCGGTGCGGATCGAAACTGAGCATGCCGCAACAAGTTCGCGGCCCAGGCTGGAAATTATCTCGAGTGTTTTCTATCGCGGAAGAGGTGCTTATTTGGTCGGACGCGTTTTACGCGACGGAGAACTGCCCTTACCCATCGCGCTCTGTCTTCGTCACGAAGATGTGCGCGGCATCACCCTCGACGCGCTCCTATGTGGAGAGGTCGATCTGGCGATTTTGTTTTCGTTCACTCGCTCCTATTTCCGCGTGGCAATTGAATGTCCCTATCGGCTGGTGCGTTATCTTCAGCGATTGATGCCGCGAAAACGGTTAATTGATCTTTACAACGCCATCGGTTTTCATCGCCATGGTAAAACGGAATTTTACCGCGATTTCATCGCTCATCTCCGCAGGTCGAGCGATCGTTTTGTTGTAGCCGAAGGAGCGCGCGGAATGGTGATGAGCGTCTTTACTCTGCCGAGCTACGATGTCGTTTTTAAATTGATCAAAGATCGATTTGATTTGCCAAAAGACAGCACCCAGGAGGAGGTGCGGCGGCGTTACCGATTAGTTTTTGAACATGACCGCGCAGGGCGATTGGTCGAGGCG
This sequence comes from Candidatus Udaeobacter sp., assembly GCA_036495465.1. Classification (GTDB taxonomy): domain Bacteria; phylum Verrucomicrobiota; class Verrucomicrobiia; order Chthoniobacterales; family UBA10450; genus Udaeobacter. The sequence goes on along the minus strand of DASXMV010000130.1, from coordinate 3,316 downwards.
CATGAATTTGAACATCTGCGGATTTCGGCGGACCGATTTGACTCCAAGCTCTTGCAGGACCTCCTGCGCGATGCCCAGTCCATTGTGAAGCTGGAGGGCGGCGACGTTATCGTTGCCCACGCGTATGTCGAGCGTCGTCTTCGCCCGCTCAACCTTTTCTTCCGCGAGAGTGAAGAAGAAGCAGTCGCAGCTGCCGGACGCGATTACGGACAATCACTGAAAGACCTGGCCGCTTCGAACATTTTTCCGGGTGATTTGCTTACGAAGAATTTTGGCGTGACCCGGCATGGCCGCGTCGTTTTCTACGACTATGATGAGCTTTGTTTCCTCAAGGACTGCAATTTTCGCAAACTACCGGAAGCACGGAATCCGGAGGAAGAAGTCGCGGCCGAACCATGGTTCTCGGTGCGCGAGGGCGACATTTTCCCTGAGGAATTTTTGCAATTCCTGGCTCTCCCAAAGCCGGCCCTCTCGGCTCTCCTGGAACATCATCGTGAAATTTTTAAGCCTGATTTCTGGCGTGCTATTCAATGCCAAATTTGCGCAGGCGAAATTCCAGAAGTGTTCCCTTACCGAGCAGAGCGAAGACTGGTGAACAATTAAGGATCTGCGTCGCTGCGGCAGGGAAGACGTGGATCAGCAAAACGAAACCTGCATTTCCTAGCGATTGGAGAAGGAATGCGCCCGGCGCGGCTCGAACGCGCAACCTACGGCTCCGGAGGCCGTCGCTCTATCCAGTTGAACTACGGGCGCGATGGAATCTCGAACATACCGCAATTTAGTGAGTTAGCGATTCACGGAATAAGGGTCCGGTGGGTGGTCAAATCCAAGATTCCCTAGATCTCCAAATAATCCGCCGGAAGGTTGCAATTTCGCCTATCCTGCTGGAAACTGTTCGCCCGCCCGCTCGGGCGGAGAAGGGGGATTTCCATGAATCAGATCATCGACGCCATTGAAAAAGAGCAGCAGAAAAGCGACGCCACGCTATTTTCTGTCGGGGACAGCGTGCGCGTTCATACCCGTGTGGTGGAAGGCGATAAGGAACGGGTCCAGATATTTGCGGGTATAGTCATTGGACGTAAGGGCAGGGGACTCAATGAAACCTTCACGGTGCGCCGAATTTCCTACGGCGAAGGTGTTGAACGAGTCTTTCCTTTGCACTCGCCGCGCATCGCAAAGGTGGAAGTGGAGCAACGAGGACGCGCGCGCCGCGCCAGACTAAATTATCTTCGTACCCGTAAGGGCAAGGAAGCGACAGCCGTGAGAGAGTGACGGTTATTGTAGGGCGTCTGTGTCAGACGCCACCAGCGTTTCACAGAAACGCCCTACAAATCTCCTCACATGTCACTTGTCACTTGCGTAAATCTGCCAATGATTTGCGCAGATGTACCGGCGATGCGGATTTCGTTACGAAAAGAAACTGCGCGCCACCGGCTTCGCAAATATTGCCGGAATTGACGAGGCTGGCCGTGGCGCGCTGGCCGGTCCGGTTGTAGCCGCTGCTGTAATTCTTCCTGAAAAGTTTCGCCACCGGCGGTTAAACGATTCGAAACAACTGAGGGTAGAATTGCGCGACGAGATTTATCTCGAGTTGGTCGCTAACCCGGAAATCCGCTGGGCCGTCGCTTTTGTGGATTCCATCGAGATCGATCGCATCAATATTCTGCGCGCGAGCCATCAGGCAATGCGCCTTGCGATCGGCGCGCTAATCGATCCACCTGATCATGTTTTGATTGATGGATTGCCCGTCATTCCTTTTCCACGTCCACAAACAGCCATAGTTGACGGCGACTGTATCAGTCTGAGCATTGCAGCCGCCAGCGTGATTGCCAAGGTCACGCGCGACCGGATGATGCGTGACTTCTGCTCTCAATTTCCACAATATTGCTTCGGGCAGCATAAAGGTTACGGAACCGAACTGCACCTGTTGAAACTCCATGAATTCGGCCCTTGTCCAATCCATCGCCGATCTTTCGAGCCGGTGGCGCAGCCACTTCTCGCGCTGGAAGACATCGTCCAAATCCGGTCATCTTCGGCGAGGCGCGTTGGGCGAGAAACTAGCGTGCCGTTATCTGAAGCGTAACGGTTACAAGGTCCTTTTCCGGAACTTTCGTGGACGCACCGGCGGTGAAATCGATGTCGTCTGTCGCGACCATGACACATTGGTCTTTGTTGAAGTGAAAACGCGCGGGGGCGAAGAGTTCGGCCGACCGGTGGAGGCAATTGACCGCGAAAAACGAAGGCGTATTTCCCGCGGCGGTCTCGCCTGGCTGCGAATGCTGGATAATCCGGATATTCTTTTTCGGTTTGATGTCGTTGAAGTGCTTATCGCGGATGATGCGAAACCGCGGTTTGAGTTAATCAAAAACGCATTTGCCCTCTCCAAGCCGTATCTTTACTAGATCGGCGACGCTTAACTGAGGGACTCGACAATTGCGGCGAGTCAGGCTCAAAATAGGTACCGTCCTATGAGCGAACCAATTTTCATTGCCCAATCGAAGGAACAAATCTTTCTCCTGCCGAAAATGGCAAATCGGCATGGTTTGATTGCTGGAGCTACTGGCACGGGGAAGACGGTAACGCTCCAAACGCTCGCAGAGAATTTCAGCGCGCGAGGCGTGCCGGTTTTTATGGCCGACGTGAAAGGCGACCTCGCAGGCCTTAGTCAGCCGGGCGGAAATAATCCCAAGATCCTGGAGCGCGCAAAGGAACTTAAGATCAATGATTTCAAGGGCGAAGCCTGTCCCGTGCTGTTCTGGGATGTTTTCGGTGAGGAGGGTCACCCGGTGCGCGCGACGGTCTTGGAAATGGGGCCACTTCTGCTCGCGCGTTTACTCGAATTGAATGACACGCAGGAAGGCGTGCTCAATATGGTTTTCAAAATCGCGGACGAACACAAACTTCCGCTCCTCGATGTTAAAGACCTACGCTCGATGTTAAAGTATGTGGCCGACAATGCTGATCAATTCAAAATCCAATACGGCAATGTCTCTGCAGCCAGCGTCGGCGCCATTCAGCGGAATCTTCTCGCGCTCGAATCGCAAGGCGCTGATAAATTTTTCGGCGAACCGGCACTCAATCTTGAGGATCTAATTCAAACGCAAGGCGGCAAAGGAATAGTAAACATCCTCGCTGCGGACAAGTTGATGCAGCGATCGCCAAAAGTTTACGCGACTTTCCTACTCTGGTTGCTTTCGGAGTTATTTGAGCAGCTTCCGGAAATTGGTGATCCGGAAAAGCCGAAACTGGTTTTCTTTTTCGACGAAGCGCACTTGCTCTTCACCGACATCCCTCCCGCGGTCAAACAAAAGATCGA
>DASXMV010000129.1:0-3898 GCA_036495465.1 Candidatus Udaeobacter sp. | reverse complement strand
CACTCGGTTTTCACGAGGCGAAGGTCCGGGAGCTTTGCGAGAAGGCCGGGTTCAGCAGCGTCCGGCGTGTGCCGCTGGAAAATCCTTTCAACAACTTATACGAAGCAAAACTTTAAGTTTGGCAATGGCTACAGCGTCTTTCGCAATTTTTTCGCCGTGAGGGAAATATTTCGTCGGTTTCCCTTGAAAAAGCGGCGTGAGGGTTTACCGCATTCTTTGTACATACGGCTGACAACGAGCCGTCCTTAACCAATTCTCGAATCGTGTAATTAAAACGACATCGCCTGGGCACTATGAAAAGAGCGAAATCCGTGATCGCGTTCATGTTTCCCGTCGCGCTTTGGGTGAGCGCCACCAGCGTCGAATACGATGTGGCGATTCATCTCGGATTCCTGCTCAGTTTCTCAATCAGCGTTCTCGCTTTGTTCGTGCTCCTTGGCGGCCTGTTTCGAGCGCCCCAAGGTTATGAAGACCAGAGCGGGTTTCATGTTGGTGTGCCCGCGGGCTTCGCCCTGCTATAGCCCGGGTTTCGTTGGCCAGACATTTGGCGGTCCTAACTGATCACCGATCCGTCGGCTGTAAGTCGGCCTTTTTGGTATCGGAAGCGGTGGTGCGATCGAGCCCGCGTCGTTTTAGCAACGGCTCGATGTAAGGATCGCGGCCCACAAAATTCTTAAACAACCCGAGAGCGTCGGCCGATCCGCCGCGCGAGAGCAACATGGCGCGGAAGCGGTCACCATTTTCGCGGGCCAATCCGCCATGTTGTTTGAACCACTCCACGGTGTCGGCGTCGAGTACTTCGCTCCAGAGATAGGAATAATAACCGGCTGAGTAACCGCCCCCGAAGATGTGTGAAAAATAAAAGCTGCGGTAGCGCGGGGGCACCGGCGCAAAATCGACGCCGGCCTTTTTCAGCGCTTCCGATTCAAAGGCGACTGCGTCCTTCGGAATATCGGATGGCTTCAGTTGATGCCACGCCTGATCGAGAAGAGAGGCAGAAAGATATTCGGTTGTTTTGTAGCCCTGATTGAATTTTTCCGCAGCGATCACCTTGTCGAGTAACGCCTGGGGGATCGGTTCGCCCGTCTTATAATGTTTGGCGTAATTCTTGAGCACCTCTGGCCAAGACATCCACATTTCGTTTACCTGTGAAGGGTACTCGACGAAGTCTCGAGGGACGCTTGTTCCGCTGAAGCGTGGATATTTCACATTTGAAAACATCCCGTGCAGCGCGTGGCCAAACTCATGGAACGCAGTGCGCACCTCATCGTATGTGAGCAAGGTGGGTTCACCAGGCGGCGGTTTCGGAATATTGAGATGGTTCGCAACGACCGGCTTGGTTCCAAACAGATCGCTTTGCTGCACGTATGCGTTCATCCATGCGCCGCCCCGTTTTGATGGCCGCGCATAATAGTCGCCGAGAAAGAGAGCCAGCGGTTTGCTGTCACGATCGTAAACTTCAAATACGCGCACATCCGGCTGATAGACTGGAATGTCATGGCGCTCCTTGAAAGTCAGACCGTATTCCTTGTTCGCCGCGAAAAATACTCCATCGAGAATGACGTGATTCAGCTCGAAGTACGGGCGCAATTCCGATTCGTCGAAAGCGTAACGCGCCTTGCGGACCTTCTCTGAATAAAAAGGCCAATCCCATGACGCGATTTGGAAACCGCCTTTTTCTTCGTCCACGATCTTCTGCATGTCGGCCGCTTCGGCTTTCGCGTTTGCCACAGCAGGTGGGGTGAGGTCGCCCAGGAGTTTGTTCACGGTGGGAACATTGTGGGCAGTCTGGTCTTCCAGTTGGTATGCCGCCCAATTCGCGTACCCGAGCAGCTGCCCTTTTTCCGCGCGCAACTCGGCCATTCGTTTCACGATGTCGCGCGTGTCGAACTCGCCACCGTGGCTATTCCGCCCGAGAGAGGTTTGCATGATGCGCTCGCGGAGTTGCCGGTTTTGTAAGGACCCAAGTAGAGGTTGTCCGGTCGTGTTTTGGAGTTGGATGACGAATTTGCCTTCCTTGCCCTCCGCCTTTGCTGCGGCACTTACGCTCGCCATCTGGTCATTGGAGAGACCGTTCAGATCTTCCTTGTGATCGACGACGACTGAGGATGCATTCTTTTCCTTCAGAACATTTTGCTCGAATTGGGTCTGCAAAGTTGCCAGCTCAGCATTCATTTTCTTGAGCTTCTCCTTGTCGGCATCGGAGAGCTTGGCGCCGGCGCGGACGAAATCCTTGTAATACCGCTCAAGCAGATAAGCCGATTCCGGATCGAGGCCGAGCTTGTCGCGATTGTCGTAAAGCTGCTGCACACGCGCGAACAATTTCGGATTCAAAAAGATCTCGTCGCGATGCGCGGCGAGTTTAGGAGACATTTCCTTGTCGATCTTCTGCATCGTCGGATTGGTGTTGCAGGCGTTCAGGTTTGAAAAAGTGCGCTGTGCGCGGTCGAGCAAACGGCCGGTGCGTTCCAACGCGACGATGGTGTTGTCGAAGGTTGGCTTTTCAGAATTGTCGGCCACCTTTTCGACTTCCTTGAGCTGATCGCGCATACCCTGCTCGATTGCCGGGACGAAGTCTTCGTCCTTGATCTTGTCGAATGGCGGGACGTGATATGGCAACGAACTTTCGCCAAGCAACGGGTTCTCTGCGGTGTTGGGATTTTGCACGGGTGAGGTTTGCGCGACGACAGAGATAGCTGTGATGTGGGTGATTGCTACAATTATGCCCAGTACCGCATCGGTAGTTGTTAATTTTGCAGGCGAACGAAAACGAAGGTACATGGTTCGGACTCTCCGCACGCTCGCGCCGCCAGGCAACAGCGATTACGCTCGCAGTGATGAAACCCTTTCTCGCAATCTTGTTGCTGATGCCGTCGATTGCGGGCGCAACGCCGGACTCGCCCCCAACGTTCGACGAGAAGACAGCCGAGCGATTCGCGAAATTGGCCCTGGCATGCGTTGAGAAGGAATTCCCGAACAAGATTAGTCACGTACTCAACAGCGATGCCGACGTGGCGCCGCCGCGCAAACTTACTCCAGCGTTTTACGGCTGCTACGACTGGCATTCGTCTGTGCACGGCCATTGGCTGCTTGTAAGACTGTTGCGCACATTTCCGAATGCGCCGTTTGCCGCGCAGGCGCGCGAGGCGTTGCGAAAAAGTCTTAGCGCAGAAAATTTGAAGCAGGAAGCTGCGTATGTTCGCGGCGAAGGTCGCACCAGTTTCGAGCGGCCTTACGGATTGGCGTGGCTGCTTCAATTGTGCGCCGAGTTGCGCGAGTGGGATGACGATCAGGCGCGAGAGATGTCAGCGAACCTTCGGCCGCTTGAAGAAGCTGCGGTGGAACGATTGAAGAACTGGTTGCCGAAACTTTCACACCCGGTGCGTATTGGCGAGCATGATCAAACCGCGTTCGGACTCGGTCTGATGCTCGATTATGCGCGTTCCACCGAAAATGATGTCTTCGCCAGGCTAATTGTGGATTCCGCTAAAAAGTTCTTCAGCGCCGATCGGAATTGTCCGCTCAATTACGAACCTTCGGGTGAAGATTTTCTTTCTCCCTGTCTGGGCGAAGCCGATGTGATGCGTCGGGTTTTGTCGCAAGAGGAGTTCGCAAAATGGCTCGGTGAGTTCATGCCACAAATTCCAACGACCGGAAACGGCGACTGGCTGAAACCGGTTATCTCGCCCGATCCGAGCGATCCAAAGCTTGCGCATCTCGATGGATTGAACCTGAGCCGCGCCTGGATGCTGGAAGGAATTTTGTCAGCGCTGCCACACGATGATCCGCGCAGAGGGGCACTGAAGGCTGCGGCGGACGCGCACGCGCGCGCGGGCCTGGCCGCGGTTACCGGTGCGCATTACGAAGGCGGTCACTGGCTCGGCAGTTTTGCGGTTTA
>DASXMV010000128.1:0-21359 GCA_036495465.1 Candidatus Udaeobacter sp. | reverse complement strand
AAAAAGCGTCGTGATTTCCACGCGACAGGAAATCGTGATCGGCGCGCAGATCGGCCAGCGGCAAAAATACGTCGCAGTTTCGAGGGAACCGAACACGTTCCGAAACGACGCCGACGATCTCTCGCGGGACGCCATCAATATTCAATCGTTGTCCTGTTGCACTCGGCGACGCACCGAATTGCTTCCGCCAGACCCGCTCGCTAATGAGAGCTACTTTTGCCGCGCCGGGAACATCGTCCTTCTGGTTGAAATCGCGGCCGACCAGCGGGGGGACTTGCAGGATCGACAAATAATTTGCGGTGATACGCCCGCATCGAGCTGCTTCCGGCTGCGATGTCCCGTCGGAAGCGGAGAGGCTCACATCCTCCGTCCTCGCCAGTGCGAGATCGGTAAAGCTCTTCTGCGCGGCGCGCCAGTCGAGATAATTCAAATAACTCACCGAACCCGATTCGAAACCGGATGGCCCGAGCAATCTTTCCCGCAGCAACACGAGTTGCTCCGAACGTGGATAAGGAAGTGGCCTTAGTAAGACTGCGTTAACAACACTGAAAATTGCGGTGTTCGCACCGATACCAAGCGCAAGCACCAGAATGGCGATGAACGCAAACCCTGGCTGCTTCAGCAATTGACGGAACGCAAATCGTAGGTCGGTCAGCATGAGCAATTACCTGTTAATTCATTACTGTTCGCGCAAGGCCTGAACTGGATCGATACGCGTCGCGCGCCAGGCAGGTAAAAAACAGGCAGCTAACGAAGCGATTGTAATTACAGCGAGCGCCGAGCCAAAGGCTAGCGGATCCGCGGGACTCACTTTGTAGAGCAGATTCCCCATCAAGCGCGTAAGCAGAATGGCCGCGAAGCCACCGATCGCGATTCCTGCAATCGTTAATCGCAATCCCCGTGAGAGGACCAGTCGAAGAATGTCTCGTATTTCTGCACCGAGCGCTATACGCATGCCGAGTTCACGCGTTGCTTGCGAAACCGAATACGACATGACCGCGTACAAACCTATTGCTGCCAAGAACAAAGCCATCGCGCCAAAGAGCGCGATCAATGTTGCTGCGAGCCGCTGCTGGTAACCCTTCCTATCCACTTGCTCTGCTACGCGGAATGGCGCGGTCGGGGCCAGATTAGGATCGAGCGCGTGTACTTCTCGAGCGAGCGCATTCCGGACCGCTCCCGGAGTCTCATGAGTGCGGATAAGCAGGTTATTGCTCTCGACAAAGTTTTGCCGCACCGGCACGTAGAAGAATGACCTCGGTGGCTCTAGCTTGTTCTCGTAGTTTACTTTCTTCGCCACGCCGACAATCTGCAGCCAACGATCCTTCATCTTGAATCGCTGCCCGATCGGATCCTTTCCCGGCCAATACTTCGCAGCCATGGTTTCATTGATGATCGCCACCGGCATCGCGTTTTCGTCGTCTGTCCGTTGGAACTCGCGTCCGGCAACGATTGGAATCCCTAACGTCTTGAAATAGTCCTCACCTACTTCGAGGTAGGATGAGTTTAATCGCTCGTCAGGCGCTGGTTGATAACCTTCGATGTCGAGCGGCGCAGAAGAGAACTCCGCGTAACTAAAGGGGGTCAGTCGCGACAGGGTCACCGATTCGATGCCGGCAATTTCACGCACTCGATCAAGTAACTGAGTGTCGAAAGCTTTGGCACGTTCGAGGTTGTATCCGGCCGAAAATAAGTCGGCGCCGGAGACGATGACATCAGTCGAAAACCCCGGGCTGGCATTCTGCAAGCGCTGCAAGCTCTGCAAAAGCAAGCCTGTGCCGGCCAGTAAAACGAAGCTGAGCGAGATTTGGACGAGCACGAGCGCCGAGCGCAAACGCGACCGGCCTTTTCCACCTACCACGCCCCCGCCTTCGGTTTTCAACGCTCCGGCAAGATCCACATGACTCGCCTGGATCGCGGGCATGAGCGCGAAGAGCATTGTCGATCCAATGCAAATCGCCGCACTCACGGCCAATACGCGCCAGTCAATTTGTCCGGGAAAATCAATTACAATTCCAGCTGCAGGCGACGGGAACGAAAGCACGAGCGCGTTGCGACACAAATAAGCGACGGCGATTCCGCCGGCGGCGGCGATCAACGCAAGCAGCAATCCTTCCGTGAAAAGTTGTCTGATCAAACGGCTTCGCCCTGCGCCGAGCGCTAGACGCATTGTCATCTCATGGCGACGCAATAGCGACCGGGCGAGCAGCAGATTGCTCACGTTCGCGCAGGCGATGAGCAGAACGAAGAAAACAACCGCAAGCGTGATGACAAGCGTCGACGACATGTTGCCAGCCTGGTTAAACGGCGTTTCCCACAACGGTAACAGCGAGAGGTCGTGACCGCGGTTCGTTTCCGGGTAATCCTTTTCCAGGCGCTGTGCGATCGCGTGCAATTCAGCATCCGCCTGCTGACGCGTGACGCCAGGTTTGAGGAACGCGTAGCCCTCGATCCAACGAGCGCTACGGTCTTCCAGTTTGTAACCGGTCGAGTCGAACGTCTCCTGCATTGACGTCGGCACCCAGAAGCTGAACGAATATCCAATGAAGGTGCCGTGAAATTTTTCCGGTGCGACACCGATGATCGTGTGTTGAACGCCATTCAGATATTGCGTGCGGCCAATGATGTTCGGATCGCCGTTATAACGATCCTTCCAGGTTCGATAACTGATCACTGTCACTGGATGCGCATTGCGGCCGGTTCCTTCCTCCGGACGAAAGCCGCGACCGAGAATCGGCTGCACTCCAAGCGCGTCGAAGTAATTTGCAGACACAATTCCGCCCGTCGCGCGCTCGGCGCGATCACCTACACTGAGTGTCGTGCCTGTTATCTTATCAATGATGAACGATTCAAAGAGCGTCGAATTTTTTTCATAATCGAGGAATTCGGGGAACGAAAGTCCAGTATATCCGGTCTCGCCGCGCGTCGTCGCATTCAATGCGAACATGCGGTTCTGGTGCCCAACCAGCGGATAGGGGCGAATCAAAATTCCTTCGATCCAACTCAATACCGCGGCGTTGGTTCCGATTCCGAGAGTAAGGCAAAGGATCGCAAGAATGGAAAAACCGGGACTGCGTTGAAGCATGCGGAGGCCAAAGCGAAGATCCTGAAAAAATGTTTGCATCCAATTCGTCATTCTGTTCGAAGCGCTTCGATCGGGTTTACAAACGTCGCGCGCCGCGCCGGCAGGAAGCATGCAACCGATGCGACTGCCCCAAGTATGAGCGCTGTGGTAGCAAGAAGCGCGGGATTGTGCGGAGAAACCTGGTAAAGCTGCGTAGTGAGTAAACGACCCAACGCAAGAGCAGCCACCATTCCGATGGTGAGTCCCAATAAAACAGGGGTCATTCCCTGACGCAAAATAAGCCGCAAGACATCCGCTGTTTGTGCGCCGAGTGCCATGCGAACGCCGATTTCGCCAGTGCGTTGTTCGACACTACACGCGACTGCTCCGTAAATGCCGATGCTCGCAAGCAATAATGCGACACCGCCGAAAATTCCAAGTAACCACATCATCAACTTGGCTTGCCCGAGCGCCTGCGCCATAATGTCAGTGAGCGGCTGCGGCAAAATCAGCGCAAGATTCGGATCGACCGTACGCATCGCGGCCTGCACTGATTTCATTACGCTCTCCGGCGGCAACGGACTGCGCACAGTGATGCTCAGAAATGGAAAATTTTCCTGCGCGAATGGGCGATAAAATTCCATGTCGTTGTGTTGATCGAGCCGCACCGAACGCACATCGCCTACGACGCCGACAATTTCGACCGGCACGCTGCCACTCGTGATCAGCAATGTTTTGCCGATCGGATTTTCATTTCCGAAAACTGTTTTTGCCCCAGACGCGCTAATGAGAATTACGTTCGGATGGTCGGCGTCGTCCTGCTCGGTAAAATCACGGCCGGCCAAAAGCGGGATACCGAGTGTGTGCAGCCAGTCGGGCGCGATGTCATTTGATGGCGCACCCTTGCGCTCCGCGACCGGGAGCACATTGCCTTCCGCGCGCGTGTAGAGCGTTGCGCCGGCACCTCCGGTCAGCGGAATACTGGAACTGATCGCGACCTCTTGCATTCCGGGAGTGGCGCGCAGTTTGTTTGTTAATTCATCTGCGAAACGTGTGCGCGAAGCGGGATCGGGGTATTGTGCCGCGGGCATGACGGTGAGTGCGTTCCAGAGATTGTGGTACTTGAAGCCCGGATCCTCATGGCTCAGGCGGACGAAACTCGCGATGAGTAACGACGCGCCCGCGAGCAGCGTAACCGAAAGCGCAACCTGCGCGCCGACGAGTAATTTCCGGAAGCGCTGCTGACGAACACTACCGGTAGCTCCGCGGCCGCCTTCCTTTAATGCATCCACGATATCCGCACGCGAGCTTTGGAGCGCCGGATACAAACCCATCGCGAGACCGGCGAGAAGTGAGAGAACAATTGTGAATGCAAGCACCGGAAATGAGATCGCGGTCGCACGGCCGGGTTCAATTGGCAGAAAATTCGCCGCGACTTTCGGCACGAGCGGAACTAATTGCCAAGCGAGCACTGCGCCGAGAATCCCGGCGAACAGACTAACGAGCACACTCTCGAGAACGAATAGGCGCACGATGCTCGTGCGCGAGCCACCGATCGCCATGCGTAGCGCGATTTCGCGCCGCCGCCCGCTGAACCTAACGAGTAGGAGATTCGCGACATTGCTGCACGCGATGAGCAACACGAACGTCACGGCCGCCAACAACGTCGCAAAGCTGGGGCGCAAGTTTTGCGTCACATCTTCGGGTAATGTTTTAACTACTGTGGCGGCTTTCGCATCGATCTTTTCTGGATATTGCGCGCGATAGCTATTCTCGAGAACCTGCAACGCAGCGAATGCTTGCTCCTCTTTCACACCTGCTTTCAGTCGCCCGACCGCGCGCAGAAACGTCGTCCCGCGCATCATTCGGTCGTGCGAAAAACCTGGAATGACGAATGGCTTCGTCGTCCAGATGTCGGCATTCGGTCCGGTCCACGACACTGGCAATGTCGGTATCACTCCGACGATTGTGTGTGTGACTCCGTCGAGGACAAGCGCGCGACCGATTACATTTGGATCGCCGCCGAGTCGTGCTTTCCAAAAACGATCCGTAATCACCGCTACATCCGCGCCTTCTTCTTCTTCGGACAAAAATGTGCGGCCACGAGTCGTGCGCACCCCGAGCACGTCGAACCAATTTGCTGTCGTTTTGAAAATCGGCACCTGGAATGCGTCACCGAGCCCGGTCACAGTTGCAGCAAGACCATTCTCGCCCGCGAATCCATCAAAGATGGCTTGGCCATCGCGAAAATGGTAGAAGCGCGGCGCGGAGATTGGAAACTCGACACGCTGATCCTTGAACTTCGAGAAAACATGCAGCACCCGACCGGGTTCGCGAAATGGCAGTCCGCGCAAAAAAAGGTCGTTGATCAAGCTAAAGATCGTGGTGTTGAGTCCGATCCCCAGCGCCAACGTGATCACAGCAATCGCGGTGAACGCAGGCGATTTGCGGAGCTGGCGCAAAGCAAATCTTAGATCGTTCATATTATTCGGCGCGAAGGGCGATCATCGGATCGACGCGTGAGGCACGGCGCGCCGGAATCCAGGAAGCAAAGAGAGTTGCCAAAAAGAGAAGTGCACCGACCCCGAGATAGATTCTGGGATCGGATCCTTTGACTTCGAAAAGGACAGTCTGCAGTGCGCGCGACAATGCAAAGGCTGTGGTTAGGCCGATGACCGATCCAATTAAAAGCAGTTGCATTCCATGCCAAAGGATCAGCGCCCGAATTTGAACCGGGCGCGCACCAAGCGCGAGACGAATACCGATTTCAGGGACGCGTTTGAGCGTGGTATAGGCGAGCAGTCCGTAAAGACCGATAGTCGCCAGCACTAGCGCGAGCCCGGCAAAAATTGAAAATAGAAAACTTAAAAACCGCTGCGCGCCCCAGGTCTGGCGGACGCGATCGCTCATCGGTCGGACATCGAAAACCGCGAGCGAAGAATCGATTGACGTAACAGCGTCACGAATCGACCGCGCGAGCACCGCAGGAGTCATTGTCGATCTCACAAAAAGCGTGAGACCGGTTCGCTGAGCCTGGCCTAACGAACAATAAATCAACGGCAAAGGCGCCATTTCATCGACAGCATGAAATCGCATCCGTCCGACCACGCCAACGATTTCGCCCATGACCCAGCCTTCTTCATCGTTGCCGACATCAACACCGAGACGTTTGCCAATTGGATTTTCGCCGGGAAAATATTGGTCGGCCATGGCCTGATCGATAATGATGACGCGCGGCGAATCTTTGGTGTCGCGCTCGTTAAACGTGCGACCGCGCAACAACGGCACCTTGAGCGTGGAAAAGTAATCGCCACCGACCACTTCGAGGTCGCTATTCAACATGTCCGAAGGCCGCGGTCGCGGGTTCTCTTCGCGCCAAAAACCAGTTTGCCATCCGCCCATGAGCGGCCCATTCGAGCTGACGGCGGCGGTTTGCACACCGGGTACCGCGCGAACTTTATCGAGCAGCGCTTTCGCAAAAACGTCAATTTTGTCGCGGTTGTTATATTGTCGCCACGGCAATTCAAAGCGCGCCGTGAAAAGCGCATGCGGCTCGTAGCCTAACGAGAGCGATTGCAGCCGAGAAAAACTTTTTACAACCAGGCCGGCCGCAACCAATAAGGTGAGCGTGAGCGCAATTTCGCTGATTACCAGCCAATCTCGCGCGCGTCTGGTCGACGGCGGATCGCCGCTTCCAGCAGATCCCGCCTTCAACGCCAGCTGCAGGTCGACATGCGACGCGCGCCAGGCCGGCCACAGTCCGAAAAGCAGAGTCGTGAGAAACGCTATCAAAAATGTGAAACCCAGAACCGGCAGATCGAATGAAATTTGTTGAAACCGGGATACGCCCTCCGGGCTGAGCGCCTTCAGACCATCGCGCACCCACACCGCAAACAAGAATCCAAGCGCACCCCCAAGTATCGCGATTACAAAGCTTTCGAGTACCAGCTTCTTGATGATCCTGGCGCGGGTCGCGCCGACAGCCGCGTGGACGGCGAACTCTTTCATGCGGGCTGACCCTCGCGCGGCAAACAGATTGGCCAGGTTCGCGCAGGCGATCAACAATACCAAACCCACTGCTGCGAGAAGCATTGCGAGATTTGTTCGGTATTTGCCCACGAGATTTTCAATTAATGGCGTAACGACAGCCGTTTCTTGCCCGTTTGTGTCGGGATAGGCTTTCTCCAGGCGCGCGGCGATTCCTTTCATTTCGGCGCGCGCTTGATCGACAGTCACCCCTGGCTTGAGTTTTCCCCAGACGTAGATCATCGGGTGGACGAACCGTTGGATCCACGCCGGGTTGTTGCTTCTTCGCATCAACGACAACCACACATCGCTGTCCTGGGGCGACGTAACTTGCGGCGGCATCACTCCAATGACGGTGTAATTCTGATCGTGCAGCGTGATAGAGCGTCCCAGCACACCAGGGTCGGCATTAAACACGCGACGCCAAAGAGGGTCGCTTAGCAGCACGACAGGTGGCGCACCCACCTTATCTTCATCTTCGCTAAATGTTCGGCCCATCTCCGGCGGTATCCCGAGAATGTTGAAAAAATTCCGCGTCACTGAGGCGCACGAAACGCGTTCCGGATCACGACCGGGAATGCCGCTGAGATTTCGCGATTCCTTGTGAGTAGCCGCGAGATGCTCAAAAACAGTATTGTCATTTCGCCAATCGAAATAGTCGGGCAGCGCGACGGAGTAGTCCTGACCCGGCCCCGAAGATTCGTTCAAAACCATGATCCGATCGGCATTTGGATATGGAAGTGGTCGAATCAGGACGGCGTTGACGATGCTGAATATCGCCGTGTTCCCGCCGATGCCGAGTGCCAGCGTCAAGACAGTGACGAGGGTAAATCCCTGGGATTTGCAAAGCTGGCGAAGAGCAAACCTGAGGTCGTTCATTTGGTTGTGGTGATCACTCAGAACGAAGCGCAATAACCGGATCAACACGCGCGGCCCGGCGAGCCGGGAGCCAGCAAGCGAGAAAAGCAACGGCGGCAATAAGCGTCGCGATTGAAGCGAAAGTGATCGGATCCCACGCGGCCACTCCGTAAAGGAGGCTGCTCAGGAAACGGGTTGCCATGAATGCGCCAAGCAGCCCGATCACAATGCTGATTGCGACCAGCAGCATCGCCTCTCCAACTACCAACCGGAAAATGTTCGATTGCGCGGCGCCCAGTGCCATACGGATTCCGATTTCGTTTGTGCGTTGGGAGACGGAATAAGCAAGCACCCCGTAAATCCCAATCGCCGTGAGAAGCAACGCGGTTCCCGAGAAGATCGATAATAGCAAGGCGTTAAAGCGCGGCTTGGCCAGCGTTCGAGACATGTATTCATCAAAAACGCGAACCTGGGTGAGTGGAATATCACGATCGAGCAATGCGAGCTGATCACGAACGGCGGTGGTAAGGATAGCGGGATTAGAAAGGCTCGTGCGCGCCACTACATAGACGAAGTTAATCGGAACTTGCACTGCCGGTACGTACATTTCCGGAGTGAAATCTTTCTGGAGCGAAAGATGTCTCACGTTTCCAACAACGCCGACGATCTGACGCATCTTGGGCTTCTCATCGCCGACGCTCCAGCCAGGCTGGATGCGTTTGCCAACCACATTTTGCCCCGGAAAAACCTTCTGAGCGAAGCGCTCATTCACGATAACCACGGGAAGGGAGTCGAACTTGTCCGTCTCCTTGAAAACTCTGCCCTGCAAAAGCGGGATACCCATCGTCTCGAAATAATCCAGCCCGGTGATGCGCATGGGAGCGTCGTTTCGTTGTCCTTCCGGCAAGGGATGCTCTTCGATATCGAAGTCAGTCGTGATCTGACCACCGGTCAGCGGCAGGGGCAGAATAATGCTGGCGGACTTGACTCCTGGAATCGTTCGGACCTTCGGAAGTAATTGGTCGAAAAACGCGTTCAAGTTCGCCGGTCGCGGATAGGATGCCTCCGGTAAAGTGATGCGGGCGGTGAAAAGACTTTCGGTATGCAGACCGGTTTGAACGCGGCCCAGCCGGGCGAATGTTTGAATCAATAAACCGGCACAAACCAGCAGAATCAGCGCGAGCACGATCTCACCCATCACGAGTCCATTACGGAGACGATGCTTCTGTTCGCCTCCGGTACCGATGCGCGCACCTGTCTTGAGTGCGTTATTAAGATCGACATGCGACGCATGCCACGCCGGCACCAATCCGAAAACGACGCCGGTGGCAATGGAAATGAGTAGAGTGAACGCGAGAACAACGCCATCAAGTTGGATCGCGCTGATTCGCGGAATATTTTGAGGCACGGTCACGATGAGTGCTTCAGTTCCCCACTTCGCGATGAGCAGACCAAGCAGCCCGCCGATTCCGGCAATCAACAAACTTTCCGTAAGTAGTTGCCGAATGATTCGCCTGCGACTCGCTCCCAGCGCCGCGCGTAAAGCGATCTCCTTTCCGCGCACGGACGCGCGCGCGAGCATCAAGTTCGCAACGTTGGCATTGGCGATGAGCAATACGCAAACAACGGCACCGAACAGGACGTACAACGCGGTGCGGACGTCCCCAATCAGATCATCGCGAAGCGGAGCGACAGCGGCACCGAACTTCGTGTTCGTGTCCGGATATTGTTTTTCCAATGCAGCCGCGATCGTTCGCAGATCGGCTTCGGCCTGCGCCACGTTAACGTCCGGCTTGAGTCGGCCCACCGCCAAAAGCATGTGATTGCCGCGCTGTTCCGTGTTTGGCTTAGCCCCGTCTGCGGTAGCTGCGTCCTCTGCAGACGTGACGTACATTTCGGTGGCCGGCGTTTCGAACGGAAACTGAAATCCGCGCGGCATGATTCCGATGACGGTGTAGGAATGGCCCTGGATACGAAGTGTGCGACCAATCGCGGCCTTATCGCGATTGAAAAGCCGATTCCACAAATCGTGACTGAGAATAACCTTGAATCCTCCCGGTCCACCTCCAGCTTGTTCGTCCGCTCGAACAAAGGCGCGGCCGATCGCAGGCTTTATACCGAGGACATCGAAGAACTCGGCGCTGACCTTTAGCCCTTGGACATTTTGGGCACCTTGTTCGTTAACGAGGGCATAGCTGCCACCACGATAGATCGACATGCACTCGAAGGTCCGGTTTTGATTTCGGAAATCGAAGAAGTCCGGATAAGAAAGCGAGTTGAACTGGTGAGATCTGTCCGGGTCCTTCTGATTTGTGCTGCCAATAGCAACAAGCCGATCCGGCGATCGAAACGGCAGTGGCTTTAACAACACCGCATTGACCACGCTGAAGATGGCTGTGTTCGCACCGATGCCGAGCGCAAGTGTGAGCACCGCAACCACGGTAAACCCCGGTGATTTGCGGAGCTGGCGAAGAGCCAATTTTAGATCGTTCATCTCATTCCGCTCTCAGGGCCACGATGGGATCGACGCGAGTAGCGCGACGTGCCGGCAACCAGCAGGCGATGAGCGCGACCAGGGCGAGCGCGCAAAGAGCGAAACTTAATGCCGATACGTCAAATCCGCCGACGCCGTACAGCACGCTTTGCAATCCGCGACCAGCGCCAATCGCGCCGAGCAATCCAATGGTCAGGCCGATGAGGACCAGCAACATTCCCTGCGAGAGCACGAGACGGAAGACGTCTGCGCGCTGCGCGCCTAGCGCTAGACGAACGCCCAGTTCGCGTGTGCGCTGAGTGACTGTCAGTGCCATTACCCCATACAATCCGACGCTGGCCAGCAGCAATGCGATAACGGCAAACTCGCTGAGCAGCGACGTCATCATCCGTCGGGCGCCAAGACTTTTCGCGACGTTGGTTTCCATCGTCGATATACCGGCGAAGGCCAGGTCGGGATCGAGCCCATGAAGTTCGCGTTTGATTGACGGCACAAGCGCGAGAGGATCACCTGATTTTACCCGCACCAGGAGCATATTGCTGCGGCTCGGCACCTGGTCCGCGGCAAAGGTCATTTGCGGCCAGTGATATTGGTCAACATTATCTTCGCCGGCTGCTTCGTTTCGCGTGCGTGGAACCACACCGACAATCGTCAGGGGAGGCGGGTTTTTTTGGTCTGATTGGTTGTCATCGATCTGCTGGCCAATGGGGTCTTTGCCAGGAAAATATTTTCGAGCGAGCGTTTCATCGATGATGACAGATCGCGGACGGCCTGCGCGGTCATCCTCATTGAAGCCCCGTCCACTCAACAGCGGCATTCCCATGAGACGAAAATAATCGGGCGTTACAAAGTTTATTTCCGCTTCCGGTCTTTCGCCGGGCGGATACGGAGGTGTGCCGGTCAGATGAAAGGAACTGTCCCACTCGTTGTTATCAAAGGGAATATTCATCCCGAGTGCCGCGGCTTCGACACCGGGAAGCGAGCGAATTCGTTGAATAAGCTGATCGTTAAAACGCACGACCTTTTCGTCCGTGTCGTAGCGCGCCTTCGGCAACAAAACGTCGGCCACCAAAATATTTTCCGGGTTGAATCCGAGTGACGCGTTTTGTGCATTACGAAAACTTTTCAGAGTCAATCCCGCGCCGAGAAGCAGGAGCAATGCCAGGGCGACCTGCGCCACGACCAGTCCGGACCTCACCCGTTGACGTCGCACTCCGCCGCTGGTTCCACGGCCGCCTTCGTGCAGGGAGAGCGTCAACGACGCGGTACGGGAGACCCGCAGTGCCGGCCAAATGCCAACTAAAATGCCCGCGCCCATCGCGACCACCGCCGTAAATGCGAGCACTTTCCAATCAAGATTCGCTTCCTGGAAGCGAATCGCATCAGACGGAGCAAAACTGGCGGAGCTGCCCGGCGCAATTGCCTTGATAGTATCGAGCCCCCAAAGAGCAAGAAGTACGCCCGCAATCGCTCCAAACACCGCCAGGATCGCGCTCTCTGTAAACACTTGCTTGGCGAGCTGACGACGGTTCGCACCCAGCGCGGCACGCACCGCCAGTTCGCGCTCGCGGCCGAGAGCGCGAGCCAGTTGCATATTTGCGACGTTGGCGCAGGCGATGAGAAGCACACAAACGACTGCTGCAAGAAGAAGTATGACGCCGCGTTTGTAATCCTTGACTGCAGAATCGAGAAGGATCAGCGACGTGACGCGGCGTCCAGTGTTGGAATCGGGATAGCGACGTTCGAGCTCGGCGGCGATGTTATTCAGGTCAGCCGTCGCCTGGCTGAGTATCACGTGCGGTTTGAGCCGCCCGAGCGCGGAGAATCCAGGATGATTGCGGCGGTCCAGGTAATTCTTGTCCGCGCGCAAATCTTCCAGCGGAATATAAACCTGCGCTTTCCTCGGCAACTGAACGTTCGTTGCAAGCACGCCGATGATTTCGCGTTGTACGCCATCGAGTATGATGGATTGCCCGATGACGCCATGCGAGCCGCCGAAGCGGCGTCTCCATAATGCATCGGAAATGAGGGCGACTTTTTTGCAATGCGGCACATCGTCTGACTCACGAAAATCGCGTCCCAGTTCCGGTGGTACGCCGAGGACGGAAAGAAAATTGTATGCCACGCGCGCGGAGACCACGCGCTCCGCTTCGACATCGCTGCTGGCGCCGGACAGATTCGCATCGTCTCGACGGAACAAAGCGAGATCAGTGAAACCACGCTGGCCAGCGCGCCAATCAAGATAATTCGGCAGGCTAACCGAACCGGAATCAAAGATATTTGTGCGCTCGCGAATGAGCACAAGCCGGTCCGGTTCCGGATAAGGCAGGGGCCTCAGCAGCACAGCGTTGATGACGCTGAAAATTGCGGTGTTGGCTCCGATGCCGAGGCCAAGCGTAATGATCGCGATAGCCGTAAATCCGGGCGACTTTCGGAGTTGGCGTAATGCGAATCTTAAGCCATTCATTACCTTTCCCTAGGCCGCGATGCGATCCTCTACTACGCGGCCATCAAACAAATGCACAGTGCGATCGGCGTGTTGTGCAAAGCGCTCGTCGTGTGTGACCATGCAGATAGTGGCTCCGTTCTCGTGCAATTCCTTGAGTAAATGCATCACCGCTTCGCCATTACGCGAATCAAGATTGCCCGTCGGTTCGTCCGCCAACAGAATGGCCGGCCGACCTGCGAGTGCCCGAGCGACGGCCACGCGCTGCTGTTGCCCGCCTGACAACTGACTTGGCAAGTGCTTTGCACGATGCGCCATGCCCACGCGCTCGAGGGCTCCAGTCACAAACGACTTGCGTTCGCTGGCAGCCATTCCGCGATAAGTCAGCGGCAACTCGACATTCTCAAAAACAGTCAGGTCTCCAATCAGATTGAAGCTCTGAAAAATGAAACCGATTTCCCGATTTCGAATACGGGCGCGATCTGCGAACGAAAGATTGGCGACTTCATGTCCTTTTAAGGAGTAGCTGCCGTCCGAGGGAGTATCGAGAAGTCCGAGAATTGAGAGCAGGGTCGTCTTGCCGCAGCCCGATGGTCCGGCGATAGAAACATATTCGCCGGGTCGAATGTCGAGGTGAATTCCAGACAGCGCATGGGTCTCCACTTCGTCAGTGAGAAATACCTTCGTCACGCTGCTTAGTTGTATGAGAGGATCTGAGCCGTTGTTCATGATCTTGATTGTTGTTTGCTGATTAGTTGAGTCGGATCCTGTCGTGCCCATCCCAGGCACTGGTATCGGAGAGGATCACCTGATCTCCAGGTTGGAGACCGCTTAGAATCTCAATCGTGTTCACCGAGCTTTTACCAAGTTTCACCGGTGTGCGGACAGCATCCGAGCTGCCGCCGACGAGCTTAAACATTCCGACGGTGTTGTTCTCTTGTCCAAACGCGGGGCGACCCACGTAAACAACGTTATCGAGACGCTCAAGCTCGATCGTTCCATCCACGCTGAGGTCGGGGCGTGCACCCTTGGGAAGCGGCTCATCGAATGCAACATCGACGGTCACTGTTCCCTGTTCGACTGCGGGATCGACGCGCGTCACGTGCCCATTGACCGTCCCGTTGCGGGTATCAATCACAGCTTTTTGATTGATCTGAATATCTTTAGCCTGCGTCTCAGCGATCTTCACCTGCGCTTTTAGTTTCTTGGGATCGGCGACGCGGGCGAGATTGTCTCCTATCTTGAGACGCTGGCCGATTTGCACAGGCAATTGCTGCAACACACCGGACATTCCGGCTTTCACATGTAACGCTTCAACCTGGTCGAGTCTCAGTTTCGCCAATTGTTTGGCTTGATCGACTGCGGCTTGTCTCGAAGCCAGCTGCGGCTCGATTGAATCACGCTCAAATTGCAAGCGCTTCTGCTCGATCTCATCGCTCTTCTCGGTTTCCTCTTCCTTAATCTTTGACTTCTTATAGTCGAGCACGGCGATCAAACCATTCTTTGCCAATTGATCGTTCGTTTGGCGCTCCATTTTCGCCTGCTCGTACGCGGAATGCGCCGCGGTTGTCTTCGACTCCTGATCTAGCACCTCACGTTGCAAAGTCGCGCGAATGCTCGTTAGGTCTGCTTCCGCTGCACTCGCTTTTGACTCCGCGTCATGAGCGGCTTGCTCTAGCTCAGGGCTACTCAATTCCAAAATCACTGAGTCCGGTTCCACAGGTGTGCCGGGCCAGATATTTATTTTTTCAACGCGCCCTTCGGTGTTTGCAGGCAGCCATCGAATATCCTCCGGCACGAGTGTGCCGAGCCCGCGTACTTGCCGTGTCATTGGGCCGCGTTTCACAGTATCTATCCAGACAGTCGAGCGGTCGATGCTGGGCACGGCGGGTTTCAAACGCGAGATGGCTATTGTCGCCAGAATCAAACCAAGCGCGGACGCAGCGATAATAATGATGCGGCGTTTGCGCTTCTTGGCTGCAATGCCTACGCGCGGCACGTCCATGGAGGAAAGATTCGATGTGAATCCAGCTGGCCGCACAATAGTTTCTTCTTTTGATTTTCGCTGAGGCACCATGATCGAATCAAAGCTGAACAAATACGCGACAAAGTTCGATCACCGCATTTGCTGCACTTACCAATGGAATGGCTGCAGTAATGATGATGACTGCGAAGCAAACTGCTTCTACGGTAAAATCGTGGCGCGCCTCGTTTTGAAAATACTGAGCGCTGATGGTCCAAAAGCCCGGCGCTTCGGTTTTGACGCATCGTCCCCGATAACCGTCCAAGCTTATCGCGCGGTAATTGCAGTCAATCAGGGAGGATCTGTTGCTTTTGCCAACAATTACAGAGATCGGCTTCATATTTCCTTTCGGCTTGTTGGCAAGAGGTAATGCAAGGTCCGTGCCAAGTAGCTCGACGAATTGTAATGGCTACGGATAGAGAGGCTTAGAATCGCAAGGCAATTGGAAGCGACTTCAGCAAAGTCCAGTTGTGGGACGGCGTAGTCCCAAGTTTGGGACGATTATTTGATCCGAGGTACCTTACAGCGGCAGACGCAATAGGGCTTCCGCGCCTTTACCGCTTTCCCGATTGCTTACCGTTAACGATCCACCGTGAGCTTCCGCGATTTGACGACTTAGCGGCAGACCAATCCCCGAGCCTTCCGGCTTCGTCGTGAAAAATGGCACGAAAAGGTTCGCGGAATTCATGATCCCTAGACCTTCGTCTTGAACGAAGATCTCAAGAACGTCTCTTTTCTCGCGCCATCCGACCATAACCTTGCCGTCAGCCTCGAGCGCCGCATCGACGGCGTTGTGCACAATATTAATCAGTGCTTGTTCGATCTGCGCTGCATCCGCGCGAATCACCGTTTCGGGACCGCCAATGACGTGTACAGCGAGCCTGGGTTCCAAGTCCACGACACGCCGCACGAGTTTACCAACATCCACACTTTGTTTCTGCGGCGGCGGAAGTTTTGTAAGGCGCGTGTAGGCTTGCAGAAAACGGCTTAGCGAATCGGCACGCGACGCGATCGAGTTTAATCCAGCACTCGCGTCATCCTTCCAATCCGGCGGAAGAGGGTCCCGTCGCATGAGCGATTCCAAGCTCGCGGCGAGTGACTTGATCGGAGCGAGGGAATTGTTCATTTCATGGCCGAGGACACGCACAAGGCGTTGCCACGCCCGACGTTCCTCTTCCCGCAGTGTGCGACTAAGGTCGGTCAACACCAGTAATTCATGCGGTAACCCTTCTTCCCGGAATGTGCTCCGCCTTATACCCCAGCGACCTGATGTGCCTCGGAAATTTAACGTTAGTGGTTCGTCCTCGTTAGCCTCGAGGCATCTGTTGAGCGAAAGTTCGTTTGCTGTTTTGCCCAGCAATTTGTCCATCGGCTGGCCCAGCAGAGTTTCGCCGGCGCGATTGACCAGGCGCAGACGCCGTTTGGGATCAAAGGTAAACACTGCAACATCGATTTCGCTCATGATCGTGCGCAACAATGCCGTAGCTTCGAAAGCGCCCAGGCGCTGCTGACGCAAAGTTTCTCCAAGCGAATTAACTTCGAGCAGCACCTCTCCCAGAGCGTTACCCTCGCGAGCGCCGCGTGCACGGATCGAGTAATCGCCCTCGCGCAATGCCGCGAGCAAATTGGACATGGTTTGCAGAGGGCGAATGGTGTGTTCGCGCGTACTGGATATGAACGCCACGAAAGACCCAACGATGAGAATCGTTAGCGTCCACTGCACTTTGCCGCTGTAGTCACCGAACCAAAGAAGCGCAAGGGCAACAACTATTGCGGGCAGGACCGCAGCCAGCGTAAGCCACGTAATCCTCCCTTCGTACGAAAACCGATGCGGATCTTTGGGTTTTCGAGCCATCAATACTGCAATCCAGAATCTGCAAACAGTCGATTTGTGGTAGCGGCCAATCCGCGATTTTTAGAGTCCATATTGCTGCAGGCGACGGTAAAATGCGCTTCTGCTCAACCCGAGCGCCTCCGCCGCTTTGCGCGCGTTGCCATCGTTTCGAGCCAGCGCCTTTTTGATTAGAAATGCCTCCACTTCTTCAAGGCTCATCTCTTCAAGGTCGCGCGGTTTGCCGCCGCCATTCGCCAGGCCCAAATCGCTTGCCCGAATCTGTCGATCTTGCGACATCAGCACAGCGCGTTCGACGATGTGATCAAGCTCCCGAACATTGCCCGGGAAACGATGTTGTAACAGAGATTCTCGTGCCATCTCGTCGAAACCAGCAATCTGTTTCCGATACCGCTCAGCGTGCTGACTGAGAAAACTGTTAGCTAGCGGCATGATGTCGTCCCGCCGATCTCGCAACGGCGGCAACACGATCTGGATGGTATTGAGACGAAACAACAGATCCTGTCGGAATCGGCCCGCAGCCACTTCGCTCTCAACATTTGCATTTGTGGCAGAGATGATTCGCACATTGGCATGTAAAGTTTTCGACGAGCCAAGCCGTTCGAAATCTCCAGTTTCGATTACCCGTAAAAGTTTGGCCTGTTGAGCAACTGGAATGTTTGCGATTTCGTCCATGAAAAGGCTGCTCTCATCCGCAAGCTCGAATCTGCCTGCTCGGTCCGTTTTTGCGTCGGTAAAGGCGCCTTTGACGTGACCAAACAATTCGCTCTCAAACAGAGTCTCGGATAAGCCACCCATATTCACAGTGATCATCGTACGCGATGCTCGTGGCGAAAGAGCATGGATCGTTCGCGCAACCAGGCTTTTCCCAGTTCCATTTTCGCCGGTGATGAGAATGTTGGCATCGGAGGGCGCGACACGTGAAATCATTTCGATTACAGGCCGCATCGAAGGAGATTGCGCGATCAAATTTGGCATTGTGCCGCGCAGAAGTTCATTCTCCGCTTCAAGTTTTCGTCCACGACGAAGCGCTGACGCGAGCTCAATCTGCGTCCTAACAATTGCCAACAACCGCTCGTTATCCCACGGTTTGGTCACAAAATCTCGCGCGCCACGTTTCATTGCTTCCACAGCCAGCTCAACCGTCGCCCACGCGGTCATCACAACAACTGGCAACGTGCTATCGATCTGCCGGATTTTTGGAATGGCTGATAATCCCTCTTGCCCGGAGGTGGTGTCGCGCGCGTAGTTCAGATCCATCAGCAACAGCGCATACTCTTTCTTTTCCAACGAGTGGAAGATTCCCGCAAGCGACGTGGCCGCTTCGGTTTGATAGCCTTCGCTCTTAAGCAAAATGCGCAGCGCTTCCAACACATCGCGCTGGTCGTCGGCAATGAGAATTCGGCTCATTTCCTGGCGACGGGGCGGTCGTTGCGGCTGCGGTTGAGATTGATTGTCACCGGCTATCTCTCAACCGCGTTTCCGGCGCTATGTCAATCGCAGCGATGCAAGAACGAACGGCATTGGACAAGATTACGATCCAAAACTTCCAGATGACCGCAGAATCGCTTTGCGATTTGTCAGTATGAATACGATTACGCTGACCGCTAGGGCTCGTCTCAGTATTTCCTATTGCTCCAGTTGAATGCTTTGTCGCGCTTAGCCTTGTGGCATTGTTTGCGCAGTTGTGGCTTCTCCAACAGACCAATGCTCGAGGCCGATTGCTCGAGGGTTGACCGGGCTCTGTGCAAATTGCCAGATCAGTAGAACGGCACTCAATACGAACGCGATGTAAAGCACTGCTTCAAGTACACCGCGCCCTTTCTCTTCCGAGCGTACCAACAGAGCATAATTAGATTCGAATTGATTGTTCATAAGCGTTTGATGGTTGATGCCCTTCCTAATGCAAGTGGCGTGCCACAAAAGGTCCTGTGATGTAAGCTGCTTATCTTCAGAATAATGCGCCAAAGACGCGATGGCCTCCTTGGATCGTGTTGTTCCGCGAACGGGAACTAGCCGTTCCATTTTCGGGACGTCTCCACGCACAACCCGTCGCTCGCCAACGAATGCGTTGGCGCGCCTCCAAAACCTAAGTGCCTATCCTGCGGGAGACCCGGAAGTTTGGGGCCAACCGATCGGTCGAAGATTGGGAGAGGGTGAATGCCGCCTCCTTTTTCGCTGCCGGAGTTGATCGAGCGCGAGATAAATCACCGGAGTTGTGTAAAGCGTGAGTATCTGTGAAACGATGAGTCCCCCCACGATCGCGACGCCAAGCGGTTTTCTCAGCTCGCTGCCGATGCCCATGCCGATCGCGAGTGGCAACGCGCCAAACATTGCAGCCAGTGTCGTCATCATGATGGGACGAAATCGAACCAGGCATGCCTGATAAATCGACTGCTCAGGCGTGAGTCCCTCTTGTCGCTCGGCCTCAAGCGCAAAGTCGACCATCATGATGGCGTTCTTCTTTACGATGCCGATGAGAAGGATGATTCCGATAGTTGACACGATGGACAATTCACCAGCATCGGCCGACCCGATCTTAAAGGTCTGATAGAGAAAGTTCATGAATTCCATTGCCAGCAGGGCGCCGAGGCCGGCGCTAGGCAGAGTGGAAAGAATTGTAATTGGATGGATCAGGCTCTCGTAGAGCATGCCGAGCACTATGTAAACTGCGATGAGCGCCGTTAGGATAAGCAACGGTTCGGTGCTGAGCGATGCTTGAAAGACCTGTGCTGTCCCTGCGAAATGGCCACGAATGGTTGCAGGCATGCCGAGATCGCGCTTGGCCTTTTCCACAAGAAGGGTGGCTTCGCCCAGGGAAACTCCTTGGGCCAGATTAAACGAAATCGTCACACACGGAAACTGTCCCTGGTGATTTACCGAAAGCGGAGTGTTATCCAATTGGAAGTGCGCCACGGTGCTCAGGGGCACCTGAGTTCCGGATGAAGACTTCACGTAAATTTTGTCGAGCGAGGTGGGATCCAGCTGGAACTTGGGATCGACCTCTAGCACGACATGATATTCGTTCTGCTGAGTGTAGATGATTGAGATCTGTCGCTGGCCGAATGCACTGTAAAGCGTGCTATCGACTGCCTGGGGCTGGATCCCCAGACGAGCTGCTGCGTCGCGATCGACGACGACCGTTTCCTGCAGTCCCCGAAATTGCTGATCACTCGTCGCATCTTTGATTTGCGGATATTCCTTCAGCTTGTTCACAAGCTTGGGGGCCCAGGAATTCAGCTCGTCAATGTTTTGATCGGTTAGGGCATATTGATATGTCGCTTTCGACGAGCGGCCGCCAACGCGAATGTCCTGACCGGGAACAATGAAGAGCTGAACCCCCGGAATTTTGGCAAACTTTTGCCGCAGCCTGGCCATAATTGTGAGCGGCTCATCGCGGCGTTCGCCCTTGCCCCAGCCCTTTGGCTTTAGGCTGATGAACATCCGGGCGTTATTCATGGCCGAACCAGAGCCGCCACCAAAAAAGGAACCGACAGCTTGCACGGCGGGATCGGCCATTACAATCTTTACGACCTGCTCCTGTTTTTCCTTCATCGCTTCGAACGAAATGTCCTGCGCTGCCTCAGTAGTGGCCATCATCTGGCCCGTGTCCTGTTGAGGAAAGAATCCCTTCGGCACGACGAAATAAAGGTAAATTGTCGCAACGATCACGGCGGCCGTTACAACCAGCATCGTATACTCGTGCTGGAGCACCCATTTCAACGTCCGTTCATAGAAATCGCGCATTGCATCGAAACCGCGTTCACTAAGTCTATCGATCAATCCCCGCCTTCGATTCTGATCTTCAGGTTTCAGGAATTGACCGCAGAGCATCGGTGTCAGTGTTAACGAAACTACCATCGAGACAAGAATGGCGACGCTTAATGTGACCGCAAACTCGTGAAACAAACGCCCAATCAGCCCACCCATGAAAAGAAGTGGAATGAAAACGGCAATTAGTGAAATGCTGATTGAAATGACAGTAAATCCGATTTGACGCGCGCCTTTGAGTGCCGCTTGTAAGGGCGACTCGCCTTTCTCGATGAATCGCACAATGTTTTCGATGACCACGATCGCATCGTCGACAACGAATCCGGTCGAGACGGTCAGAGCCATGAGCGACAGATTGTCGAGGCTGTAGCCGCAAAGCCACATGACGCCGAAAGTGCCGGCCAGCGCCAGCGGCATCGTAATTCCGGAGATGAACGTCGGCCAGAACCGGCGGAGAAAGAGAAACATGACTAGCACGACGAGCGCCATGGTGAAGACAAGTGTGATCTGGACGTCTCGCACAGATGATCGAATTGTGGTCGTGCGATCGCTCATCACGTCCAGATGGACGCTGGGAGGAATCCAAGTGCGCAACTGCGGCAGGATCGCGTGGATCTCGTCTGTCGTCCGCACGACGTTTGCATCCGGCTGCTTGAAAATAATCAGTAGTACCGCCCGCTTATTGTTAAAGAGACCAGCTTGATCGCGGTTCAATTGCGCATCGATCGCGGTGCCGACGTCGCGCAACGGCACGGCCGCGCCGTTGTGTTGCGCGACAATGATCGGCTGGTATTGGCTGGCCTGCTTCAACTGGTCGTTACTGGC
>DASXMV010000127.1:0-3300 GCA_036495465.1 Candidatus Udaeobacter sp. | reverse complement strand
GGGGCCTTTGCTCCACCAAACATGTATGGCGCAATAGTTAGACTTAGCTCATCGATCAAATCCTGTTCCAATAATCCCCGGAAAAGTGTCGGGCCGCCTTCGCATGCGACGGTGCGAACGTTATAAGTATCACGCAATGTTTGCAGCATCCCGACGAGATCAACATGCTGTCCCTTACTCAGATGGAGGGTGGCCTTTTTCTCCAGGGCGCGCTGATACCTTTGCGGCATTCGTTTGGTGGAAAAAATGACGACGGGCGAAACGTCCGACTGAAAAATTTTCAGGCGATCGTCGATCTTGCCCTCGTTGGAAACAATTACGCGTAATGGCGATCGGCTTTGGCCTCGCTTCAATCTGCTCTCCTGCATTTCAACTGGCAGACCCAGCCGAACATTATCTCGTTTCACACTGGTGTGTCCGATCAGCACCGCGTCGCCCAAAGCACGCTGACGAAACAAGTGCAACTTATCGTCACGTGAAGTGAAATCCACTGGTGAAAGGTTTTTCGTCGTAACTTTGCCATCGACAGTCATGGCAAAGGTGGCGACGACGAATGGCCGCGGGCGCTTGCGCTTCATGACCAGGAAAACCTCGAGCGCTCAACGTCCAACATCCAACGCCGAACCGTTTTGAAGTGAGCGTTGAGCATTGAAGGATCTTTTCATTCCGCTTCGCCTATCTCATGTTCCAGCGCGACTACTTCGTTCTCCATTTCACTCATTTTGACGCGCCCAGCCGCTCCGCTCGGCTTGTAAAACAGATAAACAAGCGCTCCCGGCAGGCAGCAGACGAGGATGATCAGAAAGCTGAGGGAACCGATGAGAATGGCTTTCGCTTCCGGGACGCCGCAGAGTCCGCTGAGCATGATCTGCAAGACTTTTTCACGAATCCCGATTCCCGCGAAACTAATCGGCAGTGCCGAGATCGTACGCTCCACCGGCATCACGGCAAAAAAGTTTACCACTGGCACGGGTGCGCCTAGCGCGTACGCCGCGCAAAGGAATGTTGTGAACGTAGACAGGTGCGCGACCAGAGATGTTGCAAACGCGACGAGCGTCGCGCGCCAATGGTGCGCGTAAAGGTGATAGGCCGCGGAGATCTCGATCAGCTTGTCCCGACCAGGAAACTTCTCGGGCAGCGAATGGAACAGGTTAAATCCGCTGATTACAAAAGTGGAGATCAACGTCAGTACTGATGTGCCAAGAAGAAAAAGCAGGAGCCATAACAAATTTCGCGTTTGCGGAGTTTGTGCGAGGAAGTCGTAACGCAGTCCAATGAGCGTGACAGTAATCGCGACCAACGCAACAAGGCCAATGAAACGATCAAACACGACGGCTAGCAATGCCCCGGCTTTCTTGTCCGGCGTCTCTTTGAGCAAATAATAGCTTTTCATGATATCGCCGCCCGTGCCTCCCGGAAGGAATTGGTTGTAAAACATGCCGATCAAAAATAAACCCGAGAGCCGGGGAAGACTCAGATGGATTTTTTGGACCTTCAGTAAAACGTGCCAGCGGAAAGCCGCGGCAACTTCAACGACCACGTACGCCAGAATTCCCAGGGCAACCCAGTGATACTGAGCGTTTCGGATTGCCTCAACCATTTGCGCCCGCCTGTGGGGATCGTGGTAAACCCAGTAGAGCACAGCGACGGTGACGCTAAGTTGGAAAAGGGTGGCCAGGATTTTTTTCATGCGCCGAAGCGTTCCTCCCACATTCGGACTGATTGACGAATTACATCGGCTGGTCTGTGCGCATTCATCTCCCAGACAAATAAGCAGTTTGTGGGAAGGAGCGGAACAAGTTTTTCAAAATCAATGCCTCCGGTAAAGGGCGGTTCATGATCTCGGGCAGGCCATATACAATCTTGGACGTGGCAGCCAAATGCGCGCGACCCGACTCTGCGCAACCACTCGGCATGATCGATGAATCCGAGATTCTCTTTGATCTGCGAATGACCGAAATCGTGCCAGTAACCCAAATGCGGCGCGTTTAGTTCCTCGAGTAGCTCTGCCAGTTCGCGCTCAGTTGGCATTTGTTCATAATCGCGCCGGCATTCCAAACCAATCCGTACATTTTTCGAGGCGGCATGCTCAACAATCTGTCGCAGACAGTCCTTTGCGCGCTGTAGAGCCCCCGGGGAATTTTTTTCCCGCTCCTGCACCGCAGCGATCTTCATTCTCACGTATTCGCGTGACAGGTAGCTCCCGGTTTTCGCCATCGCGATCAACCGATCGGTGATCGGCGACATGTCCACGTGTCCTAAATGCAATACAACAAACGGAGCGTTCAGTCGCGCGGCGAAATCAATCGTCTGCAATGTTCGCGCGACAGCAGCCTCCCGTTCATCGGCTGACGCGGCTGAAAACTTGTAGCAATCGGGTGACGCTGGCGTGCCCTCAACAGGCAATGGACAAAAATTATGCAGACTGCTCACGCGCATTTCTCCGGCGTCGACCATTTTTTGAATCCCGGGGACCAATGTGGTGTGAATACCCTGGCCCAGCTCAACTAAATCGAACCCAAGCTGGGTTTTGATTTCGTGCAGCATCGCGTCGCCCGCAGTATGGCGTACGGAATTCCAGCAAGTGGAAATTGCAATCACGCTAAACAGCAGCAGCCATTGGCGGTGCCTGAGTCTCAGCAGCAGACTTTTCTGGTGTTAAAGGCCTCGAGCATTCTCGTCGTACGCGGGCAAGCACGATCATCGCAATGATTGCGTAGCACCCCGCGGCAATAGCCAGCGCTGTCCGCATACCAATCCAATCGGATAATCCAGTAATTCCCAGGCCCGCAACCGGCATCAAACCCACAAAGCTCAGCATGAATACCGCCGAGACACGCCCACGCAGATAATCGGGTGCCCGTTCCTGTACTATCGTGTTTGCCAGGCCGAAATTCATGGCCAGGCCAAGCGAATTCAGAATTAGCGCTCCCGTCGCGATGTAAAAACTCGGACCGCGCGACAAAGTAAAAACAGCGCAAGCTACAACCGCGACGTTGACCATCATGACCGGCACGCGTTTCCTGTGTGGAATGCTGATCAGGAAAATCGCGCCAATGACGGAGCCGACTGCCGACGCGCCCATCAAAAAGCCAAGCTGATCTGGCCCGAGGTGGAGCACCAGCCGCACGTACAACGGCATCATGACCGTAATGATTGGGAAGATGAAAACTGTAGTCGCAGCTATCAGGCCAATCATCGCGAGACTGGGTCTGTCTTTGGCGACGTAACGAAAACCGTCCTTGATTCCACTGGCACGCTTCTGTTCCTCCTCAGCGTCGCCACGGGACCGGGGTGGGA
>DASXMV010000126.1:0-8723 GCA_036495465.1 Candidatus Udaeobacter sp. | reverse complement strand
CATCGCAGCTGCAATGCCGGATCGTTCTCGCGCAAGCAATCCCAAAGGGAAAAAATATGGATTTAATCGTGCAAAAGGCGGTCGAAATCGGCGCCGCGGAAATTGTGCCGATTGTTTCTGATCGGACCATTGTCCAGGTCGATTCCGACAGTGCCGCGCAAAAGCAATCGAAATGGCAGCAAATTGCAGTTGAGGCAGCTAAACAATGTGGTCAGAACTGGCTGCCACGCGTGCATGCGCCGAAGAAACTTTCAGAATTCTTTTCCGCAGCTGAGGACTCATTCGATCTTCAAATAATTGGATCGCTTCAGCCGGACGCACAGCATCTGAAGCAGGTTTTGGCAGGCTATTTGAGCGAGCATAAAGGGCCTCCTCGACGTGTCTTGATGCTGGTAGGCCCTGAAGGCGATTTTACGCCCGCGGAACTTGCGCTCGCCCGTCGTCACGGATGTCAGCCGATTACACTTGGTCCAATCATTCTGCGAGTAGAAACTGCAGCGATTTATTGCCTGAGCATACTCTCCTACGAACTGCTGATCTAGAACCGATCGCTGGCACGTATATCACTCGCGAGCATCGGTTGCGATGCGGCCAGTCTCGTCGCGTCTACTCGGCTATGGCTGTTTCAACACGGGACTCGTTAGGAAGACTGGGTGGAGGCGCGGTTTGATCGGGTGGGGCCGGCACGATTGAAACAATGGTGAGTTGAGCGGTGTCGTGCTCGGTGTTTAGCGAGACTCTATCGCCAGTTGCGTGACCCAGCAGTGCTTGTCCAATTGCCGTTTGATAGGAAATGATGTGGCGATCAGGATCACCGTCCCACGCGCCCAAAATCGTGTACGTTTCCTCCTTGTTAGTCTCTACTTCGCGCAGCGTGACGATTGTGCCGATAGACACGCGCGACGCATCAGCATTCTCAAACGAAGTTCCGCGCGCATTGTGCAGCATCTGTTCCAACTCGACTTTGCGCCGCATCAGGACGCTTTGCATTTGTTTGGCTGCTTTAAACTCAAAATTCTCGCTCAGGTCGCCGTACGATCTCGCAAGCGCGATCTCCTTGGTATTCTCCGGAATTTTTGTCTTTATTAGCTCCTCGTATTCAGCCTGGCGCCGTTCAAGGCTGCTCCACGAGACAATCAACGGCGTGGCTTTGTCCCCGCCTGAGGCGGGCTGCATGCCAGTGATCATGCTTTCCAATTCTGGATAAACTTTGACGATCCGGGCCAGAAGGGAGCGTTTCGTCAACTCATCGAATAGTGGACTTAGCTGCAATCGGCGCATCGCATCTCGCGCAAGAGCGACGTCGGATTTTTTGAAAATGTCGCCGATCAATTGGCGATCGTCGACCACGGCGCGCTGCAGCTTGCTTGTGCGGCTCGGAGCGTTGTGCTGTTCGCGTTCCAGTGCCGCTAAAATAGCGCTGAGCAATTCGGGAGTGACCAGTTCGTCCCAATGATCCCTCTCGCTACACAGCCAGGAAAGCATCTCGCTCGTGGCTGAATACTCGCGAATGCTTCGCTCGAGCATAGCCCGAAGCTCCTCATGTTTCCCGCCTTCATCCAAGATGCGGGGAATTTGTGCCACCATGCGGCCATGGCTCTCCTGCATCAAATATAAAGCCCGGTCTGTCCATCCAGGGCCAAGCGCCGACGGCAATGCTTGCAGAATTCTTTTTTCCTTTGCCGCCGGCAATTTGGGGAGAATCGATATCAGGCGTTTCTCTTCCTCGAGAATCAGTTTCGAAAGAGTCAATCCAACATAGGTGGAATGCAGCGATGGTAGACCGGTAAGCAAATCATCGCGGGCGATAAGAAGCTCAAACCCAAACTCGGGGTGCATCTTCTGGTTGCGCACCGCCATGTTCTCGATGGTGGCGATAATCGGTTGGAGTTGAGCCTCCGTGAATTGATCGTGTGCCCTGCTGATTTGCTCGAGTGCCGCAATTTGCTGTTTCGGTTGCCGCGCCTTTTTGAAAGCCTCGAGCAACTCGTCAGCATGCGATATTCCTTCGCCACGAATTTGAATCGGCTCGGTCTTCTTCGCAGGGATAGAAAAAACACCGCTTGCCTTGAGCGCCTTCTTAGCTGATTCCCACCAGCGCTTCCATTCCGCTTCAGTGAAAACATCGCCTATCATCCATTCACTGATCTGCTGCACCGTGGCGTTGCCGCCTAAACTCTCCAAAATGTTTCGCACCAGCGCGGCCGGATTTTCCTTTGCCAAACTCTTGACCGCCGCCAGGTCGGTTGCTTTGCGCGTGAGGAAGTGCTCCGGCGAGAGCGGCGTCAGGTTCTCTGCCGCATACTGGGCCTGCATCGGATGTGCCTTTTTGCCTGCAAAATCGATGACGATCTGGTTGAGCAGCAGGTTCCATTCGCGCACGCGGCCGAATCCCCAGCTTTTATGCAGACAGAATGTGCCTGGCTTTAGTTTTTCAAGTTGCTGCGCGGCGTTCGTTGTGAGTTTGCCGGCTTCGACGAGTTTTTCTAATTCAGTATCCATTGGTGGGAGCACTAAGTCCCTGTTGACCTATAAATCGCATGCGTCGGGCGCGCAATTTACGATTGCCGCGCGTCCTGTCGCATGAAAACCTGCCCGCCGTGACGACGAGCATCTGGTTTTGGATCGCCTTTCACGTAGGCGTGTTTGTCGCGATTGGGATCGATCTCTTCACTTTTCACCGTCGCGATCGGGAATTAAGCATGGCTGCCGCGGCACGACGCAGCGTGCTCTGGGTAATTGTGTCGCTTGGATTTAACGCGGTGGTGTGGCGTATCAAAGGACCGCATCACGCGCTGGATTTTTTTACCGGCTACCTCATCGAGTATTCGCTGAGCATGGATAACATTTTTGTCTTCGTGCTCATCTTCGCGCATTTTCGCGTTCCTCCGCGGGCACAACATCGCGTCCTGGTCTGGGGAATTATCGGGGCGCTAATCATGCGTGGCACGATGATTTTGGGCGGTATCGCGCTGGTGCAACGTTTTCATTTCATTCTTTACCTGTTCGGTCTGTTCCTGCTGATCACGGCGGCTCAAATGCTTTTTGGGAAACGTCCAGCGCAAGATTTCGCCGAAGGATGGGTATTACGGATGTGCCGTGGAATCCTTCCGATTACGCGCGAATTTCATAATGAACACTTTAAAGTGCACGTGGATGGCCGGTGGATGTTAACGCCACTCGCTTTGACCATGATCGTGATCGAGGTCACAGACCTGATTTTTGCCGTCGATTCGATCCCAGCGATCTTTGCCATCACGCGCGATCCGTTCATCGTTTATACGTCGAATATTTGCGCGATCCTTGGCTTACGCTCGCTGTATTTCCTATTGGCCGGGTTGATGAATCGTTTCATTTACTTACGAACGGGGCTTGCGCTCGTGCTCGGCTTCGTGGGCCTCAAAATGATCTTTGTCGATTATTTTCCCGTGCCACGCGCCCTCGCTCTTCTTATCATAGCGCTCATTCTTGGGGTTACGATCTGGGTTTCGATGGTTAAGACAAAGAATGGTCCAGCCGAAGGCCAAAAATAGTATTGCTTTTGCTGTTTAAAATTACTTTACTGCTTCAGAGCGCCTATGAAAGCCCTCCTCCTCTTCGTAGCGGTCAGTGCCCTTGCCACCGGAGCTTTTGCCGATATTCAAGACCCGCCTTCGAATGACTACGGGCCTACGCGCAAACTGGGTCGAGGCTTTTCAAATTTTCTCTGGGCGCCGACAGAGATCATTGTAAACATTAATAAAGTTAACAAAGACGAAGGCAACAACGCTGCGTTTGGCTATGGAGTAGTTCGCGGGGTAGGACGCTCAGCAACGCGACATGTAGCGGGCCTGATAGAAATACTTACCTGGCCTTTTCCAATCTGGCATAACAGCTATTACCCGATTTTGCCACCAGAGATTCCCTATATTCACGCTGGTTACTCAGAATTTCCGCCGGAGATCGGCAACGAATCAAAATATCCCTACGTTCGGGATTACGATCAGGATCCTTTTTAAGGTCGCTGCTTGAGACGCATAGCAGCCCGCTTTTCTGAACAGCTGGTCAAGCCGATCTAGTTCGACGAACTTGAAGCAGCCATCTAGCGCGTTGCCGCTGCCTGGTTGCCAGCCTCCATGAGTCGCTCGAATGCGTGTTGTTGACCTGAAAATCGAAGACATCGCTTTCGGCGGAAAAGGAGTCGGACGCGAGAAGGGGAAGGCTGTCTTCGTTCCGTACACGATCGATGGTGAATTGGTTTCAGCTGAGATCGTACGCGAGAAAAAACAATTCGCCGAAGCGAAAGTGACCGAGGTTAAGGAGAGCTCGCCTGAGCGCGTGCAGCCGGAATGTCGTTATTTTGGCCATTGCGGCGGATGTGCATATCAACACATCAGCTACGAACATCAGCTGGCTGTTAAGTGGCGGCAGGTGCGCGATGTTTTGCAGCGAATCGGTAAGCTCAAAGACATTCCGATCCGACCGATCATCCCGTCGCCTAGCAATTACCAGTATCGCAATCGGATCACGGTACATGTGCAGGATGGAGTGATCGGATTTTTCAGACGCGATTCTCATCGCTTAGTCGATATCGAGCGCTGCCCGATTTCCTCCGACGAAGTAAATCGCGCTCTTACGGATTTGCGAAGACGGAGGCCGAGCGACGGACATTATAGCTTACGCGCTTTTCCACGCAGCAGGGTATTCTCTCAAACTAACGACGAGGTAGCAGACGCGTTGCGTGACTTGATCGTCAATCTTGTTCCGCCAAATCAAGATCTCCTGATCGACGCCTACTGCGGCGCAGGCTTTTTCGCCAAAGCATTGGTTTGCAAGTTTGAGCGTGTCATTGGCATCGATTGGGACAGGTTCGCAATCGCCGCTGCGAACGAGAATGCCAGTGAGAAAGAAAAGTATATTGCGGGCGATGTCGAAGAAGAGCTGCGACGTGTTCGCGAAATGGGTGTAGAGGCGGCTGTCTCAGCCGCTCACGTTGGGGGCTTGCGCGTGGAGACACGCGCCACTACATCAAAAACCCTCATTATTGATCCTCCCGCGATTGGTTTGTCGAAGAACGTGCGACAGGCAATTCTCGACCTTTCGCCAACCACGCTGATTTATGTTTCCTGCAATCCAGCCACGTTGGCGCGTGACTTGAAGGAGTTGGTGGAAAAATTCACAATTCAGTCGGTTACGCCACTCGACATGTTTCCGCAGACGGCTGAAATCGAAGCGGTGGCACATTGTCAGTCGTAGGCAGGGATCATTCCGCGTTAATACTTTTTTAACGCATTTCGCACCTAGTTTAATTAACGCAGCGGTTCCAATTGGGCTGATCCTTAGGGCTACTTATGAATGATCTCATCTTTCTGGGAACGATCGTTGTGTTTTTTATCGCCAGTGCCCTTTACGTGCGTTTTTGCGAAAAACTCTAGGAGACCTTCATGGAAACCATCGTGATCGGCATCATCGCGGTGTTGCTATTCGTCTACCTGTTTGTGGCGATGATTCGCCCCGAGAAATTTTAAGAATAGTCAATGCAACCTTCAGGTTGGATTCAATTCGCCATTTTCATCGTCGTGCTCGCGCTGATCACGAAACCCCTGGGGCTTTACCTGCTGCGCGTGCTCGATGTTAATGGCAAAACGTGGCTCGACCCGTTGCTGCGGCCGCTCGAGCGTGGGACTTATCGGCTCATTGGTGTCGACCCGAATAAAGAGCACAACTGGAGACAGTACACCTTCGCAATGCTGCTTTTCAGCCTGGTCGGCTGCGTTTTCACCTATGCGATCCTGCGGTTGCAATATCTTCTGCCACTCAATCCACAAGAGTTTGGCGCGGTAAGTCCCGATCTGGCGTTTAACACGGCTGCAAGTTTCACAACTAACACCGACTGGCAGAACTACAGCGGCGAATCCACCATGTCTTATTTCTCGCAGATGGTGGGCCTGGCGTTTCACAATTTCGTCTCGGCAGCGACTGGCATCGCAATTGCAGCTGCACTGGTTAGGGCAATCGCACGGCATTCAGCGCAAACCATCGGTAACTTCTGGGTCGACCTCGTTCGCGCCACTTATTATTTGCTGCTCCCGATCTGCCTGGTCCTCTCGGTCTTTCTCGTGTCACAGGGCATGATTCAAAATTTCAAGCCTTACACCAAAGCCACTTTGGTCGAGCCGATAAAGGTCCGGGTCGAGAAGAAAAATGACCAAGGCGAGACAATCAAAGGACCAGACGGCAAAGCGACCACAGAAGAGCAGGTCATAACCGAGCAGAACATCGTTCAAGGCCCAATGGCCTCTCAGGTAGCAATCAAGATGCTAGGGACAAACGGCGGCGGATACGCAAATGCGAATGCGGCCCATCCATTCGAGAATCCGACCCCGCTCTCAAATTTTATTCAGATGTTATCGATCTTCGCGATAGGCAGCGGACTCACTTACTACCTCGGCCGCATGGTTAAAAATCAGAAGCATGGTTGGACCGTGTGGGCAGCAATGGTGGTGTTGTTTCTCGGAGGAGTCTTACTGTGTTGGTGGGCAGAATCCTCGGGCAATCCGATTCATCAGCATCTCGGCGTCGCGACAGCAGACGGAAACATGGAGGGCAAGGAGGTGCGCTTCGGCATTTTCAATTCCGCCCTCTTTGCTACCGTCACGACCGACGCTTCCTGCGGCGCGGTCAATTCGATGCACGATTCGTTCACCGCGCTCGGTGGTTTCGTTCCGTTGTTTAACATCCAGTTAGGTGAAATCATCTTTGGCGGCGTCGGCGCCGGTCTTTACGGGATGCTCGTGTTCGTTGTGCTGGCAGTTTTCATCGCGGGCTTGATGGTCGGCCGCACACCCGAATACCTCGGAAAGAAAATTGAAGCTTACGACGTGAAGATGGCGATGCTCTCGTTGCTCATCCTCGCGATCTCGATTCTTGGTTTCGCTGCCTGGGCCATTGTGAGCAAATGGGGCCTCGCAGGATTAAACAACAATGGTCCGCATGGGTTGACCGAAATTCTGTACGCGTTCAGCTCCGGCGCGGGGAATAACGGCAGCGCATTTGCCGGTCTTTCTGGAAATACACCTTGGTACAACACGACGCTGGGCCTGGACATGTTGTTCGGCCGGTTCCTCATGATTGTCCCGATCATGGCGCTGGCAGGCTCGCTGGCGCAAAAGAAAGTGGCGCCGCCGAGTGCGGGTACATTCCCAGTGCATGGCGGAACGTTTCTCATTCTGCTGCTGGGCACTGTGCTGTTAATTGGCGCGCTCAACTTTCTACCCGCGCTAACACTCGGACCAATCGTCGAACACTTTCTCATGCAGGGCGGCAAACTTTTTTAGCCGGTAAGCTTCATGACACAAAAACCTGCATCACTTTTCGATTGGAACATTGTCGGACCGGCAATTGGCGATGCGTTCAAAAAATTGAACCCGCGTCTGATGGTGAAGAACCCGGTCATGCTTGTGACGATGGTAGGCGCTGCACTCACGACTGTCGGAATCTTCACCGCTGAGCCGGCATTGCGCGGCTTCGTGGCACAGCTGGCGATCTGGCTCTGGTTCACCGTACTCTTCGCAAATTTTGCGGAAGCCGTCGCTGAAGGTCGCGGCAAAGCGCAAGCAGCGAGCCTGCGAAGGGCGCGGAAGGACACAATAGCCCGACGCCTAAGGAACAGCCACGAAGAAAAGGTTCCCGCTCCGGCGTTGCAGAAAGGGGACCTCGTTGTTTGTGAAGCGGGGGACATCATTCCTGCGGACGGGGATGTTGTTGAGGGAATTGCCAGCGTGGATGAAGCGGCGATCACCGGCGAATCCGCGCCCGTGATTCGTGAAAGTGGGGGGGACCGCAGCGCAGTCACCGGTGGAACACGCGTGCTAAGCGATCGAATTGTCATTCGTATCACGGCCGATAAGGGCGCCGGTTTTCTGGATAAAATGATTGCGTTAGTCGAAGGGGCTCGCCGTCAGAAAACGCCTAACGAAATAGCGCTCACGATTCTCCTAGCCGCGCTGACGTTCATTTTCCTCCTCGTTTGCGTCACGCTTAGGCCGTTCGGCATTTATTCAGGCGCGGCGTTTTCGATTCCCGTTCTCGTTGCGCTGCTGGTTTGTTTGATTCCGACAACGATTGGTGGGCTGCTAAGCGCAATTGGCATTGCCGGAATGGATCGTGTTCTTCAGCGCAACGTGCTCGCAATGAGTGGGCGCGCTGTGGAGGCGTCCGGGGATGTCGATGTTCTGCTTCTCGATAAAACTGGCACGATCACGCTGGGAAATCGGATGGCGGTTGCATTTCATCCTGCCTCTGGGGTTTCGTCGGACGACCTCGCGGCATCCGCCCAACTAAGCTCGCTAGCGGACGAAACGCCGGAAGGGCGCTCGATTGTCGTACTTGCGAAAGAAAAATTTGGACTGCGCGCGCGCGAAATGCACGAACTGGAGGCGACGTTCGTACCCTTCACCGCGCAGACTCGAATGAGCGGGGTGGATCTTCATGCCAACGGAGCGCAACCGACGATGCGAGTGCGCAAAGGTGCAGCCGAAGCGGTCCGCGGATTTGTGGAATCTGCTGGCGGAGTTTTTCCGCAGTCAGTTACGAAAACTGTCGATGAAATTTCCCATCGCGGCGGCACTCCGTTGGTTGTCGCGTCGGACATGATGACGCTCGGCACGATCGAGCTAAAAGACGTCGTGAAAGGCGGAATCAAGGACCGTTTCGCGCAGTTGCGCAAAATGGGAATCAAAACG
>DASXMV010000125.1:0-16900 GCA_036495465.1 Candidatus Udaeobacter sp. | reverse complement strand
GGCCTGACGTTCGCCCGCGTTTTGCGATCATTTCTACGGCAGGACCCCGATCGCATCATGGTCGGTGAGACGCGTGATCTCGAAACGGCGCAGATTTCCATCCAGGCGTCTCTGACGGGACATCTTGTTTTCACTACGCTCCACACGAATGACGCCCCTGGAGCGATCACGCGCTTGATCGACATGGGGGTGGAACCGTTTCTAATTTCGTCGACTCTGGAAGCCGTTCTGGGGCAACGTTTGCTCCGCAGTATCTGTCGCCAATGCCGTGCGGCATACGAACCGAGCGAGACGTTATTGGCTGATCTAGGGATCTCGCGACACGAGATCGGCAACAAACAATTCTTTTACGGCAAGGGCTGCGATGCTTGTAATCAGACTGGCTACAAGGGACGAAAAGGAATCTATGAGCTCCTGAATGTTAGCGACCCGATTCGTGAATTGATCAACGAACGCGCACCAACCGTTACCTTAAAGCAGAAGGCCGTAGAGCTTGGAATGGTAACACTACGTCAGGACGGTTTGCGCAGTATCTTTGCGGGAGATACCACGGTCGAGGAAGTGCTCAGATATACTTGAGTGATTTTTGGGGTTCACCGAAGCTCGATGCTCGACAGTAACACTCTCAGCTAATTACAATACTTCGTCATGGCACGTTACAACTACGTAGCTCTGGATGCTCGGGGGCAGGAAGCGACCGGGTTACTTGAGGCGACTTCAACCAATGACGCAATTGGACGCCTTCGCCAGGCTGGTTATTTCCC
Organism: Candidatus Udaeobacter sp.; assembly: GCA_036495465.1. Lineage (GTDB taxonomy): Bacteria > Verrucomicrobiota > Verrucomicrobiia > Chthoniobacterales > UBA10450 > Udaeobacter. The sequence goes on along the minus strand of DASXMV010000125.1, from coordinate 16,136 downwards.
TACCAGTGTCTACGAGGAAGCGCTCAGCGCTCCTGACGGCAGGAAAGCGCGCCGTCAAGCCGCGAAGATAGCTCGTGCAGCGAAGCCGCGCGCAAAGACCGGCATCGTTCTTTTCCAGCGCGCGAAGGTTAAGCCGAAAATCCTGATGATCTTTACGCGACAGCTCGCAACGCTGATCGATTCCGGGTTGCCGTTGCTGCGAAGCCTGACCGTTCTGGCAAAGCAGGAGCGCGACAAGGTGTTGAAAAACACAATCAACAAGATCGGTGACTCCATTCAAGGCGGTAACACATTTTCAGACGCGCTGGCTCTGCATCCACGGATCTTTAACGACTTATACGTGAACATGATCAAAGCCGGCGAAGTTGGTGGCGTGCTCGAGCTGGTATTGAACCGGCTGTCCGAATTTCAGGAGAAGGCTGCAAAGATAAAAAACAAGGTGGTCGCAGCAATGGTCTATCCAATGATCGTAATGACTATGGCAGTAGCGATCATGGGTTTTCTCCTCGTGTTCATCGTGCCGAAGTTCGAAGCGATCTTCCACGATATGCTGGGCAATAAACCGCTCCCGCTAATCACGACTTTCGTCATTGGAGCGAGTAATTTTGTAAAGAATCATGGCCTGCTGCTGCTCGGCGCAATAATCGCCGTAGTTGCGGCCTACAAATTCATCAACCGAACTCGCGGCGGACGATTCGTTATCGACAATTTCAAACTGCGCATGCCGCTATTTGGCGATTTGAATCGCAAAACAGCCATCTCGCGGTTCGCGCGCACTCTGGGGACGCTGGTAACCAGCGGTGTGCCGATCTTGCAGGCGCTGAGTATTACGCGCGAAACCGCCGGTAACGCCGCCATCGCGGCTGCGATTTTGCAGGTTCACGATAGCGTCAAGGAAGGTGAATCAATCGTGCAGCCCCTGGAGGCCAGTCGCGCGTTTCCGCCGATGGTGATCAGCATGATCGATGTGGGCGAGGAAACCGGTAAACTCCCGGAAATGCTGTTGAAGATAGCCGATGTTTATGATGACGAAGTCGATAATGCGGTCGCAGCGCTCACGTCGATGCTTGAACCGATCATGATCGTGTTTCTGGCGTTGATCGTCGGCACGATCGTACTTGCTCTTTTCACTCCGCTCATCAGCATCATCAGCGGCTTGCAACAGCAAACGTAGGTGTGCGCGAAAGACATATTCTCGACTGTTGCATGTGCGTTTCTGATTCTGTAGAGGCAGCCGTGTCGACTGCGACAAAGCGAAAGAATGCAGGCGGCACGCCTGCCACTACAGCAGCCTTCACTCTCATTGAGTTGATCGTAGTTATCGCCATCATCACCATTCTCGTCGGGTTAGTTCTAAGCACAGTTGGCTACGTCCAAAAAAAGGCAGCGCGCTCCCGCGCGGAAACAGAAATCGCAGCCCTGTCCGCGGCCTGTGAAAGTTACAAGGCGGATAACGGAGTTTATCCGCGTGGACAATCAACTTCGACGCCGGCACCAACCGTACCTCCTTACACTGTGGCTGCTACCGCAACCGATGACCTTAACGCGCGCGTTAACACCGACGCTACACAGAAGATCTATCAAGACGCGTCTAGGTATCTATATGAGCAGCTCAGCGGAGACGTTAATTTGGACTTAGCCGCGGACACCGGTAGCAAGAGCTATTTCGCTTTTAAGAACTCGATGTTGGCGGTAATCAAAGATTCGAATGGGAACGTCATAGGTCTGAGCCACATAAAGGATCCCTTCGGGAACAGTTATGGCTATTCGACGGCGAATCAAGCAAACCAAAGCAACGGCTACAATCCAACCTTTGATCTGTGGAGCACCACTAACTCGACTGACCCAAATCAGTGGATCAAAAACTGGTAGTGCACTGCAGCTCTTGTTGTAGGGCGTTTCTGTGAAACGCCATTGGCGTCTGACACAGACGCCCTACAATTTCTCGCGAGACAAGCTCGTCATCTGCGATCGCGATCCGCCAATTCTATTCTACCCCTCGCTCGTACGCACTACAACTTCCACGCGGCGATTCGGACTTTGTTCTTCGATTGATCCATTTGGCGATGCTCGGAATTTTGCTGCACCGTATCCGCGCGTTTCGATCTGCGCAGGATTAATGCGCATAGCCTCAACCAAATAACGCTTCACGCTGTCGGCGCGGCGCTGGCTGAGATCGACATTATATTCGAATGTGCCGAATGAATCCGTGTAACCTTCCACGGAAAATGTCGCTTTCGGATTGCGCTGGATGAGCGTGCCGAGCTTTTGCAGCTGACTGATAGCGCTGGATTGCAGCACATCGCTGTCATATTGGAACAATTGATCGTCCGGTAACCGCAATTTTGTGCCAGACCCCAGCGGACCTTTTTGCGATAGCAACTGATCCAAATCGCTGAAGCCAGCGGTGTGTCCTTTGGTTGGTCCGGCGCTGTCACCCGGCATCTTGCTGGTAAAAGTGTTGGGACGCTTGATCGTCGTACTGGTGGCGAGCTCTGTCCCGCTAAGGGCAGGCTGCGGACGTCCTGATTGCGAATTATTATTGAGCAGCGATTGCTCGCGCTGAGCGCCCGGATCGTTGGCAAGACTCTGTGCAGTAGAGCGCTCAATTTCTGTCAGAACCGAGTTTACTTCCGGCTGCTCGACCTTCGGTTGATCGGGCAAGACGTCCCGCATGTCGTCAGGAAGCGCCGCGCTGGCTTGGATGTCCTGCAATAGCTTGTCGAACGATTTCTTTTCGTCCGGCAGCTGAACGTTGGTGTTGTCGGGGTTGGGTTTCGCTGCCGGGTTTGTCTGGTCGGTGCTGCTCTTACCGAGGTCCGTTGCGTTGATGCTTTTGACTTTGAACGTCGGCGTCTGCTCGCTTTGAGGAGCGAGACTCTCGATCGTTTGGAAACGCGTCCGATAAAAATATGCGCATAACGCGAAATGTATCGCCAGCGAAACGACTAACCCGAACCAAAGCCAGCTCCGTTCTTTGCTGCCTGTGAGCAGTCCTTCAGTTTCGAACCGGTCCAAATCGTCGAAATCGGAAATCCTCATTTCTCCATACCATATCACATTTGGAATGACGAACCACGAATGATGACGCTACGGCTTGCGCACCTGTCACGTCGAGCGAAGCCAAGACATCTCTAATTTCGCTCTAAGCGCCAGCTCGCGTTTGGTCGATGAACGCTCTTGCGGCGCACCGAATCTCATCTGCGACGCGTGCCTCGGGTGAAACGAACTTCGGAGTGAACCACGGGAAGAGTCCGATCAAATCGTGCGTGACCAGGATTTGGCCGTCACAATGTTTCCCGGACCCGATACCGATGGTCGGGATACCGATCTTCCTCGTGATTTGTCTTGCAATATCCGACACAACAATCTCAAGCACGACGGAAAACGCGCCGGCACCCTCCACCGCGCGGGCATCTACGAGCAACGCTTCTGCTTCAGATTGATTGCGGCCCTTGATTCTGTAGCCGCCTTCCTCACGCACACTTTGCGGCAACATACCAATGTGCGCCATGAAGGGAATGCCCGTTCGTGTGATTGCTTCGATTTGCGCCACATGGCTCGCGCCGCCTTCGAGTTTCACAGCTTGTGCGCCGGCGTCCACGAGTTTCCTGGCAGTCTCCACAGCTTGTTCCGGAGTGTCGTAGGTGTGGATCGGCAAATCCGCGACGAGTAAGGCGCGTTTGACCCCGCGGGCCGCGGCTCGCGTATGATGCAGCATCTCGTCCAGTGTGACATTGGTCGTATCGTCGTAACCGAGGACAACCATGCCTACCGAGTCACCTACCAGGATAATGTCGATGCCGCTCTCGTCGAGCAGACGCGCCGTGGGATAGTCGTAAGCCGTTAAGGCGGTGATCCTTTCGCCGCTCTGCTTCATTAGGCGGAAATCCTTCATCGAATCTGGTCGGAAGATCAGCCGCTAATTTGAGAACGCAAGCGATAGCGAAAACGCGTCCCAAAAGTGCGTGGAGAATCGCGCATATGATCGACGAGCACGTTGTTAAATCCTAAAACATCTTTTACCAGTTGCTTCGCAAGCGAACCACGTCGCCTGCTTCTTTAAGTTCTGTGAGCAGCTCGCGCACTGTTCTTGTCTGGCCTGGCAAAACCAGTTCGGGCCGAATATCGGCCAGCGGTTGAAGCACGAATTTTCTCTGATGCATTCGCGGATGCGGCAATTGCAATCGCTCATTGTTAATTCGGCGGTCGCCGCTGTAGAGCAGATCGACGTCGATGGTGCGTGAGACGTTTTTCTGATGATCGCGCTTCCGGCCTAACGACTCCTCAATTCGAAAAAGCTCTTCAAGCAACCGCAAAGGATCGCCCGGGTAATCGAATTCAATGATTGTATTCAAGAATCTTAACGCTCCCGGCTCACAGCCGACCGGTTCCGTTTCGTAAATCGCCGAGGACACAACTGGTGGCTGTACCATGGCAAGCTCAGTGATTTGTCCCCGTGCTGCGCGCAAATTCTCAAAGCGGTCGCCAAGATTGGAACCGAGAGCAACGGCAGTTCTCATATCCTGTAAAGGTGGTCTCTGACTGGCGAATTTACGCGGCGTTCAGAGAGCGCCGCTGCGGATTCACAATCCCAACACATCCTGCATGCTATAGAGGCCCGGAGGCTTTCTTATAATCCATTTCGCCGCTCGCAAAGCGCCTCCCGCAAAAATCTCGCGATTGGCCGCGCGATGAGTTAGCTCAAGACGCTCGCTTGGAGCCGTGAAAATGACTGAATGTTCTCCAACAACTTCGCCCTCGCGTCTCGACTGAATCGGAATTTCGCTTTCCATTTTGCGAGCTGTCTTCAAAACCTCGGCAAGCGTTTTGGCCGTCCCACTCGGCGCATCTTTTTTCATCTTGTGATGCGTTTCGATAACCTCGACGTCAAAATCTCCCAGATGCTCGGCGGCTTTACGCGTCAGCCAGAAAAGAACATTGACGCCGACGCTGAAATTAGATGCAAAGACAATCGCCAACGACCGCGCGGCGTCTTCAATCAATCTGCGCTGATCTGAAGATTGGCCGGTCGTTCCAATAACCAATGGCTTGCCGTGGCGCAAGGCAGCGGCGCAGATTGCAGGGGTAGCTTCGGCGTGACTGAAATCGATAGCCACATCGCAATTCTTCATCGCCTCTTCAATCGGGTCGCCAAGATCGCAGCGCGCAACCATGTCGATATTTGGGTCGCCAACTGCAAGGTCACTGATTGTTTTTCCCATGCGGCCAGCCGCGCCGATCAGCGCGACACGCACTTGAGAGTTTTTCATTTCAGAAAACCTTCACTCGCGCAGTGAGAATTGAGCAAAAAGATCATCTTTCCCGTTCGAATTCTTCCAGCGTTTTGCGTAAACGCGCCCGATTTACTTCGCTCATCTCGCATAGCGGAAGACGCACTTCGCCGGACATCATCCCGCGCCAGGCAAGCGCTGTTTTCACGGGTACCGGATTTGGCTCAATGAACAGATCCTTGAATAACGCAAACATCTTGCGATGCAGGCAGGCGGCCTGTTTCACATCTCCGCGTTCATAAGCTCCGACAAGCGAACAAATTTCAGCCGGAAACAAATTGGAAGCGACGCTGACTACCCCTACCGCGCCGACAGACATGAACGGCAGCGTCAATGAATCGTCACCGCTCAATATTGTGAACGAGTCAGGTAAATATGCCCGCAACTCACTGATCCGCTCGACACTTCCGCTGGCTTCCTTAATTGAAACAATATTGCTGCATTCCCTCGCCAGACGCGTCACCGTATTGGGCGCAATATCCACTCCGCAGCGACCAGGGATGTTGTAGAGCACGATGGGTAACGATGTGGAATCCGCAATTGCTTTGAAATGGCGGAACAAACCTTCCTGACTCGGTTTGTTATAGTATGGCGCGACAACAAGCGCGCCGTCTGCGCCCAGCTCTTCGGCTGTCTTTGTATCAGCTACTGCGTGCTGCGTGTCGTTGGAACCTGTGCCTGCGAGGACCAGACAACGTTTTTTCGCCGTTGCAATTGCGAGACGGATTACTTCATGGCGTTCGTCATGCGAAAGAGTCGGCGACTCGCCAGTGGTACCTATGGCGACGATTCCGCTGATACCGGCGGCGATTTGGCTTTCGATCAATTTTTCCAAACCGCCAACATCAATCCCGCCATTGCGAAATGGCGTCACCAAAGCAGTAAAGGTGCCGCGAAACATATTCGTTTTTAGCGGCGGTCTCTGACCGTCGCAAGCGTTGAATCCACAAGGCGCTCGGAGAGCGTCGCTACAAAAAGCTAGATGTCGATAGTCCCTTCAAACACGAACTCAGCGGGTCCGGTAAGCGTAACGCTGCGGAACTGCTGATCACTCTTTTCAAATCCGACTTTTAATTCGTCTCCTCCCCATGCAAGGACAGTGATCGGACCATTCACTTTTTCAGTAGCCGCGAAAACAAGTGCGCTCGCGACCACACCAGTACCGCAGGCCAGGGTTTCGTTTTCTACCCCTCGCTCGTACGTGCGCACGGCGATCTTATCGACGTCGCGTTTCTCAATGAAGTTCACGTTCGCGCCCTTTGGCGAAAACATTTCGTGATAACGTATGGCTGAGCCTTCTCGTGGCAGATCCACTTCGCGTATTTGTGCGACAGGAACAACTACATGAGGCACGCCGCTATTTATGAAATGAACGCTTTTTTTCTCAGAACCAAATTGAAGCGGAACATTCAATTGCAAATCTCCCGGATCAGTCATTTGCAAAGTGACAAGATCTCCTTCTAACTCCGCCGAGATGACGCCAGCCGGCGTCTCAAAAGAAATTTTGCCTTGGGCTCCTGCCGCCTTGTTTGCAAAACGCGCAAAGCACCTTGCCCCGTTGCCGCACATTTCAGCTTCTCCGCCGTCCGAGTTAAAATAGCGCATGCGGAAATCGGCGTGGTCGGCTGGATTTTCCAACAACAGGATTCCATCCGCTCCAATACCACGATGGCGATCACACAGACGCGCGATTTGGCTCCGCTCGAGATGGATGTCCCCTGCCCTGTTATCCATCAGGATAAAATCGTTTCCTGCGCCGTTCATTTTTATGAAACGCAGCATGCTCCCGTTTAGCATACGTCCATTAGTAACGCCAATTTTGCCCATCGCCATATCCCGAGGCGCCGTGATACCTCAAACTATTTGCCATGACAGAGAAGATTTCCGCATCCGCTTAGAATGAGAAACACCATAGCTCGTTGCCAGATCGCTTTTTGATGATTACTTATTCCGCCGTGAAGGGACTGGCGATATGGGTTTCACTTGTAATTGTTGGATTCGCGGCACGCGTGTCGCTCGCGGGCGACTACAACAGTTTGATTCTTGAGGAGATCAAGCAGATGCCTCAGGGCGGCCGTTATTCTGTTTCGCATGTCGCAAAAATCCGTCTCCAATCTTCGGCACACTTCGAATCCGGGAAGTTTTTCGTTTTACCTTCGCAGGCCTCGCCGAGTTTCTGCTCGGGGGCAACTTATTTGGTATTCATCCGGGCGGTTGAGGCTTTGCGCGCGCAGGGTCAGCTACAACTCGATTATTCAACGTTAGAACGATTGATCATCCGCGATCAACACGACGGTGAAGGCATTTGGGGCCGCTGGAACGCAAACGGCCCCGGCACGGCGCGTCTTTTTCATGAGCTACAGCTTGGACAAAACTTCAATAATTTCGACCAGGCCAAGCCCGGCGATTTCATGAAAATTTTCTGGTCACGCCAGGTCGGCAGGAACGAGCACGGGCATTCGACGATTTTCCTGGGCATGGAAAATCGTCCGGACGGCCAATATGTGCGTTACTGGTCGAGCAATATTCCGGCCGGCTACGGTGAGAAAGGCGTTCCCCGCAGCAAGATTGCCTACGCAATTTTTTCACGTCTCCAGACGCCTGCAAATCTCGCGCGGATCAACAACGCTCCATTTATCGATACCTATCTGGCTTCTCTACTGCGAAGTCGCTCCAGCATTGCGGAAGCCAGCGCAAAGTGCGGTTTGTGATCGGGGACAAACGCTTTTAGAGCCAAGAGGTTACGTCCTGCCGCAACGTAACCAACGATGCTTCATCTCTGACGAAAGGATGAGCCAAATGGTGCTTGCGTTCAATGGCGCCGGTCTCTAGAAGGGAGCAATGATGATCGAATCCTTAAAGCGTCATTGGTGGGTTCCGGTGATACGGGGTATCGCTGCAATTATATTTGGCATAATCGCGTTTACGCATCCGGTTATGGCTATCGCAACGTTAGTCCTGTTTTTTGGAGCCTGGGTATTCATTGACGGGATATTTCGAATTATTGGCGCGATCGGGCATCGCGCTTCAAATCCGGACTGGGGTTGGCAGTTAGTCATCGGAATCCTAGGGATTATCGTTGGCATTCTTACGTTTCACGCGCCTCAGATAACAGCCCTGGCCCTGGTCATCTACATCGCAGCCTGGGCGCTCATGATCGGGGCGTCTGAGATCGTCCTGGCAGTCAAATTGCGCCACGAAATCAAAGGTGAATGGTTCGTGATCCTCATGGGTCTGGCATCAGTCATCTTCGCCATTTTACTTTTGTGGAACCCAGTCGCTGGTGCCGCCGCGGTGATCTGGCTCATCGCATGGTACGCGATTGTGCTAGGCATTCTTTCCATCTTCTTCGGCTTCCGCCTAAAGACGCTGAGGCCTGCGTAGCTTCAGTTTCTGCTCTGAGGGAACATTCATTGCGGACGCTGCGCGCGCGGCCTTGCCTGTGCGCTTACGCATCATACGACCTCCCGCGACCAATACGACGATTACACTAGGCGCTAGAATATGAACTCCACACGGCCAATTCCTCAACCCGCGAGTCCCAGGCCTTTCAATCCATATGAAAAATCCCTCTACCTCCAGAACGCGACGGGCAAACGAATCGCGTCTTGACAGCGATCGGCTCGATTGCAAGCAATTGCTTGCCGCTTTGACGGCATTCAAGCGTGGCGATTTTTCCGCGCACCTGCCTGACGACTGGACAGGCATGGCTGGCAAGATCGCAGACACATTCAACCAGGTAGTTCGAATCAACGAGCACCTTACAAACGAGTTGGCGCGGCTTAGCCGGGTAGTTGGAAAAGAAGGCAGGATCAGACAACGAGCATCGCTCGCGACAGTTTCTGGCTCGTGGTCGGAGGCGATGGATTCAGTGAATAATCTGATCGAGGATCTGGTACAACCTACGAGTGAAATGGCACGTGTGATCGGGGCTGTCGCCAGGGGAGATCTTTCGCAGAACATGGCTACAGACATCAAAGGCCGCACCTTCGAAGGAGAGTTTTTGCGGACGGCAAAAATCGTCAACACGATGGTAAGCCAGCTCAGCGCCTTTGCATCCGAGGTTACACGTGTTGCTCGAGAAGTCGGGACGGAAGGTAAGCTGGGCGGCCAAGCCAAGGTAAAAGGCGTTGCCGGCACGTGGAAGGATTTGACGGACAACGTGAATCTGATGGCTGGCAATCTAACCGATCAGGTCCGCAATATCGCCACCGTGACTACAGCGGTCGCGACTGGCGATTTGACCAAGAAAATCACGGTCGACGTCAAGGGCGAGTTTCTCGAGTTGAAGGACACAATCAACGTGATGGTCGATCAACTTCGTTCATTTGCATCGGAGGTCACTCGCGTGGCCCGGGAAGTGGGCTCTGAGGGAATTCTTGGAGGGCAAGCCCGGGTCGAAGGCGTATCGGGAACATGGAAGGACCTTACCGATTCTGTCAATTTCATGGCACGTAATTTGACGGAACAGGTGCGCAACGTCGCTGCGGTAACAACCGCCGTCGCAAAAGGCGATCTGTCAAAGAAGATCAGCGTCGACGTAAAGGGGGAGATGCTGGAATTAAAAAACACGATCAACACAATGGTTGATCAACTGAGCTCGTTTGGAGCCGAAGTGACACGCGTTGCGCGCGAGGTTGGCACAGATGGGAAACTCGGCGGGCAGGCGGATGTGAAAGGAGTCGCCGGGACGTGGAAGGATTTGACCGAGAGCGTCAATTCCATGGCCGGCAATCTTACGGCTCAGGTGCGCAATATTGCCGAAGTCACCACAGCTGTCGCCAGCGGCGATTTGTCGAAAAAGATAACCGTGGACGTTCGCGGTGAGATTCTGGAGCTCAAATACACCATCAACACGATGGTCGATCAGCTGCGGTTGTTTGCGTCCGAAGTCACGCGTGTCGCCCGCGAAGTTGGAAGCGAGGGAAGGTTGGGCGGCCAGGCAGACGTACAAGGCGTTGCAGGTACATGGAAGGACCTGACCAACAACGTGAATACAATGGCTGCGAATCTTACCGCGCAGGTCCGCAACATAGCGGACGTGACCACAGCTGTCGCTCGCGGGGACCTTTCGAAAAAGGTTACCGTCGATGTAAAGGGCGAAATTCTTGAGTTGAAGAACACCGTGAACACGATGGTGGATCAGCTCAACTCCTTCGCATCAGAAGTAACACGAGTCGCCCGCGAAGTCGGCACCGAAGGCGAACTGGGAGGACAAGCGACCGTCAAGGGAGTTGGAGGCACTTGGAAGGATTTGACCGACAGCGTGAATTTCATGGCCCGTAACCTAACGAATCAAGTACGTGGCATTGCAAAGATCGTAACCGCAGTTGCAAAGGGAGACCTTAACCAAAAGCTTCTTGTGGAAGCAAAAGGAGAAATCGGAGAGCTGACGGACACAATTAATAACATGATTGATACGCTGGCGATCTTTGCCGATCAGGTCACGACCGTCGCCCGCGAGGTTGGCGTGGAAGGGAAACTCGGCGGCCAGGCAAGTGTTCCGGGAGCCGCAGGGACATGGGGCGATTTGACTGATAACGTGAACCGCCTGGCAGCGAACCTGACAACTCAGTTGCGCGCCATTGCAGATGTCGCCACCGCCGTTACCAAGGGCGACTTGACACGCTCCATCCAGGTCGACGCTCAAGGCGAGGTCGCCGCCGTTAAAGACAACATCAACGAAATGATCCGCAATTTAAAGGATACGACCTTGCGCACTGAGGAGCAGGACTGGCTCAAGACAAATCTCGCAAAGTTTACACGCATGCTACAAGGCCAGCGGGACTTGTTGACTGTCGCCAAATTAATTTTGTCGGAGCTCGCCCCGGTTGTGCCCCTACAACAAGGTGTTTTTTATGTTATGGACAAGTCGGAGTTCCAGCCTGCACTCACACTCCTGGCAAGCTATGCCTGCCGCGAACAGAGCGGGGTGAAGCCTTCTTTTAAGCTGGGCGAAAGTCTGATCGGACAAGCTGCTCTGGAGAAGCAAAAGATTCTGTTAACCGATGCGCCTAGCGATTACGTGAAGGTAAGTTCTGCCCTGGGTGCGGCGCGCCCCATGAATATCATGGTTCTGCCGATTTTGTTTGAAGAAGAAGTAAAGGCGGTAATGGAACTTTCATCGCTCGAACGCTTCAATTCAACGCACCATGCGTTTCTCGATCAGTTAACTGAGAGCATTGGAATCGTATTGAATACAATCGAAGCAAACACTCGAACAGAAAATCTGCTCAAGCAATCACAGTCACTGGCAACAGAACTACAGCATCGGCAGGAAGAGTTGCAAACGACCAACCTCGAACTGGCTGAGAAAGCGCGCTCCAATATGGCAAAAGACCAATTTCTCGCCATGCTCAGCCACGAGTTACGCACGCCGCTTACACCAGTGCTGGCGTCCGCCCTTGCACTTGAGAGCCAACCAGCGTTGCCTGCGGAAATTCAGGACGCGCTACAGATGATTCGCCGCAACGTCGAGTTGGAAGCGCGACTGATCGATGATTTACTCGACCTGACGCGCATCGATCGAGGGAAGGTGCAACTCAATTTCGAAGTCGTAGACGCTCACTCCTTGCTGCAGAACGCCCTGGATATTTGCCAGGCGGAAATCGATCGAAAGCAGCTTACCCGCTCGCTCCATCTGAGCGCACAGAAAGTTTATTTGCAGGCAGACCCGGCCCGATTGCAGCAGATCTTTTGGAACCTTATCAATAACGCGGTGAAGTTTACGCCGAAGAACGGATCGATTTCGATTTCCACCAGTAATGATTTGGACGGACAACTCTGCGTAGAGATCGCGGACAATGGATTGGGAATCGAGCCCGAATCACTGCCGAAGATTTTCGACGCTTTCGAACAAGGTGGACGAACCCAGCTTGGAGGGCTTGGTCTTGGGCTGGCAATCAGCAAGAGGCTAGTCGAAGCGCATAAGGGAACCATCACCGCCCAAAGCGGCGGCCGAAACAAAGGCGCCACATTTACGCTCGTTTTTCCCACTCGTGAAAAAGTTGAGGCCCGACTCGCGCCCCCGGAAGTGCCGGCCGTGCCGGCACGTCACACCAAGCGAATTTTGCTTGTCGAAGATCACGAAGACACAAACCGTTCCCTTACGAATTTGCTTCGGCGCCGTGGGTATCAAGTACACTCAGCTTTGAATTTTCAATCAGCGCTCGACCTAAGCGCTAAAGAGAATTTCGATGTGCTCATCAGCGATCTAGCATTACCGGATGGCAACGGCATGGATTTGATACGAACGCTGCAATCCACTCGCCCCGTCTTCGGCATCGCTCTCACGGGCTTCGGCATGGAAGAGGACATTCGCCGAGGCCGTGAAGCAGGATTTCAGCATCACCTTGTCAAGCCAATTGACCTGAACAAGCTTGACCGGCTAATCCAAGAAAACGCCAGCCTCCCCTCGTCTCAGTAACTCTACCTGAATGAAAACCGGCTCGCAGGGTATTATCCCCTCGGTCGAGTTACGGTGTAAAGGTGGAGACCACAGTGTGCACGGCTCTCCTCGTGCCTTTTACCACACTATGGCCGACATTTTTGGCTGTGTGCACACTGCTCTTCGCCACGTTTTTGGCTGTTCTGACAGGTCCCGCCTCAACCGTGCCAACGCAAACGGCAAAGGCGACAATTATCGAAAGTAGCGCCTTCATAGTACTTATGATTCGTTTTTGGCAGCTCGCGTGCGCCTGCTCGCGCCTACGCTTTTGCGCTGCTTCAACCCGAAGTCTTGGGCCCGCCAGGATTCGAACCTGGGACCAAGGGATTATGAGTCCCCTGCTCTAACCGCTGAGCTACAGGCCCGATTTCATAGGTAAAATGGCGTTACAAAAAAAGCTTGTGTCCGTTTTTCACGGTGATGTTCTACGGTCAAGCGGTTATGAAACCGCACAAAACCACCAAAACGTGACAGAAAACTCGCAAGCCAAATTGGCTCCGCCATAAATCAGGTCGCTACTATGCTCGCGCCTTTGCTGACGGTAAAGAATTTTAGAAGTCGCTCGACACCTCGCATCGGAGCGTTGCCCGAGCCACGCTCGCTGAATTCCTGAAAGAGAATCGCGAGCGGGTCAGTAATGGGAAGGGCGAAGCTTCAGCCAAGATGACGTTTGGGCAGGCGCTGAAGATTCATCAGCAGAATCTGACCGATGAAGTTACGATTAAATCCACGACACCTTTCGCGGCTTACATCGCGCGAAGCCATTCGGTGCGTCGTCATCCCAAAATGGGACTCCCCCAGCCGCACATTTGTTCCCGTCGATGGAGACAAACAGCGAGGGGTTTCGTAACTGTGGCAGCAAGGTTTCAAAAAAATCTTCATCGGTCGGGAACAATCCCGATTCCGCTGCATCCCATGAATGGCTAGCAAATGAATTTAAATCCGACGCGATCGATAGTTGCACTGTTGTTAGTGTGTGCCGCCGGCATGTTCGCCGTCATCGCCGCGTTCAGTAATGAGCCGCCCGTGGAGAACCCCACTCCGCTCACAGCAGTGACAAGTGTGGCTGCAGGCGACGACATCTATACGCAGCCCGGGCAGCTCGTTACCGTGAACGGATTTCGGCTGAACCTCTACTGCATGGGGAGCGGTTCGCCTACAGTGGTGTTCGATTCCGGATGGGGAGACTGGGCGCCAGCATGGTCAACGGTGCAGCCACAGATCGCAAAGTGGACACGCGCGTGCAGCTATGACCGTGCCGGGACAGGATTCAGCGATCTCGGTCCAATGCCGCGTACCAGCGTGCGCATCGCCGGGGAGCTACGCGCCGCACTGCATCGTGCCGGCATCCCCGGGCCCTATATTTTGGTGGGGAGCGCCTTCGGCGGCGACAACGTACGCAGCTTTGCGGATCGGTACATGGAAGAGGTTGCGGGACTGGTTCTGGTAGATGCCGACGCCAGCGACCTTGAATCGAAAGCAATGCAGGAAGAGGACCATCGCGGGGTCCCAAGTATCGTTGCCGGTATGAGAAAGTGCCGTGACGCAGTCGCCCAGAGTAAGCCCATACCGATCGCTTGCTCCAATCGATTTTTTCGCGGATTGCCAGAGGCGTCATGGTCGCCGGAGTTGAACGCGAAGGTGTTGCAGATCACGCAAACGAAGCTCGCGATGTATGACGCTTACGCTTCAGAAATGGAACAGACGGCGTGGGACGAAGCGTATCTGCAGAACCACCACCGCTCGCTCGGCTCGCGGCCCATTCGTGTGCTTACCAGCGGCAACCACGCCGTCGGGCACTTGGAGACGGCGCCTGCCGCCACCCCGGAGCATTTGAAATACGAGCATGAGATCACGCTGGCGCAGGCGCGATGGCTGGGGCTTTCCTCAAATGCCAAGCAGATCTTCGCTCACCACAGCTCGGAATATATCCAGTTTGACGATCCAGAGACAGTGATCAACGCTGTCCGCGAGGTATACGATCAGAGTAAGTAGCTGACCCAGAGTGTCCGGAAAACGAAGTGAAAACACTTTCTGATTTGTCAGACAGGAGGAGGGGTTACGAGTGCTGTTGCAATTCGTAGACGGAGTTGTCTAACCTCGCCAACTGTTGGTGCGTGATAGAAGCGCCTGGCGTAACCGGATCCAAGCCGTTCGCGTTTGCGAAGTTCGCACCGGTCAAATCCGCGCCAGTCAAATCAGCTCCTTCTAAATTCGCATTTACTAACTTGGCATTGTTCAACTTCGCTTCACGCAGCTCTGCACCTTGCAAATTCGCACTAGTCAAATCTGCACTAGTTAAATTAGCGGCAAGCAAAATCGAACTCCCTAAGTCCGCGTAAGGCAACAAAGCCCCCACCAGACTCGCGCTCTGCAAAAATGCTGCTGTCAGATCTGCACTATTTAAATTCGCCTTCGACGAAATGGTGAACGCGATGTGCTCAATGAGTTTCTGAAAGAACATCAGAAGGTGCAAACACTGGAAGCTCCACTCGCAAGAATGGACAAGCGATTGAAAGCGCAAGATGCGGAAATTGAAAAAGTAAACGACAAACTGGAACTGACCAAGACGGCCCCTCGGACTGCTCTGAATAATGAGTGAAAAGCGGTGACATGAAATATTGGCAAACAATCCAGATCGTTCGCCCTTCGGAATCCAGGGCTGCGAGACCCAACTCAAACTCCAACAGGCTTTGCTGAGCTTGTCGGCAATCCGTTTTCAGTATTTGATAGCAGGCTCATTCATCCGAACCAACTGAGGCGCCGGTCTGCTCATTGAAATCTTGGCGTTCACCTTCTGGATTTGCGTTGCCTGCCATTTCACGGTCGCGGCCAGAGTCTCGACTCCGGATTTTAGCTCCGCAATGGCCGCTTCCTGTTCCTGAATCTTCTGACCTTGCTGCTCGACCTTGCGATGTTCTTTCAAGAATTCGTTTAGCAACATCGCGTTCACCTGGTCGTAGCGCACGCTGTAGGGCTTTCCTTCCTTGTCGCGCACGACCAGATCGGGATTAACTTTCGCGACTTCTTCGGCAATCAAACCAAACTGGGAAGTGCCCGCCGGATCAATCTCTTTTTTGTAGCGAAAGGTAACCGGTTCAAGAGAGAAGATTGCTTCGCTGGTCTTATTCATTGGCCTGATCCCTTGCTTGAAGCGCTTTGAAGAAGTCACCGTGCCCAAATGGCCGTTTGAATCTACAAGGACCGCCGCGCCACTGGCCACGGTTGTTCCGCTGATTCCGCTGATAAAGGTATCCGAAATATCTGTGTTGCCGATTCGGATGGTGTCATTCTCACCGGTCTCGCCGTAGACGTTAGCACCGATATCGATATTATTGGATTCACCGTTCTGCAGAGACTGGCCGGCATTTAGGCCCAAGGCGGTGTTGAGGCTG
>DASXMV010000124.1:0-10964 GCA_036495465.1 Candidatus Udaeobacter sp. | reverse complement strand
ATGGCATGTTGCGCGGTTGGCGGATGAGACTTACCCGGATTTCTAATATCCGGCACAAACGCGCAGTCACCCAGCGCCCAGACATCAGGCCAATCGGGAACTCGCAAGAATTGGTTCACAACTACTCGGCCTCGTTCCTTTGCGCAGGGCAGCGAAGAGATGAGAGGGCTGGGCGCGATTCCGGCAGTCCACACTAAGGTGCGGGATGAAACCGGGACACCATCGTCCAAAAAGATCTTGTTCTCCGTCATGCGATTGACGCGGGTGTTAAGCCGGATTTCCACACCCCGTTGCTCGAGTACCTGCCGCGCGTATCGTCCCAAACTTTCACCAAGTTCGGGCAAGATTACCGGACCAGAATGCACTAGCATAACTCGCAACATATTTTCACACAGGTTTGGGTAGAACGGCAGCGCTTCCCGCACGAAGTCATTTAATGCTGCAATCGTTTCCACACCGGCGAAGCCTCCACCCGCCACCACAAAAGTGAGAAACGACTCCCGGTCGATTGGATCAAGGTTAGAATTCGCTTCTTCGAGATGTCGGAGGACTTGGGCGCGCAAATGAATGGCATCCGGAAGCGATTTCATTGCCAAAGCCAGTTCGGGAAAACCGGGAAGATCGTGAAAGTTGGTGATCGAGCCCAGTGCGATCACCAGGTGATCATACTCAACTTGTTGTGAGCGGTTACGGTAACCGCGCGAAATCAGGACCCGTTTGTTTGGCAGATCAATCTGGTTTACGTCACCTACCAATACCTCGACCTTATGGAGTAGCTTGCGAAGGGGATTTACGATATTCGTGATCTCGAGATCGCTCGCTGCGATCTCGTGAAGCATCGGCGTGAACAGGAAAAAGTTATCGCGGCTGACGAGGCAAATCTCTACCGCACCCTCGCGGGTCAGCAATTTCTCAAGATGAATGGCGGCATAGACCCCGCCGAAACCACCGCCAAGAATGACGATTCTTTTTTTGCGCGGCCTACGGTTTACTCGAACGATCATTGAGTTCTTTCTGTAGCGAAGCTGTCGGTTCAGAAGCCGTCGAAAACCGTGTAGGTGCTGCTAGGGCTGCGCGGACGGTAGTTCGCTTTTTGTGTTCAGCATTTTGGGCAGCGTTACTGGGTCGGGGCCGGACGGACTAAGCTGTCTCTCAACCTCATCTCGGGCTGCGCCGAATTCCTTGACGGCTCGACCCATTCCTCGAGCGAGCTCAGGCAGTTTTTTCGCGCCGAACAGGAGCAACACGATGAGCAGAATTACCATCATGTCCGGCCCCAAAAGATTCATGATACTGGCGATTGTAATAGGCATAAAAACATCTCGGATATGTTTGTTTCGTAAGAAGGTTGTTCCGCGTTCTATCCATTCATACCGAATTGGGAGACTTATATTCCCAGAAAGTGATCTCGCGCATGGTGCGCACCGCGGGATCTCTGGGGAGGAAAGTTTATTCCAGTAGGCCTTTCTGGTCAGACGGAGTGGAACAAAGACGGGACCGCGCCGGTTGTATTAACAAATGCAAAGATTCATGAACGAAATGGAATTCCTGGACGCCACATCCATCGGGGAAAGTGGGTGGCTGCGTTCGCCGGGGTCGGTGATTCGTACAGTCAACCCATTTACCCAAGGCAATGTGCGATACGCCGGCTCTTTGGTTGGGCACCTGCAACTGGCGCGGACTATTTATCATGGCTCGATCGATGGCGTGAGCGACAATGGAACGCGGAGGGCGATCCGCGGATGTGAGCACGTTCACGGCTTGCCAGAAGATGGCGAGATCCATCAACAACTGCTCACAACCATGGGCTTGGGCTAAGAATCGCCGATCGATTTGGATTCGCGGGCTGACGACGTCACGTTGCGGCCCGCTTCCTTTTTCCAGAACAAGAATTTCCTGTTATTCGGCTGGTTTCGTTGAACGCTTTTTGTAAGGGATTGGCCGATTTTCCGACTAACTAAGCCTAGGAGTAAGGTCGTCCCTTTCTATTGATATGCCCGAATCATCGCCCCTTTCACTAAATCGTCAGCCGTGGTTCAAAACACTGATTGTGGGTTCTTTCGCCGGAGTGTTCGCTGGAGTCGCAATGCTCTTAACGATGGCTCTATTGCGACTGTTTCTCGGCTGGCCGACGCCGACCGAACTGATCTTCGATCGGATCTTTCCGCTGCTTACCGTCGAGTTCTTTATTAGCTCACTTGTGCGCGCGGGCGGTTACACGCCGCTCAAGCTGCAGGGCGTTTTCGGTGCTTTGGCTGGACAACTGATTGTCGCGGGGCTGGGCGGCGTACTCTACGCGTTCTATATTGGGCGACGCGACCGACGCAATGGTTCGGACGATTCGCTGATCGACACACGCGGTTGGCCTTTGATAGTTCCCGGTGTTCTGGCCGCGACGATTCTTTTCGTCGCTTTGCTTTGGCCGACGCTTGTCACCAATTATCGCGGCTTTCCGCCAGGTGCCGCGCACGTGATCGCCGCTCTCGAAATGCTAATTTCATTTTCCGTATGCGGACTCGGAATCATGTTTTTCTACGGTCTGCTTAACAGGCCGTCTCGCGTAGCCGATGCAGATAAAAGAGCGATTGCGTTTGGGCCTTCGGTGGGTCGTCGCCGTTTTGTCGCACTCGGAATCGGCACTGCCTTGGCGTTCGCTCTTGGCGGCACCCTGCGTCGGCTCTTTCGGATGGGCACGTTCGGTTATGACGGTCGCCAATACGGTGGACCGAACGTTCAGAAAATCACGCCGATTCGTCCAAACGACGAATTTTATCAAGTTTCCAAGAACCTCGTCGATCCTGACGTCGCAAAGAATTCCTGGCGCCTGGACATTGTGGGACAAGTTGAAAACCCGCGTGTCTATTGCTTCGCTGACATTGCCGCGATGCCGGCAGTCGAGCAGGAAACGACGCTGCTCTGCATTTCTTACGGAGTGGGCAGCGGCCTGTGTTCGAATGCTGTTTGGAAAGGCGTTTCGCTGCCGACACTTCTCGCGCAGGTGAAGCCGAAGCCCGACGTTACTACGGTTCTCTTTCGTGCGGCCGATGGCTACTACGAGACGTTTCGGTTTGAGAAGGCAATGGAGCCTACGACGTTAGTTGCATATGAAATGAACGGCGAGCCGCTCCCAAGACGACATGGTTTTCCTCTGCGGCTGATCGTCCCCGGTCTTTACGGCGAAAAGAATCCGAAATGGCTTACACGAATCGAGCTACTGGATGAAGCGGATGGCCGCTTGCACCGTCGTCATGGCTGCGGCTTTTATAAAGAACAAGGCTGGGGACGTGAAGGCGATGTCATTCCGACCCATAGTCGTATCGACGCTCCACAAGTTAGGGGCGACCGTTTTGAGTCGCCATTCCAAGCCGGGAAACCGGTCGACTTACGCGGGATGGCTTTTGGTGGTGACCGCGGGATTTCTAAAGTCGAGATCAGTGATGACGACGGTGAGACCTGGGATGATGCTGAGATTACAAAACCTGGCACCAAGTTAAGCTGGAGTCTCTGGAGCTACCAGTGGACGCCGGAGCACGAAGGCGAAACCAAGCTGGTAGTTCGAGCCACTGACGGTAACGGGAAACTACAGATCGGCGAATACCGCGACCAGGTGCCGGACGGCGCCACCGGACTGCACCGCGTCCGCGCCTTCGTGCAAAAAGGATGACCTTGACCTTACCGCAGGCGTAAGGTTCGCGGGAATCTGGCGACATATTGTTGTGGAAATGAAAAGCCGGAGGGCGGCTCGTGCTTGGGAATTGCCCGATTCGGCCGTCCTGGCTGAATCGCAATATCTCCGTCGGCGCGAGTTTTTGCGGCTGGTAGGCTACGGACTCCTGGCGTCGGCTATCTTGCCTCCGACAATGCGGGCGGCATCGGCTGGGTTTCCCGATTCGCTCAATCCAGCTTTCAAACTCGACGGCGTGAAATTGACGCCGGAAGACTCGATCGCGAGCTACAACAACTTTTACGAATGGGGCCTTGCGAAAGAGCAACCGAAGGAACTATCGAACAAAGGTTGGAAAACGGAGCCGTGGTCGATTGAGATCGGTGGCCTGTGCACAAATGCGCGCAAGATAGACGTCAACGATCTAATCAAAGTTGTCGGTGGGATCGAGCGACGCAACTACCGTCATCGCTGTGTGGAAGCGTGGTCGATGGTGATTCCTTGGGAAGGATTTCCGCTGTCGAAGCTTGTCGCTCTTGCACACCCAAAACCGGAAGCGAAGTACGTGAAGTTCACTTCGTTCTTTGATCCGGAACACTGCCCTGGGCAGCGCTCGAATGATTTACACTGGCCCTATACCGAGGGCCTCACTCTGCCGGAAGCGACGAACGAACTCGCGTTCGTTGCAACCGGCCTCTACGGCAAACCGCTGCGGAATCAAAACGGCGCGCCGATTCGTCTCGTCGTTCCGTGGAAATATGGATTCAAGGGCGCGAAATCGCTGAAAAAAATTGAGTTCGTGCCCGAACAGCCGAAAACAACCTGGAACGAGCTCGCCCCTGACGAATATGGCTTTTACGCCAACGTGAATCCGAATGTCGATCATCCGCGCTGGAGCCAGGCAAGCGAGCGCGTCATCGGCGGTGGTTTCTTTTCCGGCAGGCAGCCGACACTGATGTTCAATGGCTATGAGAAACAGGTCGCTCATCTCTACGCCGGAATGGACTTGCGCAAAAATTTTTGATCGGCGCTATTCGATGAATTCGTTTGTAAAAGTTCTCGCACACAAATTATTCGCGCTGAGCGTACTCATCGGCATCGGCGCCTGGTTTCTCGTGCTTCCCGCCTTCACCGGCCATCTCGGTGCAAACCCATTGGACAAGCTGCTGCATCAGAGTGGCGAAATCGCCATCTGGACACTCGGCTCCGTTCTTGCCCTTACGCCGCTGCGCGTTCTATTTCCGCATTTGCGCATCGTCACCGCCTTAAACCGGCATCGCCGCGCCATCGGTGTGACGGCATGCATCTACGGTCTTCTCCATTTTAGCTTTCACGTCCTCTATGAAGGCGGATTGGTAGGGTTAGTCAGGAGCTTCTCAAAACCATTTATCTGGTTTGGAGCAGGGGGCTTGACCATCCTTGTCATCCTCGCTGTGACGAGCAACCAATTGTCCATTCGGACGCTCGGCGCAAAGAACTGGAAGCGCCTTCATCGGCTCGTTTACGTTGCGGCTGCTGTGCTCATCTATCACCAGGCAATCGCCGGAAAAGGTCATTTGGCAACCGCACGCTGGCTATTGTTCTCGCTTGCGAGCCTGCAACTAGCCCGTTTGACAAAAACACTCGTTTGGAAAAAACGACCGGCCACTAGTTCGCCAACTGCCGCACAACAGGTTCCACTCGGTCCTGGACCTACCGGGCTTGGGAAATCCAGCCACCAGTCGCCTGAATCGGTGTTGGATCGCTGCCAACGCTCACCCAGGCGGCGATTGCCCGCGGATGAGAATCGCCGCTATTTTCATCCAGCTTAAGCTCGGCACGCAAGGGTGAACCTTGCAGTCCTGCCTCGTGATGTGCGAGCGCCACAAAGTCGTGCGTAAGCTTGCGACCAGCGTTTTCACCGCGGGCAACATCTGAGGTTAGACCAAAGCCGATTAGAGCGAGGTGCGCGATTGCTTGCCCGGTCACCGGCTTGGTCGAATTAAACGTGACGACAAAATGGTTACCAACTCCATTCTGTAAAACCGTTAGCATGCCCGGTGTTTCGCTCGATTGGCGCGCAAGCGTGTCTGCGCCTGACCACTGCCATTCGCGTCCGTTTAGCACAAATTCCGGGGTGTAAACTGTGTCGCTCCTCCAGCCCGACGCATACGTGTGCTGTCGTTGGGTAAATTCAACTGAAGCGAGTTGATCTTTCCAGCCGAGGTTGTCCCAGTAGTTCACGTGAAACGCGACTGGCACAAATGTTTTCCACAACGACGGATGCGTCGCCAGCGTCGAGAGCGCTCGTTCTGCCGGCGGACAACTGCTGCAACCTTCCGACGTGAAGAGCTCGACAAACGCCACGCGCTTTTCGCCGCTCTCGAACCGCAACTGATCGGCACGTGCGCGGTTGGAAGTCATGGCAACCATGGCGAGCACAAGCAGGATTCGCGAAATGAATTGATTCTTTTTCATGAACGAATCTCGTTATTTTTTCTCCGCGTTCTCTTGCACCAGCCGAGGCCAATTGGCCTCGGCCCTCTTAAGATTGCCTTCGGAATCTTCCTGCCAACGTTTGAGGATCTCCCTGTTGTTCTGCAGCACGAGCTGGCCGTCGATTATTTGGAACGCATCGACACTGCTCGGCGCAATAGCGCCATGAGAAACGCCGAAAGCGCAAAACCCGCCGAAACGTGGCGCGTACTTTCCAGGCTCTTTTTCAAACTGCGTTTTGTGCTCGGCCGAAGCGAAATAGTAGGTGGCACCGTTGTAAGTCGCGACTAATTCCGGTTTACCCTTTACCGGCCGGCCATCGGTAAAGTAAGCCACCGGATCGTAGCCTTGAATTGCGACACCGTTTGAATCGACATTTACCGGTTCTCCCGCGGGTAAATTGGAGACAAACGCAGCAATCAACAGGGCGATCAAGGTGTGTCTTTTACTTCTGCGCGAAGTGCAGAGACTAGGATCCAGCGCGTTAAGCGATGAGAGGATTCGTTTCATATTGATGGCTACCTTGTGTTTTGTCGGCCGCGCGAGGACGCGCTCGCCGTTCAGGTCTTATAGTCGGCAGTAACCCGCCGAACCTTACAAATGATTGACGAGCTGAGTCTGAAGAAGTCTCTTTTTGTCCGCCGAAATGGCTTCAGCATCTGAAACCGCGAAGTGTTCCGGGAAGCTGCGCGCGGCAGCTCTAAGAAAAGCGATTTGCTTCGCATAACGTTCGCACCAAACGCAAATGCCGTAATGCAGCCGCATGCGGATGCGCGTGCTAAGCGGAAGCTTCTGATCCATCGACTGCGAAATCAATCGCGTCATGTTGTGACAGTTGGGCGTATGCCGCGCAATCAACAGGATTACCGGTCGCGGAAGCCGGCCTACTAATTGTCGTTTCAATCCGGATTGTAAGTCGCGCCGTCCGGCGAAACCTTACAATTATGAGCGCTGGATCAACTCTCGACCGGTTAGGAATTGTTAAGGGTTTGTTTTAAGCGGAGCCGAGCTTCGGGCGAAAGTGCTGCGCCGTCAGCGGCGTCCGCGTGCTCGGGAAACCGACGCGCTGTCTCGCGCAAGTAGTGCAGTTGCTTCATATAACGTTCGCACCAGGAACAGGCGACAAAGTGCAATCGCAGCCTGCAGCGCGTCACTAGAGGCAATTTGCGATCCATTTGTTCCGATAAGATGCGGACAACTTCGCGGCATTTCGGTGTCGCCTCTGATATAATCCAAACCAGCAATTTCCTTGGCCATCCGTGTGGCTGAAGCACGGACGTATCATCAGGAGGGCGAGGATTCGGGGTTTTTGCTTCGATCGCCATTACTTCTCTCGATTGAACCAATTTATCTCGAGGCATTCACGCAAGGCCATCCGCGCGCGATGAAGCATAACCCAGAGGTTGCTTTCGGAAATGGAAAGCATTGAGCAAATCTCCTTGCTCTCCACCCCTTCCATTTCGCGAAGCATAAAGACGTTTGCGATCCTCTCTGGAAGTTTGTCCAGACAAGCATGCATCGTTTGCCAGAACTCGGATCGATGCATGACTTCGTCGGCTTCAGGTTTCCATTCCTTCGGCCCTTTCACGTGCACCCAGTAACCTTCCGGGACGAACTTCTCCGAAAATTCATCGGCCAGTGACTCCAGGTCCGTGAACGACGTTTCACGCCCGAGCTTCCGAAAATAATCGCTGATTTTGTGTTTCAAAATTCCAAACAACCAGCCGCGCTCGGAAGATTGACCGGCGAACTTTTCGCGGCTACGCATCGCTGAAAGTAATGTTTCTTGAACCAAATCTTCTGCTACTTCGCGTGCGCGCACACGGACAAGCGCGTACCGAAAAAGAGGATCGCCGTGCTCGTCAACCCAGCGCTCGGGGTTGGTTTGGCTTCGTCCACGTCCTGGCGCGCTCGTCGCCGCCGCGGCCGACGATGAAAACTGTGCGGCACCGCCACGCTTCATCTCCAGTCGTTATCACGATTTTGAATTGAGGGAAAGCGCGAAGGCATTATGCCCGAGCCTGTAAGGAAATGCGCAACCTCACGACATGTACAGCAAACAACAAAACTTGAGGGTTCACCGATGCTCAATCTGACCGTTCTGCCGCTAAACCTGCCACGACTTGAGCACATCAACCGCAGCGAACGCGCTTTATGAGCGACAAAAAATCACGCGTGCTTATTCTCGGCGGCGGCTTCTCCGGCCTTTACGCGGCACTGGAGTTTGAACGCCGTAAAGATCCCGATATCGAGGTCACCCTGGTAAATCGCGATAACTTCTTTCTCTTCACGCCGATGCTACACGAGATCGCGGCGAGCGACCTCGATATGACCAACATTGTCAACCCCGTGCGCAAGATGCTGCGTCATGTCGATTTTTTTGCGGGCGATATCGAGAGCATTGATCTGGAAAAGCGCGCGGTCGTCGTCTCGCACGGATTCGATCATCACACTCACACGCTTGAATACGACCATCTCGTCCTCGCCTTGGGCTCCGTCACAAACTTTTTCAAATTACCCGGCCTGGAAGAGCGCGCGCTGACCATGAAGTCGCTAGGTGACGCCATCCAATTGCGTAATCGCCTTATTGCGCACCTCGAGGAAGCCGACACCGAATGCGCCGCCAAAGACCGCGAGGCGTTGCTGACTTTTGTCATAGCAGGCGGTGGTTTTGCCGGCGTCGAAACGACCGCAAGTATCCACGATTTTCTGCACGACGTGCTGCCATTCTATCCGAACCTTAAACCGGAAATGCTGCGCGTCGTGCTCGTTCATCCAGGCGAATATATTTTGCCGGAGCTGGGGGAGCGCCTTGGCCGCTACGCCGACCAAAAACTGCGCGAACGCGGTGTGGAGATTCGCCGCAAAACGCGGGTCAGCGGCGTGACACCGCGTGAAGTCCGATTGAATGACGGCACACTATTAACAAGCTTCACTCTTATCTGGACGGCAGGCGCGTCTCCAAATCCAGCCCTCGATCTACTTGATTGCGCCAAGGAACGCGGCCGATTGAAAGTGAATGAATTTCTCAATGTCGGGACACGGTCCGGAGTTTGGGCGGTTGGCGATTGCGCGCTCGTTCCGGATTTGACCACAGGAGAATTTTGTCCGCCAACGGCGCAGCATGCCGTGCGCGAAGGAAAAGTTCTGGCGCACAACATTCGGGCGGAAATCCGCGGCACCGCGAAAAAGCCTTTTAAGTTCAGAACGCTCGGCCAACTCGCGTCCATCGGAAGACGCACCGGGGTGGCGCAGATCCTCGGCGTCAAGTTCTCGGGTTTTCTGGCCTGGTTTCTCTGGCGCGGAATCTATTGGAGCAAATTGCCGCGCATGGAGAAAAAAGTGCGCGTCGCGATCGACTGGCTGCTCGACGTTTTGTTTACAAAAGATCTCACTCAGTTTATCGCGCAGCGCGCTCCCGTAATTTCGATGCCGGCGCTGGCGACTAATCTCTCCTCGAGCGCGACGGCGCCATCGGAGCTCGAAAGGCAACATGTCGGAGTTACCGGGATTCATCTTGAGACCACGCCTCTCAACCACTACGCATCCAACGCAGATCCTCGATCCAGTTCGGCAGGCAGTTTCAAATGACCTGGGAATAAAAACGGGACCGCGCCGGTTGTATTAAGACAATGCAAAGACTGTTCTGCTGATAATGATGAATTTAGTTCACTCGATGCCTCGGGAACCTCCACGGCTGACAGCACGTTTTCTTCCCGATTAGGTCCAATGACCTCAAGGCCGATGGCAATTTACTACGAACACCCGGACTGGTTTCGTCCGCTCTTCGCCGAACTCGATTCGCGTGGCATCAACTACGTAAAGCTGAATGCGTCCTGTCATTCGTTCGATCCAGCGTCAGGCGGCACAGATTTTTCCCTCTTCTTCAATCGCGTGAGCGCGTCGGCCTATCTGCGCGGGAACGGTCAGGCGATATTTTTCACGCATGGTTACCTGGCCTATCTTGAGACACTGGGCGTACGCGTGATCAATGGCAGCCGGGCCTTCGCGCTTGAGATATCCAAGGCACGACAACTCCAGTTGTTCGACTCGTTAGGGCTGCGTTTTCCGACGACTCGCGTTGTCAATTGCGCGGAGGAAGTACTGGCCGCGGGGCTCGAAATCGGGTTCCCGCTGCTGGTAAAGCCAAACATCGGCGGCCGCGGCGCCGGCATCGTCCGTTTTGATTCGATCGAGCAACTCAGAACCGCTATCGACGATGCCAGCCTGGATTTTGGGATTGATCAAACCGCGCTTGTCCAGGAATTCATCCCGGCGCGCAACGGTCACATTACCCGCTTGGAAACGCTTGGCGGCAAATTCCTCTACGCGATCGACATCTTTACGTCGGGCCAAAACTTTAATCTCTGCCCGGCGGAAATTTGTCAGACCCAAAGCGTCTCCGCGTTTCTCGAAGATCGACCGGGCGATGCACCCAAGGTGGGACTGAAGGTGGAGGCATGCACGCCCCCCCACAGCGCGATCGATGCCGTCGAGAAAATTGTCGCTGTTGGCGGCATCGATGTCGGCGGGGTCGAATATATGGTAGATGATCGCAACGGCCGCGCCGTCGTTTACGACATCAATGCGCTGTCGAACTTCCTGGCCGATGCAGCGCGCCTTATTGGATTCGATCCACATACGCGGTTGGTCGATTTTCTCGAGCAACAACAGGGACCTCGGTAATGCGTTACGGTTATTGGTTACCGGTCTTTGGCGGCTGGCTCCGAAACGTGGAAAACGAACAGATGGAGGCAACGTGGGAATACGCGAGCCGTCTGGCGCGACGAAGCGAAGAGATTGGGTTCGACCTCACGTTGATCGC
>DASXMV010000123.1:0-7342 GCA_036495465.1 Candidatus Udaeobacter sp. | reverse complement strand
GATGAAATTTCCCATCGCGGCGGCACTCCGTTGGTTGTCGCGTCGGACATGATGACGCTCGGCACGATCGAGCTAAAAGACGTCGTGAAAGGCGGAATCAAGGACCGTTTCGCGCAGTTGCGCAAAATGGGAATCAAAACGGTGATGATCACCGGCGACAATCCGCTTACCGCCGCAGCCATCGCTGCGGAAGCGGGTGTGGACGATTTCATGGCGGAAGCGACTCCAGAACAAAAGCTCAACCGCATTCGCCAGGAGCAGGCTGAAGGTCATCTGGTTGCGATGACCGGTGATGGGACGAATGACGCACCGGCCCTTGCGCAAGCGGATGTCGGTGTGGCGATGAATACTGGCACGCAGGCGGCGCGCGAGGCGGGTAACATGGTCGATCTGGACAGTAATCCTACGAAGCTGCTCGACATTGTAGAGATCGGAAAACAAATGCTGATCACACGCGGATCGCTTACCACTTTCAGCATCGCGAACGATGTCGCGAAATACTTCGCAATTATTCCCGCGATGTTGATGGCTAGGTTTTCAGAGGTCGCGCCGCTCAACATCATGCATCTGCACAGTCCCACGAGTGCCATTCTCAGTGCCGTAATTTTCAACGCCTTGATCATCATCGCGCTCATCCCGCTGGCACTGCGCGGTGTCGCTTACAAGCCCATGGGCGCACTCGCCATTTTGCAGCGCAATCTTCTCATCTACGGCTTCGGAGGCCTCATCGTTCCCTTTATCGGCATTAAACTGATCGACCTGATCATCACCGTGTTTCATTTGGCCTAACGAAATGAAGGAATTCTTCTCCCAAATCCGCGGTGCAGTCATGTCAACCTTGGTGCTGGCAGTTATTTGCTGCGGCCTTTATCCGCTCATTGTTGTCGGAATTTCCCAGATGCTCTTTCGGGACAGAGCGAACGGTAGTTTGATCGTCGATTCAAACGGAACAGTGCGCGGCTCCAAACTGTTGGGCCAGGGATTCTCGGATGCGAAATATTTTCATCCGCGACCTTCCGCCGCGGGCAACGGCTACGACGCAACGAGTTCGGGCGGTAGCAACCTGGGTCCGACATCGCGAAAACTGAACGACGCGATTAAAGAGCGCATAGCAGCATATCGCGCAGAAAATGGTTTGAACGAATCGCAACCAATACCTGCTGACGCAGTGACCGCCTCCGGCAGCGGACTCGATCCCGACATCAGTCTGGACAACGCGGAACTCCAGCTCCCGCGCGTGGCGAAAGCGCACGGCATCAACGAAGACAAGCTGCGCGAAATCGTCAGGCAGCACACACACGGACGCGATCTCGGCGCTTTCGGTGATCCTGGCGTCAACGTTCTCGAGTTGAATCTCGCGCTGGATTCCACTGGTGCCCAGCCATGAAAAAATGGGCGTATCATGAACATCACGCCAGAAGCGTGGAGCTCGAGCAACATGGTCCTCAATAAAAGGCGAGCTAGCCCACGGCCCAGTGCCCTTTTCTCTATGCTTGCCGGCATTAACCGTGCTGCCCACAGAACAATTGGTCAGCGCGATGAACAACCGTCTGGAAGTTAACCATAACCTTAGTGGACGTGGTTTCTGTCGAATCCGCTGTCGCCACCGAACGAGAGCAAATGGACGCTTTAAGAATTTTTTCGCTTCGAGCTAAATGGCTCCAATGCAAACAAAACAAGGAGTGAAAAGATGAACGCTAAGAAATGTCTGATCAGCATCGGATTGGCGATAGTTATTACTGCTGTAATGCAGGCGCAGGAGACATCTGAAGATTTGACCGCCGAACAACAGCAGCTTGCTCAACGGAAAGCCGAACTGGATGCCCGCGAGAAAGCGTTAGATAGACGCGAGAAAACATTGGCTGAAAGAGAAAAGACCACAGCGGATTCCATGTTGCCGGCCCGCATGAAAGGAAAAATTAAGGCCAAACACCAGCAAACCATAGCTCAGAGCCGGGAAGAACGGGCGAAAGCGGCGCGCGCAGAAAAGAAATTACATGAGCCCTTTTTTCAACGTTTGGACGAAGCGTTCCTTGAACAGTTAGGCGCGCCAGCATACACGCCACCCGAGCCGAATGCTCCAAACCCACGTCGCATTCCGCCGGCGCCGTTCGATTCACCGCCGTTCCCCTCAGGTGATTGGCAGATCAATGGAACACCGATCATTGGCGATCCAGGGCAGCTTGCTCCTTATCCGTTGATGCAGGCAATTTACGAGGGACCGGATGGCCAAATTTGGAAAGACAGCAAGATTCAGATCTACGGCTGGGTAAACTTTTCAGGTAACATCAGCACTTCACATCCATCAAAAACGAGTGAAAACGGAAATTTTCCGTTGATTTACGATTTACGCCCCAATCGGATGGAGTTGAATCAGGTCGTCCTTTACATCGAGCGGTTGCCGGACGAGAACCAAACGGATCACATCGACTGGGGCTTTCGTCTTTCTGGTGTGTACGGCCTTGATTACCGATTTATGATCGCGCGTGGCTGGTTCAGCTCGCAGTTACTGAAACACAATAGCTATTACGGATTCGATACGCCGATGATCTATTTGGACCTCTACATCCCGTACGTCTTCCAAGGGATGAACATTCGCATTGGTCGCATCATTTCCGAGCCGGATATTGAAGCGCAGCTGGCGCCGAACAATCTGATGGCGAGTCACTCCATTCTTTATGGCTTCGATCCTTACACTCAGGAGGGAATCTTCACGACGACGAAAATCAATAACCAATGGACGATTCAAGCAGGAATTTCTGACGGCACAGACGTTGCCATCTGGCAGGAAGACCCGGGCCGGCAAGTGACCGGCACCGTTATGATTCAATACACTACGCCTAATCAGATGGATTCCTTTTACTTTGGCGACAATGTGATCAACAACGGCCAGTTCGGATACAACAACATGCAACAGGTTGTTGGAACGTGGACTCACAAGTTCAACGACAAGATCTACACCGCGACCGAAGCCTGGTACATGTGGGAATACAATGCCGTTGACCATCCAACGGCCGAGGTGCCGTTTCAAAGTGGCGCATTTCCGGTCCACAATGGTTACGCTCCGGAATGGGCGGTGGTGAACTATACAATGTTTCGTCTGGCACCGAACACCTTCTTCACAGTGCGAAACGAATATTTCAACGACAAGGTTGGCCAGCGCACGGGGTTTCAAACGCAGTATAGCGAGCATTCCATCGGCATCACCTGGTGGCCTGATAAGATCATTACCATACGGCCCGAGCTTCGATACGATCATTCGTACGATGACCGGGCCTACAACAACGGCACGAGACATAATCAGCTCGCCTTTACCACCGACGTGATCTTCCACTTCTAACAACCTAGGAATGACTTTTTACTTCACTTGTTTACCCTGGCGATATTTGTAACGCCACTGACGCTGCTTACGATTTTCGAGAAAAAAGCTTCGAAGCGGAGAAAATACTCATCTTTTTGTTAGTCCAATCGCGCCGGGGATCGAAGGGCTTTCGCGCTCGGACAAAAGGCGGATAGGTTAATCCGGCCTCATTATAACGTGATAAACCTCCCATGAGCGATGCCGAACGGCCTGATCCAGATGCGCTTCTCGCCCGATTGAAGCGTGAAGAAACTGCTGCATCGCGCGGGAAGCTTAAGATTTTCTTCGGGATGTCGCCTGGCGTCGGCAAGACTTACGCCATGCTGCAGGCTGCTCGGCAGAAACAAGTAGAAGGGTGTGAAGTTGTGGTCGGTGTGGTCGAAACGCACGGGCGCAAGGAAACGGAAGCGCTACTGGAAGGAATGCCGATCATGCCGCGAACTCAGATTGAATATCGCGGCACCACACTAACCGAGATGGATCTCGACGCGATTCTGACGTGGCATCCTGGACTTGCAGTCGTCGATGAACTTGCGCAGACGAATGCGCCGGGCTCGCGTCATCCAAAACGTTATCAGGATGTGCTCGAACTCCTCGATGCTGGGATCAACGTTTACACAACTCTCAATGTGCAACACGTCGCCAGTCGCGCCGACGTCGTCCGTCAGATCAGTGGCATCTCGGTCCACGAAACAGTTCCTGATTCGGTGCTTGATCTTGCCGATGAGATTGTTCTCGTCGATTTAACGCCGGAACAATTGCGCTCGCGGCTGGCTGAAGGGAAAGTTTATCTTGGCGAACGCGCCGAATGGGCTGCGCGAAATTTCTTCCGTGAAAGCAATCTCACCGCGCTGCGGGAGATGGCACTGCGGATGGTGGCCGAACATGTGGACCGCGATCTGCGGGACATCATGCAGGAAGAAAGAATCGCAGGGCCGTGGAAGAGCGGGGATCGGCTGCTGGTTGCCGTCAGCGCAAGTCCTTATTCCGAGAGATTGATTCGTTACACCCGTCGACTGGCTTCGTCGATGGAGGCGTCGTGGATTGTGGCCAACATTGATAGCCCGCGCCCACTTTCGCAGGACGAACAAATGCGATTGACCCGCTATCTTGCGCTAGCGCGTCAGCTTGGTGCCGAAGTAATTTCCACGCCCGGCACAGAAGTCGGAGAAACATTGCTGCGCATCGCGCGCCAGAACAACGTCACTCAAATCGTCATTGGAAAACCGCTTGGAACGCGCTGGCTTTCCTTTTGGAAGCGCGACCCCTTGCGCTGGCTCATGCGCCATAGCGGCAACATCGATATTCACATGATTCCGGCGGAGGACTCGGCGCCGCCGCGACGAGAAACCATTGAAGAGCGACTCGCACATGCCCAGTGGCGTGATTATGGTAAGGCTCTCGCGATTGCCGCGGGCGTGACGGGACTTTGCCTGGCAATATTCGATTACACGGGGTACTGGGCTGTAGCGCTTTTCTACTTACTTGCCGTCGTAATCGCCGCTACACGGTTGCGCCGATGGCCAACGCTCTTTCTCGCCGGACTCAGCGCGCTACTTTGGGATTTCCTCTTCATTCCGCCGCGCTTCACTTTTTACATCACCCATTTTCACGACTTCATGATGTTCGGCGCGTATTTCGTAATTGCGATTGTGATTGGGCATCTCGCCACAAAATTGCGCGAACGCGAAGCGGCGGAGCGCCGCCGCGAAGAGCGGGCCACGGCCCTGTATCGTTTAACTCGTACGCTTGCCGCCAGCCGCGATCTGGATGAAGCCTTACCCGGGGCGCTCAAACTAATCAAGGACTCTTTCCAGGCCGACGCCGCTCTCTGGTTGCTCGATGAATCTGGTTTGTCGCTTCATCGGGCGAGCCTGTTCATGCCTTCGAGCAAAGATGAGAGTGTTGCCGCCTGGGCTTTTCAGAAAAAACAAAGCGCCGGAAGATCGACGGATACTCTTCCCGATGCCGAGTCGTTGCATGTCCCACTCGTTACCGGTGATAGCGCCGAAGGCGTACTTACTGTTCGTCTCCCAAACCCGCCGACGATCGAGCAACGAGAACTTCTGGACGCTTTCGCCGCGCAACTCGCGCTTTTCGTGAACAAGGAGCGCGCCTTGGAAGAAAGCCGCGCGGCCCAGATTTCTCGCCAGTCCGAAAAGCTGCAAAAGACACTTTTCGATTCAGTCTCGCATGAATTGAAAACTCCACTCGCAGCCATGACCGCGGCGTTGCAACAACCGCAACCGGATTGCGCAGAATTGCAGCAAGCCACGCGTCGTCTCACTCGCACCGTCGATCACTTGCTTGACGCAACGCGGTTGGAATCAGGCCTGCTTCAGCCGGTGCGCGAATGGTGTGACCCGGCCGATTTGGTGCGCGAAGCAGTCGCGTCATCGGGATTAAGCGACAACGCTGTTCGAATCAACATCGCCGATGAGCTGCCCGCTGTTTCTGTGGACGCACGTCTGGTCCAACAAGCGTTGAATGCGCTACTGTCAAACGCCGCTGCGCACGGCGGAAGCAACAAACCGATCGAAGTAAGCGTTGCGCGTGATGGCACCACACTTGTCATTTCCGTAGCCGATCGAGGTCCTGGTCTTGCGCCCGGCGAAGAGAACAAGATTTTTGAAAAGTTTTATCGCGGTCCAAGAACACGTCCCGGTGGCCTTGGCCTTGGGCTTTCCATTGCCCGGCAGCTCGTGGAAGCGCATGGCGGTGAGCTCGTGGCGCAAAACCGCGTCGGCGGAGGCGCGCGATTTTCCATTCGACTTCCCGTAGGCGAACCGATGCGATTGCCAAGCGAAGCTACCGCGTGAATGAAACCGGTTGCGCTCATCATCGACGATGAAGTGCAAATTCGTCGCCTCCTGCGAGTCGCGCTGGAAGCAGAAAATTATCAGGTGCACGAAGCTGAGAATGGTCAGCAGGGTCTGATTGAAATTGCGAACCACAAGCCAGCAGTCATCCTGCTCGATCTCGGGCTGTCGGATCTCGAGGGACTGGAAGTATTGAGGCGTTTGCGTGAATGGAGTGAGGCTCCTGTGGTTGTCCTGACCGTGCGCGACGACGTGCAGGAAAAGGTGGCCGCTCTTGATGCGGGCGCAGATGACTACGTAACGAAACCGTTTAGCACACCTGAGTTGCTCGCTCGCCTGCGAGCAGCACAACGAAAGACTCGTCCAGAAGAAGAAATTTCCGTCTTCAAACACCGCGACCTGGTTGTCGATCTTGCGGCGCGTGTAGTGACGCGGGCGGGCCATGAAATCAAACTGAGCGCGACTGAGTACGCCTTGCTCCGGTTGTTCGTCAGACATCCTGGCCGGGTCCTCACGCACCGATATATCCTGCGCCAGATCTGGGGGGCGAAATCCGAGGATCATCGCCAGTATCTGCGCGTCTACGTCACACATCTGCGGCAAAAGATTGAGTCGGACCCATCCACCCCATCGCTGATAAAGACCGCGTCCGGGATCGGCTACCGATTTACTGAGTAGCGACTCCCATCGTCCGGAGACTGCGTTGGTCCTGTCGCTGGCGGAAGAAACAACTTGCCAGTGAGCGAGTGCGCAATGGAGAGTCAGACTCAATAATCGATGGCGCAGCTTGTAGAGGATACTGTTCTCGACGCGAGTGCGGGCGTGCATCGGCCGCGCAATTTGGACTGGAAGCGCGCCGCCGCATTGCTCTACGGCGATTGGGGTACCAGCAAAGCGTACGTGATTGGCCTGGCGTTTGTGGCCGCAGGATTTTCGTCGCTGCCAATCATCCTTGCTGTTTGCGCGCTTACCGGTCTGGTCGGAATCAACTACGCGGTCATCTGCCGTCATTTTCCCGATGGCGGCGGGGTTTATTCCGCGGCGCGCTCACAGGGAAGATTGCTGGCGGTGGTTGGCGCGCTGTTGTTGCTGGCGGACCTTACAGTTACTGCGGCGCTGAGCGGTTGGTCGGCCCTTACGTATATCACCTCCGGCGCGGAGC
>DASXMV010000122.1:0-21531 GCA_036495465.1 Candidatus Udaeobacter sp. | reverse complement strand
GCGTGTGTTTCGACCTCGTCGGTAAGGAAAACCTTTCTGACATCCGTGAGTTGGATTAAAGGTGTCGATCGGTTTCCTCCCGACTTTTGTATTATCTGATCGGGAATAGATAAGGTTGTAGTCATGAACGTGTGATCGGTTTTTGGATCAGATGCGCCTGAGACCATGCCTGGATTCAAATTTTTTTTGATATCGCCCTTTGCGACAGCGAACAACGGCCGGGTCGCACCGATGCTGAGCCTTTGTGCCAAAGTCAAGATCTGCGATTCCGTTGCCTAAAAAGAGGTTGTCCTGTCGGCAGTATCGACCGCATCCTGCAGCAGGGAATGAACGTCGTTCGCGATTAACGCGACGGCGTTACAGCCACTTTTTTACGCGTGGCCAGAAGTTTTGCACACTCTCTTTCAAGTCGTGGCAGAGATAAATATGAGTCCGTCGTTCGAACGGCATCGCCCAGGAACTGCTCACAATTTGCCCCAAATCCTCAACTGAAGCGAATTGCTCTCGCTCATTCTGATCGCTGGTGTCGAGCACCAGGGCGACTTCGCCGTTCCAATCATGTGGGCCCCAAAAGAAATAATTCTGGTGCCCCGAAATCGCCGGCGGCAGGTTAAACTTGGGACCGAAAAAATCGATTGCTCCGGCCTCGCCATAGTTTTGGCAAAAGATGGCAGCGCGTTTCTCATCTTCGGGACGCAAGTGATGATAAACGTGAGCAACAGACGCGACTAGCTCTTGCCAGCCAAATTGATCCGCGAAAATCTGCGGCAGCGGGCTGGTGTGGGAAGTTTCAGTACGCGGCAGTTGCATGCCAATCGCTCGCATATAAGCGACGAGTTTGGCAGGCGGCAGAATCGGCACGGCTAATGGGGCGAGTAGCGCGCCAGCCGCAAGAATAATGGCGAGCAATGCTGGTTTGCACCATTTTAATCGGGCAGCAAACACGCTTTCTATGGCCACGCCGCCGGCCGCAAACAGCATCGGATACGCGGGCGCCAGGTAGTAGCTCTTACCGTGCAAAAC
This sequence comes from Candidatus Udaeobacter sp., assembly GCA_036495465.1. GTDB lineage: Bacteria > Verrucomicrobiota > Verrucomicrobiia > Chthoniobacterales > UBA10450 > Udaeobacter. The sequence continues at coordinate 20,508 of DASXMV010000122.1, read as the reverse complement.
GATGAATTCAGCAAGAAGAGCGAGATAGCTGATCCCAAGCGCCATATAGCGTCGACCGGCGCGCGAAACAAACACCCAGCACAATCCAGTGAGCCATAACGGAAACGTCCCCGGGTTCATAAAAACAATCTGCTGCACCATGAATTGACCCGGGCTTAGAGGGACATTCTTATCGCTGTGGGCAACGTTAGTCAGCAGCTCGTAGGTGGGCCAATGATGTCGTAGTTGCCATAGAATATTCGGCAACGCGATTGCAAACGCGATCAAGCCACCAAGCCATATCCATTTTTGAGTCAAATGACGGCGCTCTGGCGTAAGCAACAACGCGATGAAAATGCCAACGGCAAAAAACACCGTGGAGTGTTTGTTTTCGATCCCGAGCCCCAACAGAACGCCGAACCAAAGCCAAAGAATCGGTGAGGCACCGTTGGTAATGCGAACCAGCAAGTAAACGCAGCCCATCCAGAACAACGGCTCAAACGCGTTCATCGAGAAAAAGTTGCCGACAGCCAAGTTGAACAGCGCGCAGAGCGAACCCGCGCATGCGAGCGCAATCGACCAGCCGCGTCCACCTAGTTCACGCGCTATCAAACCTGTGATTCCGACCGTCGCCGCCCCTGCCAAAGCAGGAAGAAGCCGAATAGCGAACAGTGAGTTACCCAGGAGAACCTGACTCAGTCGCAAGAGTACGATCGACAGCGGCGGTTGGTCGACGTACCCAAAAGCGAGATGCTGACCACAAGCGATATAGTAAAGTTCGTCGCGAAAATAGCCGTAACGACCGATTGTCAAAAGATGGACGAGAAGGGCTACGGCACTGAAAAGAATTATTAGCGTTACTCCAGCCCTGGTGTGCGTTTGATTCGCCGCTAAGGGCGCTAAGGAAATTGATTCGCGCATCGTTCGAATAATTTCTGGATTCCACGTGTCGCTTCGACGGAGTTTGGCGTAACGCCTTATCCTTTACAATGCTCCAGAAACATTACCTGGCTTCAAAAAAGCCCGGCGCGCAGGCCTGCTTTTCGGTTAGGTTATCGTATGAGCGTGCAAGTCTATGGATGTAATCACGTCGCTATTGAGGTGGACGACATCGAAAAGGCCGTGGCTTTCTACAAGGACGTTTTCAATCTCGAACAAATGAACGGCGGCGAAGGCGACGCGTTTTTCAAATTGGGCGAACACCAGTTCCTGGCAATTTTCGAAGTGGACAAAGTGCAACGGGCGAATGTTCGGCACTTCGGAATCATGGTTAGGGATGAAGCGCAGCTCGCCGAGGTTCGCAAAAAACTAACGGAGAAATACAAACTGAAACTGGAACCGCCGTTTCGCTGTGATTTTCGCGATCTGTGGGGCAATCGGATCCAGGTTGTCGATCTTCACGACGAATCGCTGATCTGGCTTTTGCCTTACGGTGAAGTCCAGAAGGCTGGCATCAGATTCGACGCGAAATAATCGATGCAGCTCATCTTGAAGAGCTGCACGATTCGTCCTTGGCGCCTGGATGATGCTGATTCGCTCGCGAAACACGCGAACAATCGCAAAGTCTGGCTGGCGGTACGTGATCTCTTTCCGCATCCGTACACCATCCGGGACGCCCATGAATTTTTGCAACGAGCGCTAAGCGACGAGGTCACAACGAAATTTCGCATTGAGATTAACAGCAGAGCTGTCGGCGCAATGTTTATTCAGCCCGGTCGAGACGTGAATAGTCACACTGCGACATTGGGTTACTGGCTGGGCGAAGACTTCTGGGGAAGAGGAATCACGACCGGCGCGGTCAGGGCTCTGACCGATTTTTGGTTCCAAAATTTTCCCGTCCGCCGAATCTCTGCGGAGGTGTTTGCAAACAATCCTGCATCCACGCGCGTGTTGGAAAAGGCTGGTTTCGTTTTCGAAGGCCGGCTTAAGAACCATGTTATCAAGAACGGAGAGCTCCTCGATTCACTGCTCTACGCGAAAACGCGGTAAAATTTTGACGTTCTCGTACTCCAGTCCAATCGGTTTAGGCTTATCTTGCGGTATGCCCATACATCGCGCCCACTTCTCCATGAACCGTGTGATCGGATCGATGAATCCTAGTCTCCAGCAAAGGTGATCTCATTTATCGTCCCCGCCTATAACGAAGAGCGAGAGCTTCCCTGCACTCTTGCCACGATTCGCGCGGCGGCGTCTGGAGTGTCTGAGCCGTTCGAAATTATTGTAGTCAATGATGCATCAACGGATGCGACGGCTGAAATCGCCGAGCAAGCTGGTGCCCGCGTGGTTTCGATCCACCGGCGTCAGATTGCGGCAGCGCGAAACGCCGGAGCGCGCGCCGCCCAGGGTGAACATTTGTTCTTCGTCGACGCGGACACACGAATTACTGGAACCCACATTGCCGAAGGTATGGCCCTTCTCAAAGCAGATTACGCGGGGGGCGGTGCACGTGGAGTGATGGATGGATTTATTCCGTTTTGGAGCCGGGTGTTGTTAGGCCTGTTTTGCGCAATTTATTTTGGGCTGAATCTCGGCGCCGGCGCATTTCTCTTCACCACACGACGTAACTTCGAGGCAACTGGCGGATTCGACGAACAATACTTTGCCGGAGAAGAGGTTTATTTCAGCCTCGCGTTAAGAAAACTGGGTCGTTTTAAGGTGCTGAAGAAACCGGTCCTTACATCCGGCCGAAAGTTGCGCATGTATTCAGCAAAAGAAATTCTCGGCACACTTCTTATCATGATTCTCGGCGGCCCGCGGATGGCGCGATCGCGCGCGAGACTAAACCTTTGGTACGACGGAAAACGGGAACGAGATGCGGCATGGGAATGATGTTTGCAGCGCGAGACTATTGGCTGCGGTTGCCAAACCGCGGTCTTCATCTAGATTACCCGCTTCGTTATGGCAGAGAGCAATCAAACGGCAACCCTTACGGAGTTCCAACTGCATGAAAAAGATACGGGGAGCGCGGATGTGCAGGTCGCACTTCTCACCCACCGGATCGAGCATTTGACCGAGCACCTTAAGACCAACCGGAAAGATCATTCTTCACGGCGCGGCTTACTTAAGATGGTCGCGCATCGCCGAAGTCTCCTTGATTATTTGAGCAAGACAAAAGCGGATCGGTATAAACACCTGATCGATAAGCTGAACTTGCGCAAATAAACGCAAACCGCGTGGTTTTGCGTCCAATTGTTTGACGACTCGACGCCCTAATTAACCAAGAATAAAGATAACCAGCAGTTCCAGGTGCAGTATCACCTTGGATTTTAGGTTTTAGTTTCGAAATCGTGACGTTCGCCGCGGCGGACGATCGTCGAGCGGGTTTAAAACCTACAGTCAGGGTGACCGGCCTGGAATAGCACATCCAGGAAAAGTAAAATGCAACAGAAGGTCACGGCCCAAATTGGGGCTACTCCCATTTCAATCGAAACCGGCAAAATCGCCAGACTCGCCGACGGCGCAGTCGTTGTTACATGCGGCGACACCATGGTACTCGCCAGCGCGGTCTCAGCCACAACAATCAAAGAGGGCCAGGATTATTTTCCGCTGACGGTCGATTATCGCGAAAAAGCAGCGGCTGTGGGGAAATTTCCCGGCGGCTATTTCAAGCGCGAAGGGCGTCCCGCGGAAAAGGAGACGCTCACTTCTCGCATGATCGATCGGCCACTCCGGCCGCTGTTTCCGCAGGGATATTTCTACGACACGCAAATCATCTCGATTTTGCTGAGTGCCGACGGGGAGAATGACCCCGACATTCTGGCGATCAACGGAGCATCCGCTGCTCTAAGTGTTTCGGACATTCCGTTTGCCGGCCCAATCGGCGCTGTGCGCGTTGGCCGCGTGAATGGCGAGTTCGTTGCGAACCCAACTCACACACAACGTGCCGAGAGCGATCTCGATCTTGTTTATGTCGGTACTGAAAACGAGGTAATCATGATCGAAGGTTCGGCCAACGAACTGCCGGAAGCCGAGTTTATAAAAGCGCTCGAATTCGCGCACGGGCACGCGCGCGAGATGATACGGGTCCAAAAGGAATTGGCCGCGATCGCGGGGAAGCCCAAGCGCGAATCGCAGTTGCTCCAGGTGAATCAGGAGTTGCTAGACATCGCTTACCGCGTTGCGGGCGATCGGATTGTAGCGGCGCTTTACACTGAAGGAAAGGTCGCACGCGCAAAGGCCGTCGATGCATTGCGTGAGGAAGTGAAGACGGCGATTCTTGAGAAACATCCGGAGGCCGATTCCTTTGCGATCTCTCAGGCATTCGATTACGTCCAAAAGAAGGCGTTTCGCGTCAGTATGTTGGAGAAACAGAAACGTGTCGATGGTCGTGGCTACCAGGACCTGCGCCCCATCAGTTGCGAAGTGAGCGTTCTGCCGCGCGCCCACGGTTCAGCCATTTTCCAGCGCGGCGAAACCCAGGCCGTAGCGCTCGCCACGCTGGCGCCGATCGAGGAAGCGCAGATGCTTGATGCTTACGGCGGTGGCGAACAATCGAAACGGTTCATTCTGCATTACAACTTTCCGCCATTTAGCGTCGGCGAAACGGGACGGACAGGGGGCCCTGGGCGACGCGAAATCGGTCACGGTGCCTTGGCGGAGCGGTCGCTGGAACCGGTTGTGCCGAGCGAAAATGATTTTCGTTATGCCATTCGCATTTCGAGCGAGATCATGGAATCAAACGGATCGACATCCATGGCCAGCGTATGCGCGGGCATGCTGGCACTAATGGATGCAGGCGTGCCGGTGAAAACGCCAGTGGCTGGAATTTCGGTCGGCCTGGTGACCGAGTCTGGCGATGATGGGCAATTTAAACGCTACGAGTTGCTGACAGACATCATCGGTTCCGAAGATCATTTCGGCGACATGGACTTCAAGCTCTGTGGAACGGACGCCGGGGTCACCGGTTTTCAGCTGGATCTGAAACTTCCCGGCATCAGTCACAAGATCATGGCAGAAGCGATCCAACTCGCGAAAGAAGCGCGCACGAAAATCCTCGGTATCATGGGGAGCGCACTGGATAAACCGCGGTCGGAATTGTCGAAGTACGCACCACGTATCGAGACGATCAAAATTAACCCGGAGAAAATCGGGGCGCTCATCGGGCCCGGCGGCAAGACCATTAAGGGGATTGTCGCGGAGACCGGCGCTGAAATTAATATTGAAGACGACGGCTCGGTTCATATCTACGCCACCAGTGGCGAGAGCATGGCGCGCGCGAAGGAAATTATCGGCGGTATGACCCGTGAAATTGAGATCGGGCAAACATATCAGGGACGCGTCGTCTCGACGAAGGAGTTCGGCGCATTCGTCGAAGTTTTCCCGGGCAGAGATGGGCTCGTACATATTTCCGAGCTTGCCGACTTTCGCGTGAAAAAGACCGAAGACGTTGCCAAAGTTGGCGACATCATCTGGGTCAAGTGCATCGGTATTGACGACAAAGGCCGCGTAAAACTTTCGCGTAAGGCGGCGCTGAAAGAACGCGCGGAACAAGAAACCGGGCAGGTCGCAGAATCGTAGCTACGGCGGTGACGTTGTAGCTGATCGATAACGCGCTTAGGTCTTGTGATTTTCCCGGTGCAACCGGGAGGGTTGCGCTACATTGAGGCAAACGAGCCACCATGATCACCCCCACGCGGCTTTCTTATGTCGTCCTCGCTGTTACAATTATTCTTGCCGGTCTTCTCCATCTTGGCGCACCGCTGCTGGTCGTCCTGTTTTCGTACTTCGCGTTGCGTCAGTTCTACTTTCTGACGAAAAGGAAATGGGCGGCGTTGATTTTGTTCGGGATTGTTGTGGCCGGGATTGCCACGGCAGCGGTCTTTCTCACTCGCATGGCTATTCACGCTTTGCCGGACATGGCAGACACTTCCATTCCTTCAGCCAACGCCTGGGCGCAGAAGCGGCAAATCGAGCTGCCATTCACTGATTTCGAAAGTCTCAGGCAGGTGGTGATCGACGCGCTTGGCCAGGAAGCGAATTACCTGCGAAACGTGGCCACTTTTGCTAAAAGCATGACGGCGGTGCTGGTTTTTTGTGTGCTTGGAATCGTAGCAGCCGGAAGCCTCTTCATTAAAACCGGCCTCGATCCGTACCGTGGGACTCATCGCGTGAAGAACAATCTCTATTCCATTTGTTGCGATGAAGTCTCAACACGGTTTCGCGATTTCTATCGGAGTTTCGCCATCGTCATCGGCGCGCAGCTCACCATCTCATTAATTAACACAGGATTAACGGCAATTTTCCTTATCTCGGCTGGAATGCCACATGCGGCATTGCTCATTGCGGTCACCTTTCTGTGCGGCCTTGTTCCAATTGTCGGCAACCTAATCAGTAATACCATCATTGTCTTCATTGCTTTAACGGTCTCGTTAAAGCTGGCGATTTTCGCGCTGATCTTTCTGATTCTGATTCACAAGCTGGAATATTTCCTAAACAGCAAAATCATCGGAGACAGGATTCGAAACCCGGTTTGGCTAACGTTAATCGCGCTGATCATCGGTGAGCGGTTGATGGGCATCCCTGGCTTGATCCTTGCTCCCGTTGTATTGAACTATCTGCGCGTGGAAATGCTGACCGTTGAAGTTCAGTCGACGCGAGAAACATTGGAAACGTTGAGCCGTTAAGAATTTCTCTCTTGTAACGGTTCAATCTCTAGGATTAACGGTGACGAACTCATGAAGGCCGGTTTTCTCGAGAAACTGATCGAGCGACTCGGTCGGATTGGGCCGGAAGAAGTTCAAAATTATTTTCTGCGCCTGGCCCAGGAGAAAGGTTTTTTGGAAACCGTTTTCAATGCGATCCATGAAGGCATCATAGTGGCGGATTCAAATGGCCGGGTTACGTACTTGAACACCGCCGCTTGCGAGTTGTTCGGACTGGAAGCGGACGATGCCATCGGCAAGCGCCTTGACGAACGTGTTCGCGGTCTCGATTGGGAATCACTTACGCACGCCGGAGGGCCAGTGACCCGTGACATAGAGATTTTTTACCCGGAAAACCGGTTCATCAATTTTTACATAGTGCCGTTAATGATCGAATCACGGGATTCTGGAGGTGGAAGTGGTGAATCCGATCGGCCGCGAGCGAGGATCCCGGCTCCAGGTCAACAGGTGGGGCACGTAATCATCCTGCGCGATATTACCGAGAGTCGCCGGACAGCCCAGCAAACCATTGAATCAGAGCGCCTGAATGCACTGACGTTGCTTGCAGCGGGAGTTGCGCATGAAATTGGCAATCCGCTTAACTCGCTGCACATCCATTTGCAGTTGATGGAACGGAAGGCGAAAGAGCTGAATCAAAATGCCAGGGCGGAACTCCAACAATCAATTGATATAGCACGGGAGGAAGTTCGACGCCTCGATTCCATTGTCACCCAGTTTCTGCGAGCGATCCGGCCTTCGCGACCACACCTGAATCCCGAGAACGTAAACACGATTGTTGAGGAAGCGGTACGGTTTTTTACCCCTGAAATTCAGGACCGGGAGATGGTAGTCGAGCAGGAACTGCGCGCAGACCTGCCTTTGCTTCAGCTGGACCGTGAGCAAATGAAGCAGGCGTTTTATAACGTGATGAAAAACAGCCTCGAGGCGATGCGGCGCCATGGCACTTTGCGCATTCGCACTGACCTGGATGACACATACGTCATTCTCAGTTTTAGCGATACCGGCGGTGGTATGTCGGCAGAAAATCTGAGTCGCGTGTTCGAGCCGTACTTCACAACCAAACCGGCTGGCACTGGATTAGGATTGTTGATCGTTCGTCGAATTGTGCGCGAGCACGGCGGGGAGCTTTCCATCGAAAGCAACGAAGGCGAAGGTCTCACGCTTGCGATTCGATTGCCATATGTCGATAAGCGCATTCGAATGTTGGAAGCAGGAGAAAATAAGATGCGACTTCAGGAAGCGGTGACTTCCTGAATTTGGCAAACGCCCTTAGTCGCCGCCAAATCCTTTTTTCAACCATCCTTCAAATTGCCGAAAGAGAAGTTGAAGGTAGGCTCCCGGCGATTGTTTGAACAATTCGATGATGCGCGGACTTAGATCTTGCCCGGGATCATCGATCGTTCCGAACAGGCGCACATTGGTCCAAAGGTAGCCACCCTGCTTGCGACTAAACACTTCTTCGGGGTTCGGTAGCCAATCTAGATATTCGCGCGTAAGCCCAAGCCTGATCGTGCCGCTCAATCGACGCTGCTCGACGGACATTTCACCCTCGATCCGAAATTTTCCTCTTTCTTCGATCGCAATGTTTTCGAGATCGATCTTTGGATATTTCCATCCGAAGCTGAGCGAACAATCATTTAGTTCCAAGTGTTCGAATGATTTCTTTTGCGCAAGTTCTGCGAGCTTTTCTAACAGCGGAAGATTTTCGATTCTTCCGTTATTGACGCGCAACGAACCCTCGCCGGAGGAACTTTCGAGCTTTGGATCTTTTCCGGCCCAATGCAAATCGCCGGAGGCGCTGCCCGCCAAATGTTCCTTCCAGTTGGCGGGCAGCCAGGAGTGAATTGGAACCCGGGTGAACGTGGCCTTCAAATCGATGCTTCTGTCCTTGCCGATGCCGGCGTTTGCCTGCGCGCGAATGCTCTCATCGCTGACTGAATTTGATGCCAGATCGATATCGTAAAGTGTGAGCAGCGTTTTCGTGATTAGAAGATGCGCCCGGCGGACATCGAGGTCAGGGAATAATGCCATCTTTAATTTGCCGTTTGTCGCCAGGTACTCGAAATCGGTTCCGTGAGGCGTAATGACCAGTCCGCTGTCAAAGAATCCAGCTCGCTCGCCCCGAAATTGCCACGTTATGTCTGCGTGTTCGGATTCGATCCTGTTCATGTAAACCCTGTTTGGCAAAAAAATGGCGAACCACGGCTTAGGCGGCACCGCTTCAGGATTCGCCTTGTAAATCTGAATTTCGGCGTCGCCTGATTGCACGTGTACGTCGCTGAATCTCCATTGCCGCAAAAAGATACCTAACGGATTGAATGTCGCGGTGATGCCCCGGCCATTGAGCGATTTCATAGCCTTCTTGCCGTTCCGTGCTTCAAAACTATCGCTTTGTGCCGTAAATGCGCTGGTGCGACGGATCGCAGAGTAGTGACTCTCGGAAAAATGCAAACCTTTCGCCGTCTCCCCTTCCATCGCTTGTCGGAAGGCGTCGCTCTCGATGTAGTGAGTCAGCAACGGGCTGTAAAAGATGCCCACGCCGCTGCCGATCAAAACAAGAACCGCGATTGCGGCAAACCAGATAATTACTTTGTGTCGCAAGGCTCCAAAGTTACATCGCTACAGTGCTATCGAACACGTCTCCGTAACTCTGGTAACTTTCGACTTTTAACAAATCATTCGGTTTTGCCCGTCATTCCCAGTTGCGCGAAAAGGAATGCGTAAATATCGGCTGACTGTCTGATGCGCTCATTCAGGGCAGTACCAATGCCGTGGCCTGCACTGGTACTCGTTCGCAATAGAATCGGGTTCTTCGATTGGTTCGCTTCTTCCAACCGTGCGATCATTTTGCGCGAGTGATAAGGTGCGACCCGGCCGTCATTCGCGCCGGTCATCATCAAAATGGACGGATATTTCGTTCCATCGACAACATGGTGATAGGGGGAATAAGCATAAAGCGCCTTGAATTGCTCCGGGTCTTTTACTGTTCCGAATTCAGTCACGTTAAACGCGCCATTTGGCGCGAGTTCTACCCGCAACATATCGTAAATGCCGACCTGAGACACGACCGCGCGCATTAAGTCGGGATGCTGCGTGATCATTGCGCCCATCAACAGACCGCCATTGCTTCCGCCCAGGATCGCTAGCTTTTCCGGACGCGTGTATTTCTCCTTAATCAAGTATTCCGCTGCCGCAGCGAAATCATCGAAGACGTTTTGCTTCCTCGTGAGATTGCCCGCCTTGTGCCAGTCCTCACCGAACTCGCCACCGCCTCGAATGTTTGCCACCACGTACACGCCGCCGTGGTCGAACCAAAGCCGCCGCGTAAAATCGAAATTTGGCGACATGCTTATTCCGTAGCCGCCGTAGCCGTAAAGCAATGCTGGGTTCTGTCCATCCCGTTTCATTCCTTTCCGGAAAATGATATTGAGCGGGATCTTTGTGCCATCCTTGGAGGTTGCGAATTCGCGCGTCACTTCAATGTCGGCAAACGAGACGGGCGACGTGCTCAACAGCGCCGTTTTCACAGGTTCGCTTTGGTTCTTCGGACATTGGAACCACGTTGCCGGCTCGGTATAACTCTGGTCGCGAAACAGAAGTGAATTGTTTTCGAGAGCAACCATTTCCTGCACAGCGGATATTTTTGGAATCGGGATGATTGTTTCACCCTTACCGTCCAGGTCGAACCGGCGAATTTGGGATGGACCGCCAAGCAAATCACCAGTGAACAGGGCGTCGTCTGTAGGCACGATTTGTTGAATAACAGGTTGGCCGGTTGGGATGATTTCGACGGCCTTGTTTAATTCCGGAGTTTCAAGCGGCAAACGAAGAACCTTCCCGTGGGGCGCGGCATTGCGCGACAGAAGATACAGTGCACTGTCGCGTCCGAGGCGCGCAGCCTTAATCTGATCGCTGAATTGAGTGATCTGTTTCCATCCGCCAGAAGTAGAATTGCCGGGTCCAAGCAAGTAGTGCGCGAATTCTCCGCCATCGCCATTTGCAACGGAGGCAAGAATGTATCGACCGTCGTGCGAAGCCTCTAAAATGATCTCCGCGATGCGTGGTAAGTCTTTGCCGATAGAATAGATGTCCTTCGTGTCGGGCGTCCCCAATTTGTGAAAATAAACCTGCTGAAAAAAATTGAGGTCCGCGTCGGGGCGCTCACCTTTTCGAGGGAATCTGGTGTAGTAAATGCCGGTGCTGTCGGCGTTCCATGCAGCGCTGCCGCCGGCCGTCGGATATTGTACGCGAGCGATCGTATCGGGCAACGGTTTACCCGTGGACGTCTCGTAGAAGTGAAGCGTCCCGTCCTCGCTTCCACCTCTGGAAAGCGAGACCGCTACATATTTGCCGTCCAATGACGGAACAAACCAATCGATCGCGGTTGTACCTTTTGCGTCCAGCACGTTCGGATCGAGCACGACTTTCTCCGATTTGAGGTCATCAGCGGATGTTAGCGTGACCAAGAGCGGTTGTTGCTTCGGCGGCTGGAATTTCATCCCGAACAGCAATCCAGGTCGCGAAACAAGGGACGAATAACTGGCCGAAGTTTTCGCGTACCATTTTGTCAGTTGCTTTTCGATCGCGGCGCGGTCTGATAGCTGATCGAGATATTGGCGGGTTACCTGATTCTGTTTTTCGGACCAGGCTTTCACGTCTGGCTCATCATCATTTTCGAGCCATTGATACGGATCTTCGACGGTGATTCCCTGATAGTTTGTGGATACCGGCTTTTTGGGAGTTTCAGGCCCAGCCTCCGCAGCGGACAGATGAAGGAACGTCAGCGCACCAATGGCGCCAACAACAAAAAGCAAACGTTGGGTTATCATTTGGAAATTAAGGAAGTAGCGAAGAACGACTTACGCAACACCACCTGGTTCGTAAAACGCTGCATCGTCGCGAACGGATCGGTCAAGCGATTTACGCGTCACGGTCTAATATACCCGCGAAGTCATTCGGGTTTTTTGCTTCTCTCGTCAGTTGAGACTCGTGCCTGCTGATTCTTTCCAGCACCCGCTTTTCCAACTGTCGGTGGCGCGCCGCCAAGTTTCGAAACAGCGTACCTTGGATCCTTAACCTGTGTGCGGACTGCTGCGAAGAGTTTCGTGATTCCTGTCACGCTAACACGATTGGCAATGAAAGAGGGAATAAAACCTCCGGTGTCCGTGTAAATGAAATAAGTAGCGCGAGTTTTTGTCGCGCCATCGGGCTCGAGTAGCCATTTCCCCTCACAAAGTTTTACGCGCACGACGCCTTTCTTTTCAGGCGGCCCGAGTTCGTTGGCCGGCGACCAACGACTCATAAAAACTAAACCATCGCTTGAGGGCCATGATTTCTTCCAAACCCGCAATGTGTAATCGCGGTCAGCGCAAACTTTGGGCGAAAGTCTCTGATATCCAACGATTGAATCGCCGTCCCGTTTGATTAGTCGGCATTCGGTCGTGTATGGCATGAATTTGGGATAGTTCAGGAAGTCGTCGATCACTGCGCTCACAACAGACGTGGGAGCGTCGATTGAGCCGACAGCTTTGAATTCCTTGAGCGGCGAACCCGGGCGCGGGCGGCTGTAGATGGTAACGTTTTTTTCTTGGTTCGAAAGCTTCCAGTATTCGTCGGTGCTAAGGGACTCTTCAGCGGCGAAAGCCGTTGGGCAACCAGCGAGAAAAATGGACACTAGACCGTGGAGAATCCGCTGGTGCACCGGCGGCGAGAATACATCATTTCCCCCGTATGGCTATATTTCTTTGACTGTGGGGCTTTGTCTGCGATGCGAAGCCTGAACGTGTCGACGATGAAAATCCGAAGGCGCCGCGACTTGTTAAAGTAGTGAAAAACGTTACAAAAAATTAAAGATAAAGAGCAATGCAAACCGACCGTCTAACTGGCTAACCCGAATGGATCTACAGCCCACCGTTCTTATCGTTGATGACGAGAAGCATACTCGCGACGGGTTACGAAGTTTGCTCGAGAACGATTACGACGTGTACGTCGCCCCCGATGTTACGGGCGCGGTTGATGTGCTAGATCGCGAACAGGTCGATGTGCTCCTGTCTGATCTCCGTCTTGGTAACGAAGATGGAATGACCTTGATCGATCGCGCGCTGAAAATGCCGCGTCCGCCAGTTTGCATCATGATGACTGCCTATGGCTCGGTCGATTTGGCAGTGGAAGCGATGAAGCGCGGCGCTTATGATTTTGTGACCAAACCACTCAATCTCGATAAGGTTGAATTGCTGATTGCGCGAGCGGTGCAAGGCCGCAAACTCGAACAGGAAAATCGCGCGTTGCGAGAACAAGTGGATGAACGCTACGGTCTCGAGAACATCTGGGGGGATTCGGGAGCGTTGCATGAAGTGCTCGACACTATTCGGCAAGTTGCGCCTTCATCGGCCAATGTGCTCATTGAAGGCGAAAGCGGTACAGGCAAGGAGTTGGCTGCACACGCCATTCATAATTTAAGCCGGCGCAACAAAGCAAAATTTGTGGCCGTACATTGCGCGGCGCTGTCTCCACAACTTTTGGAGAGCGAGCTGTTCGGTCACGAGAAAGGCGCATTCACCGGGGCGTACGAACGGCGCATCGGCCGTTTCGAACAGGCCAACGGTGGCACGATTTTCCTGGACGAAATCGCTGAGATCGACCCGACCATCCAGGTGAAATTATTGCGTGTTATGAGTGAGGACCGCGCCTTTGAACGGGTTGGAGGCAATCAAACGTTGCGCGCAGATGTGCGAATCATTGCAGCCACGAACAAAAATCTCGAGCAACTCGTGCGCGAAGGAAAATTCCGCGACGATCTCTATTTTCGGCTCAACGTAGTTCGCATCACCATGCCGCCGTTGCGCGAACGAAAAGATGATATCCCGATTCTGGTGCGCGGATTCTTGCGTCACTTTTGCAAAGTGAATGACAAACCACTTGTTGATCTGACTCCGGATGCCATGGACGCGTTGCTGAGCTATGACTGGCCGGGCAATGTTCGGGAGTTGCGCACCGCGATCGAACATGGCGTCGTGATGGCGACAGGGCCGAAGATTACGTTGCGCGATCTGCCTATGGCTGTGCGACAGTCAGCAAGAGCGAAGTTGCCGCAAAGCGTTTCAGGGCCGGCTTTCGGGAACAAGGCGAGCCCGTTGGATCTACACGAGACAGAGAAAAAGTTAATTGCTCAGGCGCTTGCTGCTACGAACGGGAACGTAACTTCGGCAGCCAAAAAGCTCGGCATCAGCCGCCGTACTTTGCATCGAAAAATCAAAGAAATGAACCCGGCCAAGGCTTCGAAAGAGCTGGGTTCATAAAATTAAAAAGCGATTCCGGTAAGGAAGCCAAAGTCGCCTTCCAGTTATTTTGGCACCATAGAAGCGATAATTTTCTCGAAGCGCGGATCGCCCCGCAGTGGATCCCAAAAAGGCAATAGTTTCAATTGGCCATAGCTGATCGAGCTGGGCCGATCAGTCACAATCTTAAGCTGCGCAAGAGAGAGATCCTTTTCGTTAACCCATGCAGCGATCATTGCCAGATACTTGACTATTTCTCCGCCTCCAACTGCGTCCTTTGTTAGGGGAAGGAAATCAGCGGCCTGGGAGCCTTCGCGAAGTGCTTCATCTTTCCGGCCAAGACCAGCGTCAATCAAACCAAGCACGCATAGCGCGGGGCCGTAATTTGGTTGGGCGTCGACGATTGTTTGCTGCTCCAGACGTGCGGCGTCAAACGCGGATCGGGCCCTGGCTTCATCGTTAGTCATCCGGGCAATAACACCAACCGCAAAATGAGAATTGAAGACCACATTTTCGTTAGCCAGTGTGATCGGGTTTTCCCCTGCTGCGGCTAAGGCGTCCTTTGCACCATTGGCATCACGCTCGGCGAGCGCGCAAAAAAGCCAGTAGTTAGCGATATCTTTTGTCGCGCCACGATTCGTCGCTCTGATTTCATCGATGAAGCGACGTAAAGGCCGAGTATCGGCCTTCCAATCAAGGTCGACGAAAGCGCGCGCTGCTTTTATCTCGAGGTTATTTGGTTCAATGAGCAATACACGGTCTAACAGGGACTTGGTCTCTGCATAACGCCGTAGCAGTTGGTAACTCAGCGCAAGCTGCTGCAGAGTAAAAACGTTGCGCGGATCCAGGTCAGCGGCTCGTTCGAGATTTCGTACGGCATCTTCCCATCGTCCCTGACGTCTCTGGATGTAGCCTTCCAGCTCGAAGATGCGCGGATCATTGGGAAGTGACCGAGCAGCGACTTCCAGTTCGTCCAAAGCGTTACCGTAATTCAGATGTCCTCGATAAAGATTTTCCGCACGCGCGACGTGGGTTTCGCCCGCGTCGGGGAAAAGCCGGGACGCGGCTTCGATTGCCTCTTCCGCCATCGCTAGACGCGCAGGGGTGCGATCGTGCCCAAGGAAGTACAGAAGATCGTGGGCATAAGCGAGCTGACAGTAAGCCTGAAAAAATCCCCGGTCGCGCGTAACCGCTTGATTCAGAAGATCGACAGCCTGAACCAAGTTCGCGTCTCCGGTGGCGCTGAAGATTGGTGCGGAAAGAAGAATCCTGGCCTGCGCGTAGAGTTCGAAAGCAGCCAGATCGGCAGTCGGTTTGCGTTCAATGTCCTCTTTCTCAGTAGTCGAAATCCTGGCATGGAGGCGTTCGGCGACTTTTTGTGCGATCTCGCTTGGAATTGCGAACGCCTCGTTCAACTCACGTTCGTATCCGTCTGCCCAGACTCCCGTGTCGGAGCGAATGTCCACCAACTGCGCGTTGACGTGCACTTTGCCGCCAGAGCGCCGCGCGGTTCCTTCCAGTACATGCGAAACACCAAGCGAGCGTCCAATCTGACGCACATCCCGTTTGCCACGATATCCCATTACGCTCGTTCGGCTGATCACTTTGAGATCGGCGATTTTCGCCAGCTTGGTTAAAACATCGTCCTGGACGCCGTCAGCAAAAAAGGCGTCCTCTTTGTCGTCGCTCAGATTTTCAAATGGAAGAACGGCAATTCCTGCAGGTATTTGGCCAATCGATTCACGTTGCCAGATCATCGCTCCTAAACCAGCTGTGAGTGCAACGGACAATGCGATCAAAGCCGCGACTGTTGGATTCCGTTGCACCCATTTTCGCGCGTGCGTGAAAAACCCGCTGCGCTTTGCGAGGATGGGCTCGTGATCCAGCCAGCGTTCCAGATCTTCGGCCAGCTCCAGTGCAGATGAGTAGCGATATCGGGGATTTTTTTCCAAACATTTCAAGCAGATATCGGACAGATCTCGATCTATCTTCCGGTTCCATGAGCGCGGTTGCTGCGGCTCCGACTCCAAAAGCAGTCGAACTGTTTGATACGCTGTTTCACCGGCAAAAGGCGGATGCGCGGTAAGCAGCTCGTAGAGGACCGAACCAAGTCCATAGACATCTGTCCCCCTGCAGACACTTGCGTTGTTACCTAACGCTTGTTCCGGGGCCATGTAACTCGGCGTTCCCATTATCTCGTTCGTTCCCGTAACCGTGCTCCCGTGTTCGAGTAATCGGGCGAGCCCAAAATCAGTCAGGTGCGGCTCGCCGTCTGCGTCCAGCAAGATGTTTCCGGGCTTGATATCTCGATGCAAAATGCCGTGTTCGTGCGCGTAGTGCACAGTATGGGCGACTTTGGCGATGAGCTCTGCGGCCTGGCGGGCCGCTATAGGCCCATGGCTGACTAGTTCGTCGAGCGAATCTCCTTCAACGAAGCGCATGCTGAAATAGCTAGTCCCATCGCGCTCGCCGACTTCGTAAATTGGAACGATTCCCGGATGATTGAGATGGGCCGCCGCTTCTGCTTCCCTGCGAAGACGTCTCAGGTGTGCTTCAGTGGCAAACTTACCAGCGCCGATGATCTTTATTGCGACCGTCCGGCTAAGACTTCGTTGCCATGCGCGGAATACTACTCCTTGACCACCACGTCCGATTTCCTCCAGCAATTCGTAATCGCCGAACTCTTTTGACATCTCCTCTGAGGGGAGTTCTTTTTTTCCACGAGACTCGGCATTCGCGTCCACGCTGCGATTAAACTTAAAGAGTCGCCCCAATCTCGCGGCCTGCAACTTGTTATCGAGCGGATGGCCGCGAACCTATTGTTTATGAATTTTGCCGTTTACGAATCAGCTTTCGAGCGTTTCAATTAGCCGGTGACCGAAAAGAGAATTTTTGGAACAGATGGCGTGCGCGGCGTGGCAAACGTGGAGCCAGTCACTGCTGAAACCGCACTGAAATTGGGGCGCGCAGCCGCGTATGTTTTTACCCAGTTAAATCCGCGGAAGACTCCGGCGGGCGCGCGGCCCAAGATCGTGTTGGGCAAAGACACCCGGCTTTCCGGGTATATGCTCGAAAACGCGCTGGTCGCCGGCATCACTTCGCTCGGAGTCGATGTTCTTGTCATCGGACCTCTGCCCACCCCGGGCGTCGCCTACATCACGCGGTCGCTGCGAGCGGACGCAGGGATTGTTCTTTCCGCCTCTCATAATCCTTATCAGGACAACGGCATCAAATTTTTCCGGCACGATGGTTACAAGCTCGATGACCAAATTGAAGACAGAATCGAGCAGCTCGTTTTTACCGGCGAGATCGATTCGATTCGGCCAACGGCCAACAAGATCGGACGCGCAACACGCATCGATGACGCGCTCGGTCGTTATGTCGAATTTGCCAAGGCAAGTTTTCCGCGTGGCATGTCGCTTGAGGAAATGCGAGTAGCTGTGGACGTGGCCAACGGCGCGGCTTACAAATCGACGCCTTGCGTCCTGCGCGAGCTTGGGGCTGAGGTTGCCGTAGCGCACAACCAACCGAACGGGATGAACATCAATGACGGTTGCGGCAGCATTTACCCGGATGAAATCCAGCGGATTGTGAAAATCAGCGGCGCTGATGTTGGTATTACACACGATGGCGATGCCGATCGCGTGCTTTTGTGTGACGAAGACGGTGAGATTGTCGACGGCGACGAGATTCTCGCGATCGCGGCGCTCGATCTTTTAGGGGCCGGTCGGTTGGAGCAAAATACGGTGGTGGCTACTGTAATGAGTAATTTTGGTCTGGATGAGACGCTCGCCGCAAAAGGGGGCAAAGTGCTGCGGACAAAAGTGGGGGATCGCTATGTCATCGAAGAGATGGCGCGGCAAAAACTCAACCTTGGCGGAGAACAAAGCGGTCACATTATCTTCCGCGATTTTACGACCACCGGGGATGGCATCATCAGCGCGCTCCAGGTTCTCTGCATTATGCATAAGACAGGTCAACCATTGAGCAAACTGAAGGCGTGTCTGGAGAAATATCCGCAGGCCCAGCGCAATTTGATGGTGAAAGAAAAACGCCCACTGGCCGAGTTGAACACGGTGATGAAATTGATAAGCGACGCGGAGAAAGAGCTCTCGGGGAAAGGCCGCGTCCTTCTGCGTTATTCGGGCACTGAACCAAAGATTCGTTTACTGATTGAAGGCCGGGAGCTGGAGAAAATCGATAAACAGGCGGATCGAATCGCTGATGCCATACGGAGCGAGATAGGAGCGTAGCACGTTTACGATACATGACGTTATCCCAAGTAATCGAAGCGCTTCTATTTAGCGCACAAAAACCTCTTTCAACCCGTGAATTGACGGACGCCCTCAAGGCAGCCGGCGCGGAAGATGAATTTTCGCCTAACGAATTCGCTCGAGTAACTGTAGCAGAGGTTTCCGCCGCGCTCGAACAATTGAAAGTCGAATGTATAGAGCAACAGCGGGCATTTCAGCTGAATGAACGCGCGGATGGCTGGCAATTTGCTACTGATCCGAAATACGCTCAGTGGGTGCGCCAGCTTTTTCCCGCGCCGAAACCGGCTCGACTGAGTGCGCCTGCGCTGGAGACGCTCGCCATCATTGCCTATCGCCAGCCGATTACGCGTGCGGACGTTGAAGCAGTTCGGGGCGTCAACATCGACGCTGTGCTGCAAACATTAATGGAACGCGGCCTGGTCAAAATCGCCGGACGCGCCGAAATTCCCGGGCGCCCGCTTCTTTACGAAACCACGCAATTTTTTCTCGATCATTTTGGACTTCGGAACCTGGATGAATTGCCAAATGTCGAAGAATTGCGCACGCGCCATTTGCCTAAGGCGCGTGTTCCAACCGATGCCGGGTCCTCGGATTCATCGACCGGGGCTACAACGTCGGGATCATAGGCGTTGGAGTATTGGCATAGCGATCCACGGATGACCGGCTTTTCACATTCATGGTTCGCACAAATTGGCTTCTTCGTTCTTGCGGTTGCGACATCGGCATCAGCCGGCACTGAAATTCAGCAGACTGATTGCGCGCGCGCAGCAAAATATTCTGAAAGCAAGCGCGGCGTTTCAGTGCTCGTCTTGCAAAATGGCCGGACCATTTTTGAGCATTATGCCAACGGCGGATCGGCACGTGGAAGATGGCCGATCTTTAGTGGCACAAAAAGTTTTTGGGGAATCGCGGCGCTCGCCGCGGTTCGGGACGGATTGTTCAAACTGGACGACCCGGTTGCGGATACAATCACCGAATGGAAAGGCGACCCGCGCAAATCGCGGATCGTTATCCGTGAGTTACTGAGCCAGACCGATGGTATTGAAGCCGCCTCCCGTCTTCAGCGCCCATCGATCCGCGACCGAAATGCAATGGCTATCCAGTTACCTGTCATTGCTGAACCAGGCAGGGCTTTTATTTACGGACCAAGTCATGTGCAGATTTTTTCGGAGCTGCTGCGTCGAAAACTAAAGGAACGCAGCGTGATCGGCTATTTCGAAGCGCGGGTAGCCAATCGGCTTGGCCTCAGCCGGCTTAACTACAAAAAGGACGCTCGCGGGAACCCGCTGCCCGCAACGGGATTCGAATTGACCGCGAGGGAGTGGGCACGCCTTGGCGAGCTGGTGCTCGGACAAGGAAGTTATCACGGCCGCCAAATTGTCCCTGCGGCTGTATTGCGAGAAGCATTTTCCGGTTCGTCCGCAAACCCGTCGTATGGCCTCACATTTTGGTTAAATCAACAGGCACCAGGCGGCCGGGAGGCCGACATGGAACGCATGCTGGATTTGCCATGGCAAAGCGCGGAGTGGACAAATGTTTGTATTTGCAAAGACGCGCCTCCAGACATGGTAGTGGCCCTTGGCTCGGGTTATCAGCGACTGTTCGTTATTCCCTCGCTGAAAGCGATCATTGTGCGCCAGGGCTCAAACGCAAGATTCTCCGACGCGCACTTCCTGCGACTAATTTTGGGCCTGTAGGCACGCCATTGGCGTTCATGAAGCGAACGTTTCCGCGATGGGAGTTGACTTGCCTGTGCAATTACTGAACCATCGCACTTATGAAGACACTCACGTCGAGATGCGCCGGGTTGATCATCGCGTTAGTAGTGCTGCACGGCCTGACTGGTTGCGGCACTTATAACCGACTCGTCGCTCTCGAGCAGAATGTGAATAAGAAATGGGCCGATGTGCAATCAGTCTATCAGCGGCGCGCCGATTTGATTCCGAACCTGGTTAATACGGTGCAGGGCGCGGCCAATTTCGAAAAATCGACGCTAACTGAGGTGACGAATGCACGCGCCAGTGTCGGCCGCGTCCAGCTTGATCCAAATAAGGCGCCGACGGACGCGAAGCAGCTGGAAGAATTCCAACAGGCGCAGGGGCAACTGAGCAACGCGCTTTCACGGTTGCTGGTGGTGAGCGAAAATTATCCGCAACTCCGCGCGACGGAAAGTTTTCAGAATTTGCAGGCGCAGCTCGAGGGAACAGAGAATCGCATTTCGGTAGAGCGAAACAATTTCAACAGCGCCGTGCAGGAGTACAACACCGCGCTCAGCACATTCCCCACGAACATGCTGAACAAGATGTTTGGATTTCA
>DASXMV010000121.1:0-3768 GCA_036495465.1 Candidatus Udaeobacter sp. | reverse complement strand
TCTTGCGCGCCGCAGGTGTGGAATCGCTTAATATTTCTTTCGATACATTGGATCGAGCAGTCTATTCGCAAATTACTGGTCGCGATTTTCATGAACAAGTTCTTCGTGGGATCGATGCGGCCATAGCCGCAGGCTTCGAGCAGTTGAAGTTGAATACCGTCCTAATGCGCGGCAGAAACCAGGATCAATTAATTCCACTAATACAATTCGCAGCGCGTCGCAATCTGATTCTCCGCTTCATCGAGATGATGCCAGTGAGTACAACGGAAGTGCTCGACGAGGGAAATTTCCTGTCGGTCAACGAGGCGAAGAGAATCATCGAGTCATATTACGGAACATTGATTCCCGAGGTTGAATTTCGAACGAATGGTCCCGCAACGTATTATCAAATTCCCGGACGCCAGCAGCGCATCGGTTTTATCGGAGCGATGACCAACCTCCATTTCTGCGAAAATTGCAACAAGCTTCGTCTCACATGCGACGGGAAATTGCGTCCGTGTCTCGGCAGCTATCTGGAGTTCGACATCATGAAACCGCTTCGGGCTGGGGCTACCGATCAAGAGCTCAAGCAATTCTTTCTTGATGTGGTCGATCGAAAGCCTGAACAACACGACTTTCGTAAGAACTATCAGCCAAACCGCCGAATGATCGCCATTGGCGGCTGAGCATCCTTATCGATGTAATGCTGAGCCAAGCGAAACATCCCGATCATGGTTCCCAGAAAAAGGAATTGGTCAGAGATTCTTGTCCCGCGACTGCGGGATCAGAATGACAAGGATCGAAAAATGCGACGACTCACTCACATTGGTAGTGATGGCAGAGCCAAAATGGTTGATGTCTCGGGCAAGCCGATAAGTAGCAGAAGAGCGGTTGCGGTTGGAAAGATTCAGCTTCGACGGGAGACGATCGAGTTGATTGCGAAAGATAAAATCGCGAAAGGGAACGTCTTTGCGACGGCGCGAATTGCGGGTATCCAGGCCGCGAAGCAAGCCGCGCAACTCATTCCGCTTTGTCACACCCTTCCTCTCGGCGAAGTCAAGATCGACATTGTCACATCGGCGAACGGAGCAGAGGTGAAATGTACCGCCAAGACGATTGCGCAAACCGGCGTGGAGATAGAAGCGCTTGTTGGCGTCACTGTGGCTCTGCTCACGATCTACGACATGTGCAAAGCGGTGGATAAAGAAATGGAAATTTCAAACGTGCGTTTGATCGAAAAGACGAAACGCGCCGTTCGGAAGGGCTATGATCGCCGAAGCGAACGTCGTCGTCGCTCATAGAGACGACGCGACAGCAAAATGCAAATTCACGTCGGCCTCATCACTATCTCGGATCGTGCCAGTGCTGGTGATTATCAGGACCTTGGTGGGCCCGCATTGAGGCAGGTGGCCCAAAAGGCAGGATGGCAGGTTCTTTCGGAAGCTATTGTTCCCGACGACGCAGAACGGATTCAGCAGACAATTCATTCATTTTCACAGCAGGGCTGCGGCTTAATTTTGACAACTGGCGGCACAGGCGTGGGACCGCGAGACGTTACCCCGGAAGCGATTCGCGCAATTATGCGCGTGGAGTTGCCAGGCTTTGGTGAAGTGATGCGCGCGGAATCAATGAAGATTACCCCAAATTCAATTCTCTCGCGCAGTCTCGCGGCGATTGTTGATTCGTCCCTCGTAATCGCTCTTCCAGGAAAACCGAGCGGCGCCGTCGAGTGTCTCGGATTTATCCAGGGAGCGATACCGCATGGAGTGGCGCTCGCGCAACGCAGGCCGACATCCTGTTGAGCGCATACGTCGCGCTTCGCACAGGGTGGCTTAGTTCAATCAGGCCAAGTTAGGAGCCGCATCAATTGGCGTCCGTAATCTGAAAGATGCGCATTCGCGCCGCGCCCCGAAACAATGTCCCGGGTGAGGTAGGAATAATCGACGGAGCTTTTCTTGACGTAACTCAGCTCGGGCTGTGTCACCTGTTTATCGCTCGATTCTATTTTTAGAGGCACGCCCGATTGTGCAAAAGAGACCTCCTGGGATTTTTCATTTCGGCTCCCAGTCATGAGCATCCACGGATAAAGTTTTGGCAAGTCGAAATGCCGCGCTTTAGGAACGGTCACTTTGTAGAACGTTTCTTCGTGACCGAGGAATTCTGGAATGGTCAATGAGGGATTCTTATGCAGTGCAAGATATAACCGCGCGATATCGACACCGGCGAGATTCATGCCGTTGTAAATGCCATTGTGATTCGGATCATTTCTAAAGAATGTGTTGTACCAGGATTCAAACTCACGACTAAACATCAGGTTCAATTCCAAATGAAGATGCGAGCGTTCCCGGTTTAGTCCTGTTCCGGTATGTCCCATTACCGCGATAGGTTGGCCGCGCTTTACCGTCTCGCCTGGATGGACGCGGATCGAGCTCAGGTGCCCATATAGACTGTAATAGTTTGATCCTCCCCAGCGATGCTCAATGACGATGTATTTGCCGTAGTTGGAGTACCCGGGAACAGGATTCACGTGTGCCACTTTTCCGTCAGCAATGGCGCGTACCTCATCCTGCGGCTCACCGTGCTCGTCGCGGCGAAGAGGGCGAATATCGATCCCTTCGTGAAAACGCGTGTAAACAGTCCCAGCTGCAGTGTCAGTGGGATCGCGCACAAAACCGTATTGGCCGCCTTCCCACGGAGTCGATCGTGCCCCTTTAAAGTTGCGTTCGATGTATTGGTAAAACGCGGCGCCGTCGCCCGAAAACAAGGCGTCATTGTCTGTTGGCAAAGCGAGATCGAGCGTCTGACTCTGTCCTATTGCTGCAGAGCTGATCAAAGTGGTGATGAAGAATATTATTTTCAAACCAAGATTCACGTATCGTGCGTGTTGGTAAGGAACATTGGTGAAAGGGTTAAAGGGATTTCTTGTGTCGTTCGTGCTGGCATTATCGATTTTTCCGGCGTTGGCATTCAGTCGTGACGTGCCTCTTCAAGGTCAAAATAAACAAACGATACTCGACATTGAGAACGAGTGGTTGCGAGCGTTGGTCGAGCATGACCGCTCAACGCTCGACAAGATTCTTGCGGACGATTTCTTGGATTCCAGTTGGAAAGGGAAGCTGCGCACGAAAGCCCAGGTGCTGAAAGAGTTGGTGGCAGCGCGTTCATATTCACAGCATTTGCAGGACATCGAAGTTCAGCTCCATGGGGCAATGGCGATTGCCCGCGGTTTGAACGAGATCAAGGAAAATGACGGCCGCGTTGTAATGCGCATCCGGTTTACAGATGTTTTCGTGTATCGTCATGGAAGTTGGCAGGCTGTTGCGGCACAAGAAACTCCAGTAAGCTCTCAGTAGGCTCTCTATCGTTTCCGTTGCCCGATCATGCGCCAATCCTTTTTCATCAATTCGATATCCGCAGAGGTCAGTCCCGACGGAATGTAGATTTTTCCGTCGGAAACGCGTTTGTCGATTTCGAGTTCCGTAATCGGCCGGCCATTGATAAACACAAAAAGCAAGGTGCCTCTGCGTTCGATACTCAAGGTATCCAGGGCGATTCGTCCATGTTCGTCGAGCTGGAACAACGCACCAAAAGTTCCGTTCGCACCCGCATACGGATAAAAGGCGATAACGTCCTGCTCCGAGATTCGCGGTACCTTTTCGATTGCCACTTCCTTGCCGGATACCTTCGCATGAACGGATGTCGCAAAGCTCCCGGTGTCCTTAGCGTTTGCTTGTGCATGCAATCGGAACATGCAATGTCGTTGTTTTGCCAACCCTCAAGTGGCGGCGA
>DASXMV010000120.1:0-1873 GCA_036495465.1 Candidatus Udaeobacter sp. | reverse complement strand
CGCCGAAAATATCCCCGTTTGGATTGGTGTCTTTGGGCATGGCAATCGTTTGAATAACCAGCTCGCCTCTGGGTTGCTCGGGCATTTGGCGGACAATAGCACAATCCCGATTGTGGCAACGCTATAGGATCAACATGCAATCGCCATAGCTGTAAAAACGGTAATACTCACGAATCGCCTCCTGATAGGCCGTTAGCAAAAATTCGCGGCCGGCAAACGCGCTTACCAGCATCAGCAAGGTCGAGCGCGGCAAATGAAAATTCGTGAGCAGAACATCGACGGCTTGAAACTGATATGGCGGATAAATGAAAATGTCTGTGGACCCGTGCTGGGCGATCAGTTTTCGATGCTCGCGCCTGGCCGATTCTAACACGCGCACTACAGTCGTGCCTACGGCTACGGTTCGTGTGGCCGTATTGATTGCCGCCGCCGCCTCAGGCGAGACCGAAAAACTCTCAGTATGCATACGATGCTCCGTAATGTCCTCTGAGCGCACAGGCAGGAATGTGCCGGTTCCAACGTGCAAGGTCACAAATGCGTGCGGGATATCGTTTAAAATCTCTGGAGTAAAATGAAGTCCCGCGGTGGGGGCTGCGAGTGCGCCTGGTGTGCGCGCAAAAACGGTCTGATAACGCGCTGCATCTTGAACGTCACTTTCCCGTCGAATGTAAGGTGGCAATGGCATCGATCCGCCGGAATAAAGATCGATGTCGTCGCTTAACTCGACGATGCGCTCGCCGTCAGGTGTGCTGTCCTCCACACGCAACGCCGAACGATTGATCGTAGTGGTGCAGCCAACCCGCATCTTGCGGCCAGGTTTAACCAGGCATTTCCATCGTTTTGGGCCGAGACGTTCCAGAAACAAGAACTCAATCGCGCCATCGTCCGAGAACCATCGGGCAGGCACGACGCGTGTATCGTTCAAAACGACGAGATCGCCGGCTTGCAAAAATGTTTTGAAGTCGCCAAATCGACGGTGTTCGATCGTCTTTGCGCCGCGACGCAACACCATCATTCGAGAATCCTCGCGGTGGTCCGGAGGCCGCTGCGCGATTAGTTCACGTGGCAAATCGTAACCATAATCGTTAAGCCGCGCGCTCATCTGACAATTTCGAAGCTACACTAGTGCCGACTCGTCCCGATAGTTTCGCTTTTTTTCACCTACGAGGAGGGGCATATTTGGTGATGGACTCAACGAACCGCGACGCGGTTGAGGAACTGCTTCAGACTTACGGCGAAACAGGTGGCATCAATTATCTCGACGCCGCAGCGACGCTCCCGTCTCGCCTCGCAGTCGAAGCGGCGTGTGCCGAATTGTTGAGCCTGATGTTTCCCGGCTTTCGTAGCGAAGCCTTGGTGAGTTCTGAAGATTTGGCAGATAGAACCCGCGTTCGGATCAGGAACCTACACGCCCGATTGAAAACAGAAATTTGCCGGAGCCTCGGCAAAATCCCGCCGGATGAAGCCACGGAAACAAAGGCAGAAAAGGTTTTGAGCGTATTCTTGAAGCAGTTGCCCTCGGTGCGAAGGATGCTTTGGACGGACATTGACGCCGCCTACGAGGGTGATCCCGCTGCAAGGAGTTACGAGGAAATCATTCTCGCGTATCCCGCGCTGGAGGCCATTGCCATTTATCGCATGGCGCACCTGCTGTACAGCGAAGTTCCTCTAATTCCGCGTATCATGACTGAATGGGCCCATAGCCGCACTGGGATCGATATCCATCCTGGAGCGGAAATCGGTTCGCACTTTTTTATCGATCACGGCACGGGCGTTGTCGTTGGCGAGACCACCAAGATCGGATCGCACGTGAAACTTTATCAAGGCGTTTCGTTCATTGCACGGTCTCTTGGCGCAGGCCGGGCTTTGCACG
>DASXMV010000119.1:0-17435 GCA_036495465.1 Candidatus Udaeobacter sp. | reverse complement strand
TCCATCGCCTATCTGCGTCCTGAAACAGCACAATCCATCTTTGTGCAGTTCAAAAACATTCTCGAAGTCTCGCGCAAGAAACTGCCATTCGGCATCGCACAGATCGGCAAAGCGTTTCGCAACGAGATTAATCCACGCAATTTTACGTTCCGGTCACGTGAGTTCGAACAAATGGAGCTCGAATATTTTTGTCGACCGGAGCAGGGGATGGAATTGCTCGAATACTGGAAGGAAGAACGCCTGAGGTTTTACGAAAACATCGGGATCTCGCGGGACAACCTGCATGTTCTGACCGTTCCCGACGAAGAGCGCGCCTTCTATTCTAAAGGCACGTACGACATCGAGTATGATTTTCCTTTTGGGCGACAAGAACTCGAAGGGGTTGCGTACCGGACAGATTACGACTTGTCGCAACATCAAAAGGCGAGCGGGAAATCGCTGGAATACTTTGATGAGGAAACGAAGCAACGCTTTGTCCCGCACGTTGTGGAGCCCAGCGCAGGAGTTGACCGCACAGTGCTCGCGCTGATCTGTGAGGCGTATTCAGAAGATCAGGCCCCGGACGAAAAAGGAAAAATGGAGACGCGAATTGTTCTGCGCTTCCATCCACGAATGGCGCCTATTAAATGCGCGATCTTTCCGCTGCTAAAAAATAAGGAGCCACTCGTTGCAAAAGCAAAAGAGATTGTGAGCCTTTTGCGTCCGCACATGACCGTGTTTTATGACGAGAGCGGTGCAATCGGCCGCCGGTATCGGCGTCAGGATGAAGTTGGCACTCCGTTCGGAGTAACCGTCGACTTTGAAACACTCGGCGAACGGGATGTTGTGCTGCGCGATACCGTTACCTTGCGCGATCGCGATTCGATGAAACAAGAGCGCATCGCAATTCATGATCTACCCGCAATCTTGCGCGCCCGGCTCGCCTGATGGATCTCACTCAGTTTCGCGAATATTGCCTGAGCAAACCTAGCGCAACTGAGGGGACGCCATTCGGGCCTGACGTCCTGGTGTTTAAGGTTAGCGATAAAATGTTCGCGCTGGCGGCTCTCGATGAAGTGCCGACAATCGCGAACCTCAAATGCGATCCTGATTTGGCTCTAGATCTGCGCGATCGTTACGAGCAAGTCACGCCGGGTTATCACATGAATAAGAAGCACTGGAACAGTGTAGAGATTGAGAGCGGTATTCCTGACGCCGAGTTGCGAAAAATGATCGACCACTCCTACGATCTTGTGGCCAAGATTTTGGTAAAATCTACGGCAAAGGTTGCAGCTCGACCTCACCGAAGCGCAACTGGAGCGCGTCGCGCGCGACGTTGAGGAAATTATCGGCCGCGTCCGTAAGCGCAACATGCAGCTCGCCGCGGTTTGGCGACGCCGCGCGAAGTGAGTTTTGATCCAAGATTTCTTCGACTGCGCGCGCACAATTTTGCGCGGAATCGACCAGAAGGATCTGGCGTTTTACTGCTCGCGCAATCGCGTTTGTGAGCAGCGGATAATGCGTACAACCAAGCACCAGTGTATCAATCCCATCTGCAAGCAACGGTTCGAGATAGCGCATGATTATTTGGTCCGTTACATCGTCGTTGAGCAATCCCTCTTCGATTAACGGAACGAGCAAAGGACAGGCCCGACTGCTCACAAGCACGCTGTCGTCGTCAGCACGCAACGCCTTTTCATACGCGCCGCTACGGATCGTCGCACGGGTCCCGATCACGCCGATGCACCGGTTGCGTGTCGCCTGTAATGCAGCTCGTGCTCCCGGCTCGATCACCCCAATCACGGGCACCGGAAATTTTTCTGTTAGCAACGGCAGCGCCACTGATGAAACGGTGTTACAGGCAACAACCAATGCTTTTGCGTTTTTCAGCATCAGCATTCCTGCCAATTCGGTGGCGTAGCGCTGCACGGTTTCC
The DNA here is from genome assembly GCA_036495465.1 of Candidatus Udaeobacter sp. Taxonomy (GTDB): domain Bacteria; phylum Verrucomicrobiota; class Verrucomicrobiia; order Chthoniobacterales; family UBA10450; genus Udaeobacter. The sequence goes on along the minus strand of DASXMV010000119.1, from coordinate 15,520 downwards.
GGGCTTTTTGGGCCGTAGGGAACCCGTGCCGTGTCGCCGAGATAAACAATATTTTCGTCTGGCAACAAATCGTGAAGCGCCTTGACTACGGTCAGTCCACCGATGCCGGAATCAAAAACGCCGATGGGGCGCGAATCACTCATGCAGCGGGAAGGTGGCGGTTAGCTCAGCACGATGCAAGCACGTGACACGGCGACGTGCCGGGCACGCCGCCGATTTGCAAACCCGCTCGGGCTTTGGATGATTGATCGCGATGGCTGAGCTGCCGAAAAGATACGATCCAAGACTGGTTGAACCGAAATGGTATCAGCGCTGGATGGAAAATCGCGATTTCGTTGCGGACGCGAATTCGCCGAAGCCGCCGTTCTCTATCGTAATGCCACCGCCGAATATCACCGGGATGCTTACGCTCGGACACGTTCTTAACGACACCATTCAAGATATTCTCGCCCGGCGGGCGCGGATGCAGGGCTTCGAAGTGCTCTGGTTGCCAGGTATGGATCATGCCGGCATCGCTACACAAACAGCGGTCGAGAAGTGGCTTCGCAAAAACGAAGGAGTAACGCGCCGTGATTTGGGGCGCGAAGAATTTCTCCGCCGCGTGATGGAGTGGCAGGACAAACATGGCGGCATCATCATCGAACAGCTCAAGCGTTTGGGGTGCTCGTGCGATTGGTCGCGTCAGCGATACACTCTTGATGCGGCTTACGTCACGGCCGTCCAAAAAGTTTTTGTCGATCTCTACAATAAGGGACTGATTTACCGCGGCCGGCGCATGATCAATTGGGATCCTGCCGCACAAACGGCGGTCTCAGATGAAGAGGTGATTTCCAAACCGCAGAAGGGAAATCTCTATTTTGTTCGCTACGAAATCGTGGAGGAACCAGGACGTTTTTTGGAAGTCGCAACGACCAGGCCCGAAACAATCATGGCGGACACCGCGATGGCTTTTCATCCGGGCGACAAGCGATACGCAAATCTCCTGGGCAAACACGTGTGGCGGCCCCTCGCTCGTGAGAAGATTCCCATCATTGCCGACGAAGCAATTGATCCAGAATTCGGCACCGGCGTGTTGAAAGTGACGCCTGCCCATGACACGCTCGATTTCGAGATTGGTCAGCGCCATAAGCTGCCAGTTGTTGACGTCCTGCATTCCGATGGGCGCATCAATTGCCCGTCTGTTCCGGAGTTGGATGGACTCGAGCGGTTCCAGGCGCGGAACAAAGCAGCGGAATTATTGGAGGCGAGGGGAGCGCTGGCGAAAACGGAGCCGCACGAAAACAATGTTGGATTCAGCGATCGCAGTGATGTGCCAATCGAACCGCGTCTCAGCGAACAGTGGTTCCTGCGGTATCCCAAAACCAAAGAAGCATTGGCGGTGGTGCGTGATCACTTGATCCGGTTCTTTCCCGAGCATTGGGAAAAAGTTTATGCGCAATGGCTCGAGAACATCCGCGATTGGTGTATCAGCCGACAGGTTTGGTGGGGGCACCGGATACCGGCCTGGTACCGGAAAGACAAATCCGAAATCTACGTTGGTGTTGAGCCTCCGCCGGATGCGGAGAACTGGATTCAGGATCCGGACACGCTCGATACCTGGTTTTCTTCGTGGCTGTGGGCTTATGAGACCATGGATATTGAAACGCGGAAGAAGTTTTATCCGACCAGTGCGCTGGTAACTGCGCCCGACATTATTTTCTTTTTGGTGGCGCGCATGATTATCGCCGGCCTGGAATTCATGCCGGGTAAATCGGATCGTGTTGAGGACAATATTTCCTTCCGCGACGTTTACTTCACTGGGCTCATCCGCGACAGACTCGGGCGGAAGATGTCGAAGTCATTGGGCAATTCGCCCGATCCGCTTGAACTGATCGACAAATATGGCGCAGATGGGTTGCGCTTTGGACTAATGCGTATTGCTCCGAGGGGCCAGGATATTCGCTTCGACGAAAAACAAATCGAAGAAGGCCGAAACTTCGCGACGAAACTTTGGAATGTTTCCCGGTTCCGGCAAATGCATGGGCCGAGTGAGCCTGCGCCACAGATCGACAAGCAGACGCTATCGATCTACGCGTTAGAGTTGCTCGCGCGCCTGAACGAGACGATCGACGCAATCGACGTCGCTTACCGCGAATATCAATTCAACACAGTCGCACAGCGCCTTTACGATTTCGTCTGGAGCGATTATTGCGACTGGTTCGTGGAAGCGGCGAAAACAGATATCTTTGGCGAGGATGAAATAAAGAAGAAATCTGCGTTGGCAGTAATGGACTTTGTTCTTTCGGCGACGTTACGATTATTGCATCCATTCATGCCGTACATCAGCGAGGAACTTTGGTCATTGCTCGGCTTCGGGATCGGTTCGATTCAATTTGCTGAGTCACCCGAAAAGGCCGCTTTGGATCAGGTTTCCGATCTTCAGGCTCGGCGACAGCTTGTGGCATCTATTTATCAAACCGTGCAGGCTGGACGGAATCTCAAAGCAGAGTCCAAGGTTCCGTCAAACAAGAAGATATGTTTTATTTTACGCACGAATGAGAAATTACTTTCCAGCGATCTTTCCACGTTGACCCGCTTATTGAATGCTGAGGAAGTGCAGCTCGATCCGAAATATCAAGCGCAGCCCGGAAACCCGGTCGCTGTCACACCATTAGGCGAGATATTGCTGACGATGGCCGTCTCTGACAGGGCAGGGGAACAACAACGGCTGGATAAGGAAATCGCAAAACTGGAAACTGACTTACGCAACGTCGAGGAAAAATTGGAAAACAAATCCTTTGTCGCTCGCGCTCCCGCAACGGTCGTTAAAGAGCATCGCCAGCGGGTCAGAGATTTCAGCGACCGACTGACAAAGTTGAAGCAGGCGCGCGAATCCCTGAACTGAAAATCACTTTCTGCTGATTGATCCTGGCGCCACGCCTTTGAAAGAATTCCTTTAACTCAGGCGTGTAGAATGTCCCGTCGTATTCCTGATTAAGTTCGAGCCACACTCGGCCGCGCGGAGTGAGATGTTTTGCCAGGTCGTCCAGAAAGAATTCCCACTCAGCAATCTTCCACAGGTCCGGCATTTTATGGTTGTTGAAGCAAATCATGAAAGCCGTGATGACATCGAATTTTTCTTCGAAATCGGGCAAAGATTGAAAGGCTCCGATTTGCTTAACGATACGGCGAACACCAAGCAACCGCGTAACCTCTCGAAACATGGACAAGCGATCCATATCAAGGCCGACTCCCGAATGGCCGAGCAGCTGAGCGATGTAGAGAAAATAGCCCGCGCCGCAACCCAGATCCAGGATGCGCCTGGGCCGGGATAAATCGAGTTCGATCTGGCGAATTCGCCGGATATTAATTGGGATCCAACGATCGAGATCCAGATATTTCGGCCAGTCCGCACCGGGATTCGCAACTGCGTAACGCTTCCGAATCCGTCCGAAAGCGACCGGATCGATTGTTTCGATAACCCGCTTTTTATTAAGCGGGAAGCGACCGGTTCGAAGGAGCCTGAGCGTGTGCTTTCTCGCGCTGGCAAGACTCCTGCCGTCTACAAGCTTTCGTATTTTATGTCGAAATCGCACCTAAAGATGAATCACACCTTGTAGCGGAGCGCAACAATTTCAATTAAGTTGCAAATAACAATGAGCCTGTGGAAAAAGCTGCTCTGGTTCAGCGTGGCCGCGTTAGGCACCTGGGCGGTTGCGATTTTGGCGTCGTCTGAGGGCGAGCGTATCAGTGCGCTTTGGATCGTTGTCGCTGGCTTTTGCGCGTTATCCATCAGCTACCGTTTTTACAGCAAATGGCTGGCAACAAAGGTTCTTGTGCTCAACGAAGAACGAGCGACACCGGCGGTCCTGCACAATGACGATAAGGATTATGTGCCCACGAACCGGTGGATGGTTTTCGGCCATCACTTTGCGGCCATTGCTGGGCCCGGGCCACTTGTCGGACCTGTGCTGGCGGCGCAGTTCGGTTTTTTGCCAGGCACGCTCTGGATCTTGATCGGCGCGACGCTAGGCGGTGGCGTTCATGACATGATCGTGCTTTTTGCTTCGATCCGTCGCGGCGGAAACACGCTCGGCCAAATGGTGCGAGAAGAAATCGGAGGCGGAGTTGGTCTGCTGGCGTTGGTCAGCGTCCTGGCGATCATGATTATTTTGCTGGCGGTTCTGGCGCTAGTCGTTGTGCAAGCTCTGGCAGAGAGTCCGTGGGGCGTTTTCACCATTGCTACGACGATTCCGATCGCGCTGATCATGGGGATGGGCTTACGCACCGGAAAAGTGAGCGTAACGGCGATCACCATATTCGGGCTGCTCGGCCTGGCATTTGGTGTATGGGGCGGACAATTTCTAACGCATTTCCCAGCCATCGAGCACTGCTTTCGCCATGACCAGAAATGGCTGGCCTGGGCCATCATGATTTATGGACTTGCAGCGTCCATCCTGCCCGTATGGATGCTGCTGACTCCGCGGGATTACCTGAGCACCTTTTTGAAACTAGGCACCGTCGCACTGCTTGCGTGTGCCGTTGTGCTGATCAACCCGACGTTGCAAATGCCGGCAATCACCAAATTCATTAATGGCAGCGGTCTTGTCTTTGCGGGCCCAGTGTTTCCCTTTGTATGCATCACGATCGCGTGTGGCGCAGTCTCAGGATTTCATTCCCTGATTGCTTCCGGCACGACGCCAAAAATGATCAGGCGTGAATCGCGCATACGGAGTATCGGCTACGGCGCGATGGTCACCGAGATGATGGTTGCGCTGATGGCGATGATCGCAGCGTGTGTCCTTCAACCCGGAGAGTATTTCGCCATTAACACAAAAGGGGCGCCAACTGAAGTAGTCGCAAAAGTTTCTGCTGCAGGCTTTCCAATAACCGAAACAGAAATGCAAAGACTCGCCACGAATCTTGGTGAATCCACGATGTTTAATCGCGCGGGGGGAGCGCCGACTTTCGCGGTTGGCATGGCAAACATGTTTGCGCGAGTCTCCAGCAAACCGACTGCGTTGGCTCTGTGGTATCACTTCGCGATTATGTTCGAAGCGCTGTTCATTCTCACAACGATCGATGCGGGAACACGCGTGGGACGGTTCTTACTTCAGGATTTTCTCGGCAATCTTTGGCGTCCCCTGGGAAATACGCGTTCGTGGGGCGCGAATTTGTTCTCCAGCATTCTGCTCGTTGCCGCATGGGGCTGGTTTTTATACGAAGGCGTTATCGATCCGCTTGGCGGCATTAACTCGCTATGGCCTCTGTTCGGACTTGCCAATCAATTACTATCGGTGGTCGCACTTTGTCTCGGCACAACGCTTTTGATCAAAATGCGAAAGAGCAAATATCTCTTTGTGACCTTGTTGCCTCTTTGCTTTATGTGCGCGGTCACGTTTTCGGCGGGCTACTTAAAAGTTTTTTCATCGGATCCCAGGCTTGGGTTCTTGAGCGGTGCCCAATCACTCTTGAGTCAGGCGGCAACGCTTAGCGATCCCGTCAAAGCGGCTAATCTTGCTCGACAGGCAACGATCTGGCGGTTCGACGCGTTCGTGGCTGTCTTTTTCCTGATTCTTGTGCTCTTGATCGTGATCGGTTCCGCGAGGCAATGGTGGCAATTACTACGCGGAACCAAGCGCGTGGTTTTGCACGAAAACGAGTTTGTGCCGCTTAGCGCGGTATCGTTGCCCTAACCGTACAAATCCTGTCGGCGATGAGCGAGCGACTCGACCCTGCTCCGGACCGAACGCACAAGATCTTCAGATATATCGGCGTGAATCAGTTCTTCGCGGTCCGCAGATGCGGACGCAATTACGACGCCGCGAGGATCGATGATTGCGGAACTGCCACAAAACCATAGTTCGTCATCTTTGCCGACGCGGTTCGATGCAATCACGTAACTCTGGTTCTCGATCGCGCGTGCCAGGGCAAGGGTTCGGAAATGTTCAAGACGCGGGAACGGCCAGGCTGAGGAAATGACAAAAGCACCTACATTCTGCTCGACGACCAGGCGCCGGTACAGTTCCGGAAAGCGGAGATCGTAACAGATACTGAACCCGAACTGGAGACCGCCCAGGGCAAAACTCGCGAATGTATCGCCCGGAGCGAAACACTTTTCTTCTCCAACTGGCGCGACTGAGTAAAGGTGAGTCTTACGGTATTTCCCACCGATTTCGCCACGTTGATCTACAAAAACCAGCGAATTGTAAATGGATGCGCCATCTTGTTCCGACACGCCGCAGACGATGGCGATTGAAAGCTCTGCAGCGATTTTCTGAAGTTCAGGAACGAAACCGTTGCTCCATGAATTCGCGTGCGCCCGGATCACGGACATCGAGTAACCGGTGTCGGTCATCTCCGGAAAAACAATCAGCTCGACGCCGGTGTCTCGTGCTTGTTGAGAAAAATCCCGGACTTTGATCAGGTTCGCTTTTGCGTTCCCGAGCGAACAGGAAATCTGAGCCGCCGCTACCTTCATATGCCGTTGCGAACATAAAATGGCAGCACCGATTTAACTATCGAAATTCGCAACGTTCTAAGAATTACACGCGCTTCGTTACAAACGCACCTGCTCGGCATCTTTGGCCGGGATCCAACCGCGCAAGCTATTTGGTAACGCCGCGTAAATCCAATCGCCGCGAGTGCTCAGAATGTTGATCTCACTGCCGGGAGGCAATGCGAGGATGCTGTTCGCGGTGTCCGCGGTGGCAAGCCGGGCCTGCACGTCCTTACCGGTCACGATAGCCAGAGAAGAGCCATTGTTCCCGTACTCGAGCGAATACACCGCGTAGATCGAACCGGCGCACAGAAGCAGGCACAAGATCAGCATTGCAATCGATGTAGCCGATCTGCGACGTGCGAAGATCAACCCAACAATCACAAAAATTGCGAGCCAAAAACTGATGGCCGCAGCGATGCTATATTGATTGACGCTCGCAAATTGGAGGTGCTGCTCCGGCCAACTTTGCGGCAACTCCAGCGCGCGCGCCTCGTCTCGGGCGATCTGCAAATTGGCCGCTGCTTCAGGGTGATGCCGCTCCAATGCCAGCGCCCTCTCATAGTTTAAAACCGCCCGTCCGAAATCGCCGGATCGGAAATAGGCGTTGCCGAGATCGTAAAACAGATTGGCGCTCCATTGTCCCCCGCGAACAAGCGACTCATATCCCGAGATTGCATCTTTGAAGTGGGCCTGTGCGAATTCCTGGTTTGCCTTCGCGAAGTCCGTATCTGTTTGCCCGACCAACGGTCCAACCCCGAACGCGCTTAATAGAAATGCGACAAACGAAGCAGTAATTTTCATCTCAAAGTCTCAATCAACTCCAGCACATCGCGGCGGTTCTCCGGAGAAATCGTCCCCGGTCCATTATGGGCTCCGCTGTATTGCCATTCGTCACTTTGCTCGAATAGCCTTCGTAGTCGGTCGCGCGAATCGCCGTTAAGCTTGAAAGTCTCGGCCGCAGTTTCTGCATCGACCGTGTTTGGATCGATCTGGCGACTGCGAGATGCCAGTGCAGCCTTTACGCGAATCATTCTGGACGCTTCCGCGTAATATTCTCGTGGCGACGCGTCGTTACGATGCAATTTGTGCATCAACTCGGACGCTTCATGTTGCAACGCGGCAACTCGCTGCGCCTCGCGATTATCGATTCTTGCACGGCGAATTCTCCAGCCCACGAATCCCGCCAGGCCCAGCAACGGCATCAATTGCGACGCCCAAAAAAGGCGTTGCGTGTAAACAGGCGTGAACGATTCCGGTGTCTTCGGCCGTTCCGTTAGTTGATAAAGGATATCCTGGGGCTTTTCGGAGCGTCGCGGTGCGGCAGCTGTGTCGGGAGTCGGTGACCCTGGTTGCGCGGCGGCGATGTTTTGCGTTGCGGCACCTCCCTGCACGCTGATTGAAATCGGCGAGCTGTGCAGGTTTACATATTGTTCTTTCACTGGATCGAAATAGGAAAAGGCCAGCACTGGCAAAGCCTGCTTCTTTTCGTTAGGCGAAACCACCATCTCGAAAGTTTTGGTGCCACTAATGCCGACTTCGTCGTCCTGCTTGAATTTCGACGATGGTGGATATTTGTGCCAGCCGCGTTCGTCTTCAACGACTGGCGCGTTGACGCGATCAAAATTGCCGCGTCCCGAAATTGTGGTTGTGACGGTGATCGGATCACCAACTTGTACAGTTTTGGGCTTCGCATCCGTCGCCATTGTGAAAGTTCCTATTGCGCCCGAAAAACTTAGCGGCGCATTTGGCGGCAGCGTTTTCACTTCAAGCGCCACGGGTTCACTCTTGATTTCCACAATGCGGCGCTCGGCAAATTGGCTGAAGGGATTTGCGAAGAACGGATCCGAAAATGGATCGTCTTCATCGAAAAGATCGAAAGGAGAACGCGGTCGCGATCGCGGCCCAAGATTGCCGCTCGGTCTTCGTGGCATTAACACCTGCGCCTTTGCCTTGACCGGCCCGATTTCAAATTTGCCAGCGCGAGCCGCAGCGATCGCGGTTTTGTATGTTACTATCTCGTAGGGTCGACCGCCGATTGTTTCTGTGTTTTGGCCGGATTCCTGCAATTTTTGTGCAGTAAAGCCTTGCCCGGTAATTTCCGGCGGCTCGATCAGTCGGGGGCGAACGCGCGGATCAAAGCCCATTCGAATCTGCACAGGGACAATTTGACCGACATAGGCAACCTTGGTTGGGACGATCAATTCCGCAAAAGCCAGGCTGTTTGCGCCTGCGGCTTGCACATCACGACTGGTTGGAGCACCGGAGGAACCAGATGAACCGGAGGAACCAGCGGATCGGCCAGACGTGCGACCAGGCGAATCAGCTACGTTTAAAGTCAGTGCGGGGGTACGCAGGGAATTGCCGCCAATACGAATCGTTACAGGTGGGATTGTATACGACCCGGCTCTCATCGGCATCACGGTGTAGTCGTAGATTACGCTGGAGGTTAAACTCAGATTGTTCATCTCGATCCGTTGTGACGTCCCGGTTCGATGAATTTCGAGGCCGTCTACGGAGATCTCTTCCGGCGCGTCTGCACCACGTGCTCCAGTCACTCGGATCTCCAATTGCACCGTTTCGCCCACAGTTGCTTCAGAGCTATTTAAGACGGCGGTCACGCTTGGCGAATCCGCATGCGCTAAGTGGGCACCTGCGATAACTCCCAGGACAACAAATAACTTCCTATAGTCCATGCGCGTTTGTATCAACTTTCAACCATTGATCCATGGCCGCCTTACCAGTCTTTATAGACATGGCGCGTGACCCTGCGTTCATCAAGTTGAACTCGTGCCTCCTCGTCTTTCATCGATTCCAGAAGCGCCTCCGCCTGACGTTCGCTCATCTGACCTTCCTTTTCCGGTTCGCCTTCGGCAACCTGCGCGTTTTTATCCGGCGGCTTCTGTGATTTATCTCCTTCGGCGCCCTTCACCTCGCCGGCAAATTTCTTTTCCGGAGATTGCTCTGGCGTAGCTGAAGGGGTCGCGTTTTCATCTTCACCTTCTCCTGGTGATGGCGAGGGTGATTCATTTTCTCCTTCACCCGGTGTCGGCGATTGCTCGGCCTGCCGTTCACCCGGCGACGGGGAAGGTGGGTTATTCTGGTTTTGCCCTGGCGATGGCGAAGGGCTTTGGCCTGATTGTGGTTGCTGTTTTTTTGGGGGCTCGTTCTTTGCCTGAGATTGGTTGTTCTTTTCCTGTTGCTGATCTTTCTGATCTGCAGACTTGCCTTGTGATTGCTGATCCTGCGATTGCTGCTGCTGGTCCTTTTTCTGTTGTTGGCTCTGACCTTGTTGCTGCTGTTGTTGTTGCTGCTGCTGCTGCTGTTGGTTTTTCTGTTCCTGCTGCTGTTGTTGCTTTTGCTGCTGATCTTGTTGCTGATTTTGCTTATTCTGTTTGTCCTGCTTGTTCTGTTGTTGTGGCGACGGGGAAGGGGAAGGCTGCTGTTGCTTCTTATTTTTTAATTCGTCGATCTTTCGTTTGACGTAATCGTAATTCTCCTTCGCCTCTTTGTTTTGCGGTTCGAGCTTGAGGGTCTGCTCGTAATGATCGAGTGCATTTGTCCAATCGCTGAGCTTTTTATCGTCGCTCTTTTGCGCTTCGCCGCGCTGATAGAGCGTGTTGCCCAGGTTGTAATGCCCCTTGCTTTGCAGACCGGTGTCGCGCGAGAGCAATGCCTGACTAAACGATTCCAGCGCCTTGCTGTAATCCTTCAATTTGTAAGCGGCGGCTCCTGAATCGAACTGAAGTTTGTCTTCAGCTCGGGATTGCGGGTTCGATTTCAACGCCTCTTGAAACTGGCCGTACGCGTCCTCGAATTTTCCCGTGCGATACGCATCGAGGCCCGGCGCAGCAGTGGCGAACGCGGATGACGAAAGGAGCAGCGCAAAAAGTACCAGCGCAGCCGCGGTCCCAGCCGGCGCCACTGTAACCGAACGCATTCTATTGCTTGCAGGCGCTACAGCATAAACATGTTGTCTCACTCGTTTTCGTTCAGGAATGAGAATAGACAAGGCAAGAGCGATTAAGGCGGCGCCAAGAGGCCATTCGTAACGTTCGATAGGTCGACGCGATAAACGTACGTCCATATCCGCAGCCTGCATTTTGGCCAATCCTTCATTTTGAATTTGCTGCATTGTGCGAGGCCCATTTTCCAGGTGAAGATAAAATCCACCCGTAGCCTGCGCAATTTCTCGTAACCGTTTATCGTCGAGTTTCGATTTAACAACCTGCCCCGACGGGTCCTTGACGAAATTAGTTTGACCGTCATCCCCTGTCACGGGGATGAGTGAGCCTTGAGGTGTTCCGACGCCTACTGTGAAGATCCGAACGCCAGCATCAGCCGCTTCCTTCGCAGTTTTCACCGCATCGCCGCTTAGTTCTTCACCGTCAGTAAAGATTACGAGAGCGCGATTTCCCATGGCGCTCTTTCCGAAGCTTTGTGTCGCAAGAGTAATCGCACTTGAGATGTTCGTTCCGCCTTCTGGAATCGTCTTTGTATCCAAATCGTTTAGCGCCTCAACTACGGCGTCGTAATCAATCGTAAGCGGCGCCTCCAAAAACGCACGACCGGCGAAGGCGATTAAACCAACCCGATCGCCCTGTAGTTGAGTGATCAAATCTTGAATCGCGAGTTTGACGCGATCGAGTCGGTTTGGTTGGACGTCATTGGACAGCATGCTGCGAGATGTGTCCACCGCGATCAGCAGATCGAGACCCTTACGTTTCACATCTTCAAACGTGTAACCCCAGCGCGGCTGCGCCAGACTGACAAGGGCCAAAGCAAGGCCGAGCAGTTGCAATCCAAATCGTAAGATGCGCCGGGGACGATTTACAGTTCCGGCGAGCTGCGGAAGTAAACGCGCTGAAACAAACTCCTGCAATCGTTTGAAACCGCGTTGTTCCGAGCGAACGAATAACGCAATTAGCAGCGGAATAAGAAGCAAGGCCCAAAGCCATTGTGGTGCGCCAAAGCTCATGGTCGATTTTGTTGAACCGGATCGTTCACGGCAGTTTTTTCCAGATCGTTTGCGACAAAAGAATCTGTGCCAGCAACAGACCGCAGCCACTCATGAGACACAACGGGAAGAGATCGCGGTATTGTTGATATTTCTTCACGCTAACTGTCGATTTCTCCAGTTTGTCGATGTCGTCATAAATCTGCTCCAACGATTTGGTGTCCGTTGCGCGGAAGAACTTACCGTCTGCGATTTTGGCAACGTCCCTCAGACCAGCCTCGTTAAACTCCACCTGCTGGTTTTCATAGACGATATTGCCCAAAGCGTCCGTTAACGGACCTCTGGGCGTAAATACAGGCGCCGGAGCGATTCCATTGATACCTGCACCGATCGCATAGAAATGAATCTTTAACGCCTTGATCGCCTCGGCCGCAGTATTTGGAGGAATCTTACCGGCATTGTTTTCTCCGTCTGTTAGTAGGACCAGCACATGACTTTTTGAACGTTTGTCATTGAGCCGATTAGCCGCCGCCGCCATGGCCGATCCGATCGCAGTGCCATCTTCGACGAGGCCGATCCGCACACGGTCTAAATTTTGCAAAAGCCAATCATGATCCAATGTCATCGGACTAACAACGTAGGGACGACCGGCGAATGCGATGATGCCGATTCGATCGTTCGGGCGGCCCTCGATGAATTTGCGTGTCACTTCGCGAATCGCGTCCACGCGTGCTGCTTCCTGTCCGCCGATCGTAAAATCCTTGGTCAGCATTGAGCCGGAAACGTCCAGCGCGAGAATAATGTCGATCCCGCTGGCCTCGATTTGAGTGAGACTTTTGCCCAGTTGCGGTCGCGCGAGGGCAACCACGAAGACCGCCATCGAAAGCAGCACGACGCTCCGCAGGATTTTGCCTGCGCGTGCGGCGCTGTGCTTTCCGAGCGCTCGGAGGCTTGCCGTTGATGAATAAGTCAGCGCTGCGGCCGGCCCTCGTTTCCCGCGCAAATAGGCAAGCAGCGGAACTGCCAGAAGCAGCAGGAGCAACCACGGATGCGCAAAGGTCAGTGCACTGTTTCCTTTAAACCAGTCAAACATGGTTGACCCCCTTTCACAAAACGGATCGCTTCTTCCAGCAATAGTTCGCTGTCCGAAGTGGTGGCCTCGTACCGCGCGAATTTGATGAGGTCGCAGCGGTTCAGGAAATCTTCGAGCAGCGACCGATCATCTTCTGAGAATGACGATGAATTTTTAAGCCCATTTAAAAACTCCACAGAAGTCTGTCGCGTCACCGGTAACCCGAACGCCTCGGTCACATATCGCCTGAGGATGTCGGACACCCGAATGCTGAAGCGATAAGGATTCAACGTATTAATCTGCGCCCGTATTTGCTCCAGCAACGCAAGCGCGCGTTCACGCGGCGGCTGCGGTGGAGTTGGATGGCGAAGAGATTTCGCAATCAACCAGACGATTAGACCGATCACCGCGAGCGCGATGAATACTCCTGCGAAGACCAGCCAGGGGGAAATCAGTGAATAGTCTACCGGTGGCGCAATATCGTGGAAATCGTCAGCCAGCAGCAATGGGCTAATCGGGTGGTGAAACAACGGAATAGCGGTCGCGAAATTCATATCGTCACTTCATTACCTCGCCGTTTTATCGAACACGGATTCGACGCTCGCGTTGTTTGAAAAAGGAACGCAACTGCGGCAGGTAGTCTTTGCCAGTCTGTAGCGCGATCGCGTCGATATTGCTCCGGCGAAGGACGCGCGCAAGTTCGTGCTCGCGCTCGTCGACGAGACTGCTGAAACGCGCTCGCGTGTTGCGGTCGGCCGTGTTGATCTCAATTTGATCGCCCGTCTCCGCATCCTCGAGGGTGATAATGCCGATGTTTGGCAACACCTTCTCTCGTTCATCATGAATATGGATCGCTACGAAATCATGCCGCCGCCCGCTTACCGATAGAGCGCGCGAAAAGTCCGGGGCTTGAAAATCGGAAATGAAGAACACAACGGCGCGGCGGGTAACAATCTTGTTTAAATAATCGAGAGCCAGGGCTGGTTCTGTACCGCGTCCCTTGGGTTCGAAAAACAGAATCTCGCGAATCAGGCGCAGTGTGTGAGAGCGACCTTTTTTTGGAGGAATGAACAGTTCAACGCGGTCGGTGAAGAGGATCAAACCGACCTTGTCGTTGTTCCGGATTGCGCTGAAAGCCAGCAAGCACGCGACTTCCGCCGCCAGCTCGCGCTTGGACTGCGTTGTGCTGCCGAAACTTCCCGAAGCGCTGACATCCACAACAAGCATCACGGTTAGCTCGCGTTCTTCGGTAAATTTTTTCACAAAAGCGTTGCCCATACGCGCCGTCACGTTCCAGTCGATCGCGCGAATTTCGTCGCCCGGCTGGTATTCGCGTACGTCCTCAAAGTTCATTCCGCGGCCTTTGAAGACACTGTGGTAATCACCGGCAAACGCGGTCTCGACGAGGCCCCTCGTCTTTATCTCGAGGGTCCTGATTTTTTTGAGAATCTCGGCGGGGTCCACGGATGTTCTAGATCAGGGGACCGGCAAGCCAGCGAAAATTCTCTCAATGATGGTCTCGCTGGTGACTGCTTCTGCTTCGGCTTCGTAACTGACGATGATGCGATGTCGCAACACATCAGGGCCAATGCTCTTTACGTCCTGCGGTGTGACGTAGCCACGGCCGTTCAAAAACGCGTGCGCCCGGGCGCCAAGCGCAAGATAAATCGTGGCACGCGGTGAAGCGCCGTACCGAATTAACCCTTCCAGCCGTAGGTTATATGCCGAAGCTTCGCGAGTCGCCCAGACAACGTCCACGATGTAGTCCTTTACCCGGTCATCGATGTAAATGCTGTTAACCACCTCGCGTGCGGCAATGATTTGCTTCGGGTCAACCACCGGTTCGACGCGTAAATCCGGTGACGAAGTTGCCATCAGATCGAGAATGCTTCGTTCTTCAGACTTTTGCGGATACCCAATATTGAGTTTGAACATGAACCGATCGAGCTGCGCTTCTGGCAGTTGATAAGTTCCTTCCTGTTCAATTGGATTCTGGGTGGCCAAAACAAGAAACGGATCGGAAAGGGGATAGGTTTGCTCGCCAATCGTCACCTGCCTTTCCTGCATTGCTTCGAGCAACGCGCTCTGCACCTTCGCCGGTGCACGATTGATTTCGTCGGCCAGGATCAAATTCGAAAAAATCGGGCCGAGCTTGGTGCTAAACTCTCCCGTACGCGGATTATAGATCAGCGTGCCGATCAGGTCGGCCGGCAAAAGGTCCGGCGTGAATTGTAGCCTTTGGAAACCGGTCTGTATGCAAGAGGCCATGGTTTTAACTGTGAGGGTCTTGGCCAGGCCGGGGACGCCTTCGAGCAGGAGATGACCGTTGGCGAGCAACCCGAGTAGAAGCCGATCCACCAAATACTTCTGGCCGATAACAACGTGGCCAACTTGCTGGCGTAACCCCGGGATCCATTGGCCCAGTTCGCGAACTTCCTGTGTAATTTCCTGCGTCGATTTCATACGGACTCGTGAGACACGCAGGCCAGGGAGAATGTTCGATCAAACGTGCCGCAACGTCCTGACTTTCTGCTTATTTAGCTTGTAAATCCAATTTTTCCTAACGGTCTCCATTGGTGAGCGCAGCGTCAGAATGATGCTAAACGTTAAATCTCAATGTTCGTTCTCAAGCCATGGCATCGAGCAATTTGGATCGGCGCGTTCGCAGGTATTGCGATGTCGCTCCTGGCATGGTTCGCATGGCGAGATCCGGCGATGAATTTTTTACCGCGCGATGGCCGCGCGGAGTGGATAGTCTTTCCTGCGGCGGTTGACGCGCACGGCCACTGGTTTACCGGCCTCGACGCAACATTCCGGCGCGAGTTTACCTTAACGGAACAGCCGGGCACGGCGCATTTGAGAGTTCGTGCAATGCGGCGCGCTGAAGTTAGGATAAATGGCGCATCGGTTCGTTTTGGACCGAATAAGAATTGGAAAGAGATTACGAGTGTCGAGGTCACCGGACTGTTACGCACCGGCACGAACGCCATTGAAGCGCGCGTTTTTAACGATA
>DASXMV010000118.1:0-7429 GCA_036495465.1 Candidatus Udaeobacter sp. | reverse complement strand
AAGCCATGGCTGGTCTACGCCGCCCGGGGGTGGTGTGTTATTAAAATTTGTAGCTTGCGTGATACCACCAAGAACAAGCCAGTTCCACGCTGCTGCGCTCGCGGGATCCGTAGTCGTGCCGCTAAAAATGTCGCTAATAAGAAACGTTCCTGACATCTGCGTGGCCATTCCAAAATCGATGGCTTGATCGCAGGGACAGCCCGACGCCGCTATCCCGGGCGGCGCAGGGATTGTAAATTGCTTGGTCCAGATATTCCCTCCGTCCGTGGACTGCCAAAGGGGCGCGTTCGTTCCCCAGCCTCCTGAAAAGGCCGTGATCACAACTTCACTTGGGTTCGCGCGATTCACTGTTATTGACGTTTCGCCATCGTTAAAAGTATCGGTGTTCGTCAGGTTGGGATCCGCGTTATTTACGACGGTGTCCACAATGAACACACCGGGCAGCAGAGGAATTGGTCTTGTGCCCTTTGGAGCGAAGTCTCCAGGAACCGCCGGGCGTCTGTAAGGTTTTGTATCCGGAGGCGCATCCCGCGTTGACTCTTCTCCCTTTTGCTTCGCGTTATTCTGCGCCTGGGCGGTCACTGTTGTGACTAACGGTGAACTCCCGTTCAGGGACAATACCAGGGCTGTAACTAGTAGAGCTAAGCCTATCTTTGTTAGTCGTCTCATAACTTCAATCCTCTCTTGTTTGTTCTTGAGCTATTTAATTTTAATAGCCACGTTCTTTGAGTGATTTCTCGTTACCGAAATTTCCACTCCATCCGTAACTCGAAGTGGCGATGGTAATACCTTCCGTGTGCGGCTGAATATCGGGGACTGCCCCGATATTTTACATGAACGATCCCTGACCTTTTTCATCGATTCGCCGGAACTACTTATGATTGGTGCGGCCGAACCACTCGCGCGCACCTTGGTGCAAAGCGCCGGCGTTGCCATATCCCATCTTGAGCTTGATGTGCTCGTGATAGGTTTCTACGGTTTTAGGGCTAATTCCGAGTTCGTGCGCGATTCGAGTGGTCCCGAGGCCAGCGCCGATCAGGGCGAAGACATGTAATTCGCGATCAGTCAGATTAGGTGCTTTGCATTGAGTGGCCGGGCCGTTGACGACCTTATAAACTGCGCGCAGTGCGATTCTGGAACTAACATAAAGTTCACCTGCGAGGATGGTGTTAATGGCTCGAATCAACTCCGCCTGTGCACCGGTTTTCATCCAATAGCCTGACGCTCCAGCGCGCAACGCACGTTCCGCGTAGATTTCTTCAGGCTGTCTTGAGACGGCCAGAATTCGTGTGTTGGGGAAACGAGCTACAAACTGTTTGATGAGAAAAATCCCGTCGCCATGACCGAGGAATGGTTCTATGACGAGTAGATCGGGCTGATGCTCTTCCATCAGGTCACGAAGGGCTTCTTCGTTAGCTGCCGGGCCACACACTTTGTGGCCCAGGTCACGGTTGATAATCGCGGCGAGTCCTTCTCTGGCGACCGTGCTGTCGTCAGCGACCAATATAGAAGGCTGTCGCGAGGGGAGCGCTGTGGAGAGGGCCCTCACAAGCTGTTGAGGGTGACCAAAAGTTCTTTAGATGACAAGCAAAATTCGTTAACCGAGAGTTACGGTTCGGTTACAGACACTTTGCTAAAATCCGTAGCCAGTTTCCGCGCAAAATCTTTTCGGTTTCCTCGTCATTGAAACCGCGCTCGATCAATTTCCGAGTGAGATTCGCGGCGTGCGAATGGTTCCTCAGTTCAGGAATGAAATGCGGTGTTGTGAGCTTGTCGGCTAAGTCCTTTTTTGTCGACTCGGTCCACTGGCAGTAGATAAACTCAAAGAAATCAAAGCCAATTGCGACTCCATCGATGCCAATCAAATTGGCGACGTGTTCGATGTGGTCAACGTAACGATCCATAGTGCTCTCTTCTTTTCCTGGGCTTACGAGAACCGAATTGATTCCGATCACGCCGCTTCGCTCGCCGATCATTTTGATCTGTTCGTCGGTGACATTGCGCTCAATGTCGTAGTAGCGGCGAGCATTGGTATGCGAAACGATTGGTGGCTTAGTTGTCATGGACAAAATGTCGCTGAAGCCAGCTGGGTTAATGTGAGCAAGGTCAATCATCACGCCGAGTGCCTCACATTCTCGCAGCAGATCGCGGCCAAACCCGCTCAGACCCTCCGATGATGAACCGCTGGCAGCGAAGATCCCACCGTGTGCTGCCGCATTGCTTCGTGCATGGGTAAGTCCCATCGAGCGGACGCCTAGCTCGTAGAAGATGCGCAAGAGATTTAAGTCTGTTCCAAGCGGCTCCGCTCCTTCCATTGTGATAAGCAGCGCGATTTTGCGTTGCTTGCGCGCCCTCTCGATTTCGCGGTAGGTTTTACAAATCGCAAAACGCTGGCAACGGTGCACCTCAGCGTATAACCGTGCAATTTGATCGAGCGCCACAGACAGGCCTGCGTCTGGCAGATAGCGATCTTCAATGTAAATCGCCACACCCAGGACACTGGCGTTTCCGGCTTCGAGTTCTGACAGAAATTCCGTCTCGAGCAGGTTTTCACGCTCGCGCTTCTCGTACAAATCCATCAGCAAATCGAAGTGCATGTCGATAACGCCACCGGCTTGCAGGCGATCGACTCGGTCCGCGATGGATTTTTCAGTCAAGATCACGTCCCTCCCAGAAGGAATGCAGATTAACTATCTGCTTAGCTCAAGCATTCGCCGGATGGGTAGCTCTGCGCGCTCGCGCAATGCCTCTGGCAAAGCGATTTCCGGTTCCATGTTCAGAAGAGCGTCGTACGCTTTTTCGAGCGTGTTCATCTTCATGAACCGGCATTCGCCACAGAAGCAATTGTCTGTGGGACCAGGAATGAAAGTTTTGTTAGGAATTTCCTTGTGCAGGCGATGCAACATGCCGGCTTCCGTAACGACGATGATCTCTCGTGCCGACGATTGCTTGCAAAAACTCACCATCTTTTCAGTGGAACAAACTTCGTCAGCCAACATGCGCACGGCGTAGGTGCATTCCGGGTGGGCCACTACCGGCGCATTAGGATATTGCTCGCGAATGCGATTGATACTGCGCGCGGTAAACTCGACGTGAACATAACAGTTACCCTGCCACAAATCCATTTTTCGTCCCGTGCGTTCCATTACCCACGCGCCAAGGTTTTGGTCAGGGACAAAAAGGATGTTTCTGTCAGGCGGAGCTGCTCGCACGATCTTGTCGGCATTACCGCTGGTGCAGATGACGTCGGACAGCGCTTTCACACCAGCGCTGCAATTGATGTAAGCGATCACGTAATAATTTTTGTCGACGTTCTTTTTTAAAAATTGCGCGAGCTTTTCCGGGGGGCACGATTCGGAGAGTGAACAGCCCGCATTAAGATCGGGCAAAATCACGCGCTTGGTTGGATTAATGATCTTGGCCGTTTCAGCCATGAAATGCACACCACAAAACAAGATCACATCGGCGTCTGTGTTCGCCGCCTGATAACTCAAACCTAACGAGTCGCCGACGAAATCAGCTACGTCCTGTAGCTCGCGGACCTGGTAGTTATGCGCGAGAATAACAGCGTTCCGTTCACGCTTGAGCCGTCGCAGCTCTTCGGCCAGATCAACACCAGTCCGTCGTGGACTGCCAAAGTTTATACCGGCGCTTACCATCGGTTAATATCGCGATTTTCAGCGAAATTACAAACCAGCCGCGCGCGCATTGTAGGGCGTTTCTGTGAAACGCCGATTAAAAGTCTGGCGTCTGACACAGACGCCCTACATTAGAGCTTTTCGCATCGCATCGATCGGTGCCTCGCGATCAAACCAAATGGAAAACGAAATTGCACCCTGGTATAGCAACATCGACAATCCGCTGGCGCTGCGCGCGCCGGCCTGATCTGCAGCCCGAAGCAGAGCGGTCTTCGAAGGCCCATATACGCAATCGAAAACCATGTGATACGGGGCGATCAGGCGTCCTGGGATTGGCGCGTGATCACTCAGATTCATTCCAAGCGGAGTGGCGTTTACGATCAGATCGATGTCCGCAAGTTGCGCGCGCATTGCCGATTCTTCCCACGGTGTCGCCTCAAGGCGTGCGACGGGGCCAAGAACGCGCGGGCTGGCAAAGAAAGGTCGCAATCTTTCCGCAAGCACCCTGGCCTTTTCCAAAGTCCGATTGACGAGGACCAAACGTTCACAATTCTCGAGAGCGCACTGCCAGGCGATTGCACTTCCCGTTCCGCCACCGGCACCGATTAACAGTACCCGAAGGTCGCGCAGATCGACAGAAAACTCGGTGCGGATAGCGCGCACGAATCCTTCGCCGTCAGTATTTGAGCCGAGCAGTTTCTTATCGCAGACGCGAACTGTATTCACGGCTTGCGCATGACTCGAGAATTCGTCCGCCTCGTCAATCTGCGCGAAGCCCGCCACTTTGTGCGGCACCGTCAGATTCACGCCTGCCAAGTCTAGATTTCGCAAAAACCGCAGGGCCGATCTGAGTTCATTCGGCCGGATATGAAACTGCGCATATTGAGCGTTGATCTCGCAGGCGCGAAATGCTGCATTGTGCATGGCTGGCGAAAGCGAATGCGCAACTGGATCGCCAAAAATACCCACGCGAATGGGAGGATCGATCTTTTGTGCGATCTCATTCCACTTCTCAAGATCGGCAAGGGTGTAGCGTTGCGCGGTCTGCGTTTTCATAATTGCCGGATATAAAAATCAACGTAGCACTGGCATCTGCACATGAGGCATGTCCCGTGACCGCAAGGACAATGCCTGTGCTACATTGGCGATCGTTATAATGACAACTGAAACTGAAAGGCCTTCCGATTTTATTCGCGATATTGTCGCGGACGATCTTTGCACGGGCAAATACAACCAAATCTGCACACGCTTTCCGCCTGAGCCAAACGGTTACCTGCATATCGGCCACGCGAAATCGATTTGCCTGAACTTCGGTATCGCGCGCGAGTTTGGCGGTATCAGCAACATCCGCATGGACGACACAAATCCGATCAAGGAGGAGGCGGAATACGTGAAGTCAATCATGACAGACGTGCATTGGTTGATCGACGGGTGGGCGGACAAGCACGTCGGTGGCGCCCCATTTTACGCGTCGGACTATTTCGATCGCTTCTACGAATATGCAATCGATCTGATAAGGAAGGGCAAAGCATACGTGTGCGAGATGACTCCCGAGGAAACCGATGCATATCGCCGGCTCGGAAAAGCGAGTGCTTTTCGCGATCGATCGGTTGAAGAAAACCTCGATCTCTTTAGCAGAATGAAGGCCGGCGAGTTTCCAGACGGCGCGCGCACGTTACGCGCAAAGATCGACATAACCGCCGCGAACGTCTGGCTACGCGATCCGGTGCTATATCGCATCCGGCATGCGTCGCATCATCGCACAGGCGATCAATGGTGTATTTATCCGATGTACGACTGGGCGCACACACTTAGCGATTACATTGAGGGTATCACGCACTCGGTCTGCACTCTGGAGTTCGAAGTGCATCGGCCGCTATATGATTGGATTCTTGATGCCCTTGAATTGCCTGAGCCACGTCCGCATCAATATGAATTTGCGCGGCTCAATCTCACCTACTCCGTGATGAGCAAGCGCAAACTGATCCAGCTTGTGAACGAAAAACTTGTTAACGGCTGGGACGACCCGCGGATGCTCACTATCTCGGGATTACGGCGACGTGGAGTAACGGCAAGCGCATTGAGAACGTTTGCCTACAATGTCGGTATCACAAAGTATCCAAGCATGACCGATATGGCAGTGCTCGAGCACACGGTGCGTGATGAACTTAATCGAATTGCCATCCGCCGGCTCGCCGTGCTGCGACCGATCAAAGTGGTATTGACCAATTATCCAGAAGATAAAATTGAAGAACTGGAAGCGATCAACAACCCCGAGGATCCAAATGCGGGTACACGGAGGATCTCATTTGGTCGCGAGATTTACATCGAGCGCGACGATTTCATGGAAACGCCGCCACCGAAATATTTTCGACTCCGGCCCGGTGGCGAAGTCCGGCTTAAGTACGCTTACATCGTCAAGTGTGACGACGTGGTGAAAGACGCGGACGGTAACGTGACTGAACTCCGGTGCACGGTTGATCTGGATAGCAAATCAGGCGGACCGACTTCTGGTCGCAAGGTAAAAGGGACGATACACTGGGTAAGTGTCGCGCATGCGATCGATGCCGAGGTCCGACTATATGATCGTCTGTTCAGCGTCCCCGATCCCGACTCGGATGGTGATTTCAAATCATTCATTAACCCAGATTCGCTGGAAGTCGTGACCGCAAAATGCGAGCCAAGCCTCGTTGGCGCGCGTGCGGAAGAGCGCTACCAGTTTGAGCGGCTCGGCTATTTCGCCCTCGACCCGGATTCCACGCGCGAAAGACAGGTATGGAACCGCACAAGCACCCTGCGAGATACCTGGGCTAAAGCCGCAAAGAAATAACTCCGCGAGTGACGCTTAGCTCTAACGACTCTTGTTTGGTCTCAATGGCCGCGCGTTAGAACATCGAAAGTGCGCGATCGATGCGGGAGACGACCTTTTCTTTTCCCAGAACTTCAAGCAGGTGATAGAGGCTGGGGCCTATATTGCTCCCGGTTACGGCGAGACGCGTGGGATGGACAATCGCGCCGACTTTTACACCGAGCTTTCCCGCCGTGCTTTTCAACGTCGCTTCGATTTCGGCGACATCGAATTTCTCCACGACACTTAACGCGTCGCGAACCGACTGCAGCCTTGGTTTATTTTCAGCCGTGAAATGTTTGGTAACTCCTTCGGGATTGTAACTAAAATTATCTGCGAAATAGAATCCGCAATAACCAGGCAACTCATCAAAGGTATTGATCTTTCCCTTGCACGTTTGCAGCGCGCTGCGGACGTAATTCTCCGGAAAATCATCAAGCTTCACTCCGCTCGATTTGAGCTTTGCGACAGCCAAATCGTAGAACTTGGCGTCGCTGAGTTCGCGCGCGTATTCACCATTCAACCAATGAAGCTTGTCGGGATCGAACGTTGCCGAACTGCGTCCGATGTTGGCTAGATCGAAAATTCGGGTGATTTCCTTGATATCGATCTTTTCCCGGTTGTCTTTGGGCGACCAGCCAAGCAGACACAAGTAGTTGCGCACAGCCGCCGGGAGGTACCCGCGCCGGATGTAATATTCCACACGCGCTCCCTCGTCGCGTTTGCTCATCTTTGATCCGTCGCGGTTTAGAATGAGTGGGATGTGCGCATAGTGCGGTGGCGTTGCCCCCAGCGCGCGAATGATCTCAATGTGCTTGGGCGTGTTAGAAAGGTGGTCCTCGCCCCGGATCACATGAGAGATTTTCATCTCCAAGTCATCAACCACGTTGACGAAATGAAAAATCCATGAGCCATCCGGACGACGGATTGTCATGTCGGGATG
>DASXMV010000117.1:0-11809 GCA_036495465.1 Candidatus Udaeobacter sp. | reverse complement strand
CCAGCCAGTAGCGCGACAAAGGCAACTCCGAAGCATTATCAGCCGACCTCCACGGCAGCATCGTATCAAAAGGCAAAAGCGCGGCAGACTGTGAATACCCGCGCTTATCAATCGAGACCAAAGGTAACGCCGGCAAAAAAGACTTCGCAGCAGGTCGCTACACAGAACGCACAGGCTGCGCGATACACGGCCAAGAGGCAAAAACAGGGACAACAGAACGTGAACAGGCAGACCTATCAGCAGGCCTCAAACGTAAAAAAGACCAATAAGAATGCTCAACAAATCGCCGCTCAGAATGCGCAGGCTCGACGAAACGCAAACTCTGCAACTTACTCCAAGAAGACAAAGCAGTGGCAAGGCAACAACGCCGCGCTTCAAAGGAATGGCAAAACATACAGGGCGCAGCACTTCAACCTGGCGTCGAACGCGCGCTCTACGAGATATAGCGCTGTTAGATTTCAGCAGAACAGGCGAATTCAGGGAAGTCAGTATTGGAGGGGGAACAATTATGGGGCCTTCCGGAATTACAATCCGGTGTGGCACGACAGGGGTTGGTGGCGAAATCATTACAACCGCGTCGTTTCTGTATATGGCGGTTGGTATTATTGGAATGCGGGGTGGTGGTACCCGGCATGGGGTTACGCTCCTAATTCGTACTACGCGTATGACGGTCCTATCTACGCTTATAACAACTTGCCACCCGATCAGGTCGTCGCCAACGTCCAGGCTGCATTGCAAGAGCAAGGTTATTACCGGGGCGAGGTGGATGGGCTGCTAGGCCCACTAACGCGCGAGGCAATTGCAGGTTACCAGCGCGATCATGGCTTATATACAACTGCAGCCATTGATCAGCCGACGCTGAATTCTCTCGGAATGTCCTGAAAGATCCTGTCAGACGCGAAGCCGCCGTGGATTATTTCCACCGGCGGCTTTTTGCGTAGATACGAATGAGGTGCTCTTGTTTTCGGATCGTGATTACGGCGGATAAGCCGGACAAACCTTCGTCGATGGAAGCAACAACTGCGCAGTTGGTGGCGCATGATCTTTTCCAATCATTTCGCATTGGCGCTCGCCGGATCGAAGTCTTGCGCGGAATTTCCGTGGAAGTTATGCGTAACGAAGCGGTTTTTCTATCCGGCGCTTCAGGCGCAGGGAAGACAACGCTTCTCTACACGCTCGCGGGGCTGGAGCGCCCTGAGTCGGGAACGGTCGAATTTGAGGGGCGAAATCTTTACAACGGCACATCTGCCTCGCAGGCGCGTTTTCGAAATCAAAAAATGGGTTTCATATTTCAGGGGTATTTTTTGCTGCCGGAGCTGACGGCGCTCGAGAACGTCTTCCTGCCCGGGATGATCGGCGGAAAGTCCGTGAGGGAACGAGCCGCCGAAGCTTTGACGGCGGTTGGTTTGGCTGGCCGTTTCCATCATCTGCCCGCGGAACTTTCCGGAGGCGAACAACAACGCGTGGCGATCGCCCGGGCATTGACGAATAATCCGGAAATCATTTTCGCTGATGAGCCAACTGGGAATCTCGATTCGAAAACCGGGGATGCTATCATGGATCTGTTACTGGATCTGGCGCGCTCGCGAACAATGACGCTACTTGTGGTGACACACGATCTTCGCCTCGCCGCGCGCGGTGATCGTCAATTGCACATTAAAGACGGACGGTTGCAGTAGAGCGTTTCATTTTGCAACTTGAATTGCCTGCTTAAGCGTTGGACATTTTCTTTGTACTATGAAAACCACTGATGCGCCGGTGTTAGACGAACCCAAAGTTCACAAGCCTGGTCCGCAGGCTGTAATCGAACCCGCGGTCGAAAGTCGACCGCGTCGGACCACAGGCGTAAAAGACGCGAAGATTTATATTGACGGAAAATTCTACGCGGAAGCCGAAGCGAAGATTTCCGTGTTCGATCACGGTTTGTTGTATGGCGACGGCGTCTTCGAAGGAATTCGCTTTTACAATGGCCGCGTCTTCAGGCTCGAAGAACACCTTGAAAGACTTTGGGATTCGGCGCGCTCCATCTGTCTGGAAGTTCCGATGACGATGCGAGCCATGACCGAGGCGGTCCTCGAGACAATTCGGCAAAATCATCTGCGCGACGGGTATATTCGACTGTTGGTCACTCGCGGGATCGGAAATTTAGGTTTGAATCCAACACAATGTAAATCTCCGAGCGTGATTATCATCGCGGCGACAATTGCCCTTTATCACGAGGATTTTTACCGGAAAGGATTAACCGTTGTGACCTGTGCTACGCGGCGCAGTAACCCGGCGGCGCTTAATCCCGCAGTCAAATCGTTGAATTATTTGAACAACGTGATGGCGCGGATCGAGGCAAACTTGGCGGGCGCGGATGAAGCGCTCATGCTGAATGATGCTGGAAATGTTGCCGAATGTACAGCGGACAACGTGTTCATCGTGAAGCACGGTCAAATCAGTACCCCGCCAGTCACGGCTGGGGCTCTGCGAGGCATTACGCGTTCGCTGGCCTTTGAAATTGCCGCCGAACTCGGCATCGGGGTCAAGGAAGCTGACATCACGCGGCATGACGTTTTCGTGGCCGACGAGTGTTTTCTTACGGGCACTGCTGCCGAGATTGTGCCAGTTGTGGTGGTCGACGGACGCTCAATAGGCAACGGGAAGCCAGGGCCCATTACCACGCGGATCATCGCGAAATTCCGCGAAGTGACGCGCGAAACCGGTACGCCGATTTTTACGGCTAAAACTTGAGAGAACCCGGTTCTGACGCGAAAACGTCGTGGAAGTATTGGGGTTGAATGTTTCTCAAACAGCAAAGTCTAATTAAGAGAGATGTTGTGCGACGTTTGTAAATGCAATGATGCAACAGTCTTCCTGACACAAATTCTGGAAGGCAAAATGCAAAAGGTGAATCTCTGCGACGCATGCTCGAAAGAGAAAGGGGTCCAGGATCCCACCGGCTTCGCGCTGGCGGATTTGCTGCTTGGCATCGGAGCAGCGGAAGAAATTGAAAAAGGAGCATCAAGCCAGAAATGCCTGGTATGCGGCTTTAGTCAGGCTGACTTTAAGAAGACAGGTCGTCTCGGTTGCAGTGAGTGCTATGCGACATTTGGGGACGGTCTTGGTTCACTCCTAAAAGCGATGCACAAAGGTACCGAACACGTCGGGAAGTTTCCCGAACGGGCCCAGCGGACGATGGCACTTAATCATCGGATGCGGACGTTATCCGAGCACCTGCAGAAGGCCGTGGCTGATGAGAACTATGAGACGGCCGCTTCGTTGCGAGATCAAATCAAACAACTCGAAAGCGAGCTTTCGAAGGCGCCATGAAAATTTCCAACGTTCTGACTACCGCAGGGGAATGGTTGCGCGGTGAGGGACCTCATCACCAAATCGTGATCAGCAGTCGCGTCCGGCTCGCGCGCAATTTGCGCAATCGGCCTTTTCCAGGTTGGGCAAAGAAGGCGGAACGCAGTTCGATTCTCGAGTTAATCAGGGTGCGTGTGGAAGCGCTTCCGGAAATGCAGGAGGCGTTTACGGAAAGCTTGCAGGACCTCTCAGCGCTAGACAGGCAGGTCCTGGTGGAGCGTCACCTGATCAGTCGGGAGCACGCCGCCAAGGGTGCTGGCAGCGCGGTCGTCGTGAATCGACGGCAGACGCTAAGTATCATGATCAACGAAGAAGACCATTTACGAATGCAATCGATCCGGTCCGGTCTTCAATTGAAACAAGCGTTTAAGCTCGTGGATAAGGTCGACAGTGCTCTGGAAAGCAAACTGGACTTCGCTTTCGATCCTCAGCTCGGATACCTGACTGCCTGTCCTACCAACGTCGGCACCGGGATGCGCGCCTCAGCCATGTTGCACCTGCCCGGACTCGTTTTGAGCGAGCTAATCAATCAAGTCATTCAAGCTGTGAGCAAAATTGGGCTCGCTGTGCGAGGTCTTTATGGCGAGGGCACCGAGGCCATGGGCAATCTTTTCCAAATTTCAAACCAGACCACGCTCGGCGAAAAGGAAGAGGAGATTATCAATCGACTGAGCAAAGTGATCGAGACGATCATTGAAAAGGAACACAACGCGCGCCAGTTGTTGTTGCAAAGGAAACCAAACACGCTCCTGGATCAGATCGGTCGCGCATACGGCGTTTTGACGTACGCTCACGCCATGGCTTCTAAGGAAGCGCTCAACCTGCTCTCGATCATTAAACTTGGAATGGACCTGGGGGCGTTCCCGGAAGATCGACGACTGCAAATCGACGAGTTGTTCATAGAGACGCAGCCGGCGCATTTGCAAAAAAGCTCTCAACAAAAGCTGAACGCGGAAGAACGCGACCATTTGCGCGCGCAAATTATTCGCGAGCGTTTGAAACTCTTTCCTAAACCTGATATTAGTAAGATGGTGAGACAGGCGAGCGGAGACTCGATTGTCATCCCATCGAACGATGAATAATTTCACACCCCGGGCTCAACAGGTACTGGCGCTCGCTCGCAAGGAAGCCGATCGGTTTAACCACAACTACGTGGGTACTGAGCATCTGCTACTTGGACTAATCAAGCTGGGACAGGGAGTAGCCGTCAACGTTCTCCAGAAAATGGGCCTCGATCTTGAGACCGTGCGGATGGAGGTGGAGAAACAGGTTGGCTCAGGACCGGAAACCAAGATGGTCGGGAACGTTCCGTATACCCCTCGCGTGAAAAAAGTGCTGGCGCTTGCGGGCAAGGAAGCCAAGGCGCTAAATCATTCCTACGTCGGCACCGAACATATTTTGCTTGGACTCTTACGAGAGGGTGAGGGAGTAGCCGCCAGAGTGCTCAAGAGTCTTGAACTGGATATCGAACGCACGCGCAATGAGATCCTTAAAGAACTGGATCCAAATTTCACGCCGTCCGAGGCCGAGCAGGAAGCAGGCGAGCCAACCAAGAAAGATGTCAAAACGCCGGCCCTCCGCGCGTTTGGCCGCGATCTGACAGATCTGGCAAAAAAAGGCGAACTTGATCCGGTAATCGGCCGGCGCAACGAAATCGAGCGGGTCATTCAAGTGCTGTGCCGGAGGACGAAGAACAATCCGGTCCTTATCGGGGAAGCAGGTGTGGGCAAGACGGCCATTGCTGAGGGGTTGGCGCAGGAGATTGCGAGTGGCAACGTGCCTGAATTATTGCGCGACAGACGCGTAATCACCCTTGATCTAGCATTGATGGTCGCGGGGACCAAATACCGCGGCCAGTTTGAAGAACGAATCAAAGCGGTGATGGACGAGATACGCCGTTCCAAAACTGTGATCCTTTTTATCGACGAGCTGCACACGATTGTCGGGGCGGGTTCTGCCGAAGGCGCCATGGACGCATCAAATATTATCAAGCCCGCGCTGAGCCGTGGCGAATTGCAATGCGTCGGCGCGACCACGATGAACGAGTACCGCAAGTATATCGAGAAAGACGCAGCGCTGGAACGCCGTTTTCAAACAATAAAGGTGGATGCGCCGACGGTTGATGAGGCGATTCAAATTCTAAAAGGCCTGCGTCCAAAGTACGAAGCGCATCACAAGGCGAAACTTACCGATGAGGCATTGGAGACGGCCGTCAGGTTTTCCGATCGCTATATCACCGGACGGTTTCTTCCCGACAAGGCGATCGATGTCATGGATGAAGCAGGCGCGCGGGCCCGGATCAACGCCATGACGCGGCCGCCCGACGTAAAGGACATTGAGAAGGAAATAGAAGAAATCCGGTTGGAAAAGGAAGGCGCCATCAAGGCCCAGGATTTCGAGAAGGCCGCTGCGCTCCGCGACAAGGAGAAGCAAACCAAGGAAAAACTCGATGCCATTTTAAATCAGTGGCGTGAGGAGCGGGAAGAGAAAGAGGTCGTGGTAACGGCGGACGACATGATGCACATCATCTCGAAGGTTACCGGGGTGCCATTGCAGCGTATAGAGCAGGAGGAAACTCAAAAGCTGCTGATGATGGAGGCCGAGATGAAACAGCGTGTCATTGGCCAGGATGAGGCGGTGACTGCAATTAGCAAGGCTTTGCGTCGCTCCCGCGCGGATTTGAAAGATCCAAAACGGCCGATCGGATCGTTCGTTTTTCTTGGACCTACCGGTGTCGGCAAGACGTATCTGGCCCGCACGCTGGCTGAGTTCATGTTCGGTGATCCCGACGCGTTGATTCAGATCGACATGTCGGAGTACATGGAAAAGTTTACCGCGTCGCGCCTGATTGGCTCGCCTCCCGGATATGTGGGGTACGAAGAGGGCGGGCAACTTTCCGAAGCAGTACGTCGCCGGCCGTATTCAGTCGTTCTCTTTGATGAAATCGAGAAGGCGCATCCCGATGTGATGCATTTGCTTTTGCAGATTCTCGAGGACGGAAAAGTCACTGACTCGTTAGGCCGTAAAATCGACTTCCGCAACACGATTATCATTATGACTTCCAACGTCGGAGCCGATTTGCTCAAGAAACAGACGGTGATGGGCTTCGGTGCACCGCTTGAAGGACATGATTATGATTCGATGCGCGATAAGATCCTCGACGAAACCAAGCGCGTCTTTAAGCCGGAGTTTCTTAACCGCCTCGATGAAATCACCGTCTTCCACTCACTCGGTAAACCGGAGCTGTTGCGCATCGTTGACCTTGAAGTGAACAAAGTGCTCACACGGGTCAAGGCCAAGGATGTCCATATTGAATTGAAAGAGAACGCGAAAGAATTTCTGATCGAAAAGGGATACGATCCTCAATACGGAGCACGACCCATGCGGCGTGCTGTAGAACGTTACCTCGAAGATCCTTTGGCGGAAGAATTGCTCCGCGGCAATGTTAAGCCAGGAGACCATGTCGAAGTGATGCTCACTGACGGAAAGCTTGGCTTTCACGCGGCCGAGCCGCAGCCGCAGAATAGCACCGCCGCCTCACCGGCCAGCTAGCTGGCGCTCTTCCGGCGTATTGCACAAATCGTCACAAGAATTACGCACGGGGATGTGCATCCGCGTAGGCTTTCTTCAAGCGCTCAGTTGTAACGTGAGTGTAAATTTGCGTGGTCGAAAGACTGGCGTGTCCAAGCAAAGCCTGAACGCTGCGTAGATCGGCGCCGCGGTCGAGCATATGCGTTGCGAAGCTATGCCGGAGTTTGTGTGGACTGATTGAAATTGGAATCGATGTGTGACGCGCATAGCGCTTTAAAATGAGCCAGATCGAGCGCGAGGATATTCGTGTTAGCCCCTTATTGATGAACAACGCTCCTGCATGCACGTTGGCCGCGACGCGATAACGCGAGATCGCTTCCAACGCAGGCAAACCCACCGGACACACACGTTCCTTGCGACCTTTGCCGAACACGCGGACCGATTCTGTATAAGGATCGACATCCGCTACGTTGAGCGCAGCCAGTTCGCTTAGCCGCAAGCCGCTGCTATAGAACAATTCCATAATAGCGACATCGCGCAGGGGCATCCAGGCTGGCGCGGATTTGCTTTTGCTCTCACGTGTAGGCGCGGCAAGAAGCTCTTCGACCTGCTGGCGCGTGAGGACCAATGGAAGCTTCTTCTCGATTTTGGGCAGTTGCACCTCTCGAACGGGATTACCACGCAATCCTTTCCGAGCTGCCAGAAACTGATAAAAGGTGCGCATCGCGGAAAATTGCAATCGCACGTACGAACGCGCCTGGCCGCGCTTCGCAATTGCAAAAAGGTAATCGCGAAAATCATCGACTTTACATTTTTTCCACGGCGTTTGGTTTTCGGCGCGGAAAGCAGTCAGTGCATGGCGATATGCCTTTAACGTGCGGGATGAAGCATTTCGCTCGTTTGCGAGATGGCGCAAAAATTCTTCGAGAAGAAGATCCCTTTTGCCTGAACCGCTTGCAACGTCTGTCATTTCGAGTGAAACCGAGGCAGCTCTATCTGTTGAAACAATCCGTGGGCTGCAAGCAACAGCGAGACATTCCTAGATTTCACTCGAGATGACAATGACGAGGGCAATCATTCTGGTTTTTCTACTACGTATCGCAGATCTTCCGCGCTGGCGTGGCCGCGGAATTGACTTTTGAAAATGGGCGGCGGATTGATCGATATTAGCTGATAGCCTTTCAGAACAAACTCGGGATAGATCGAATTGCTCGCAGGCTCGTAAACCTTGTCGCCGCTAAAGTAACCGTAAAGTTTGTATTCGTAGTTATTGTCGCTTCCGAAATCGAGACGCTCACGGTCCGGCGCAAGTTTTTGTTTCTCATTCAACATTACTAATTCTGCACTGCTCCAAGGTTGCCCCGGACGCCGCACGTAACCCCAGAATTTGTAATCCGGTTTGTAATAACGTCGCCCGATAAAATAGTCGCCGGGGGTTTCCGTCGCAATGTTCTGTGACATCTCGAGCCTGGCTTGTTGAATTCCCTGGGGAACGGTTTCGCAGGCGCCGAAAAACATCGCGCCAAGCAAGAGATTGCCGGCGATCAAAAAGCGAGTGACGCGTCTCATTCTTTCAGGTGCACCTCTTTTATCGCAGCTTTGCGCTTGGTGCAAACCAACGCAATGCTAAACAATTGCGTTGAGACGACCCGCCCGCTACTTTCCCGGCTGTTATGATCGAACTGGAAGTCTATGCGCGAGGTTTGCGTGACTTGAACAAAATCCTGGACCTGGATCTTCAACTCGAACCAATTCCAGGTCTCTATTACAAAGTAGATACGAACCACGATCTGGTATATCTCGAGCTCGACCAACCTACACTGAGCCTGCGTGAGATCCGGGCGATTTTTCTCAAGCTTGGACTGGAGCCCCTCTTCATCGGTGCGATTCCGCCGGAGCTTCGTCCCAGAACAAAGACAGAGTTGCTGGATGTTTAGAAGGGCATCGATTCTTTCGATGACTGCGAATAGCAGTTCACCGGATGAGGGATGAATGGCGACCGGTGAATTGTAGAATAGCGTTGGGGTTGTACCATCCACCAATTACTAGTCACTGATCATCGCACTGAACATGGTTCAATTTTTTAACGCTTTGGGGGCTCCGCTGCTCTCATTGTTTCAATATCTGGGCGAAGTCGTGGTACTCGCGGCCGACACCTTTCGTTCTATTTTCACGCATAAGCTCCGCTGGAAATTATTTCTCAATCAAGTCGTCGAGATCGGTTTGCTTTCGCAGCTCGTCGTCGTGATTACCGGTGGATTCACTGGTGCGGTATTCTCGGCGCAGACGTTTTTCCAATTTAACAAGCTGGGAATGGGCTCTGCCGTGGGAGCGGTGGTCTCAGTTTCGCTGTGCCGCGAGTTGGCGCCGGTCCTGACCGCGTTAATGGTGGCTGGACGCGTCGGCGCGGCGATGTCGGCCGAGATCGGCACGATGAAGGTAACCGAGCAAATTGACGCGTTGCGTGCGCTTGCGGTTTACCCGGTTGATTATCTGGTCGTTCCGCGCGCTCTCGCCATGATGGTATCAATGCCGTTGCTGGTCGCAGAGTGCATAGCCGTTGGCATTGCTGCTGGTTATTTCGTCGCGATTTTCATGCTCGATATTAACGGCACTTACTACATGGCAAACATGGTGCGCTGGACGCGCAGTCGCGACATCATCATGGGTCTGTCAAAAGCGTTCTGTTTCGGAATACTCATCGTATTCATCAGTTGCCAAAAGGGGTTGACCGCCCGCGAAGGCGCCGTCGGCGTCGGACGGGCCACGACTGAGGCGGTGGTGAATTCCTCGCTCGCGGTTCTGATTTGCAATTTTTTCCTCACCATGTTGTTCAACATCATTTATCCGGCGGGATATCAGTAATATTAGGCAGTTGAGAGTTCACAGTTGAGAGTTGAAAGTTTGTGCGTTGCGATGATTGAAGCGCTGCCATCTGCCAAGCCCAGTATGAAGCCTCCCTTGGTTTCGAGCAGGTCGTCGCCAATGATTGCGGTGCGGTCATTGGCGAAAAAGATAGGAGAGCAGGAAATTCTGCGTGGTATCAATCTAGAAGTCGCAACCGGCGAAACCCTCGCCATCATTGGACGCAGTGGCGGCGGCAAAAGCGTCTTACTTAAACATCTGGTAGGGTTGATGCAGCCCAGCGCGGGAGAAATTTGGATCCAGGGGCAAAACATAACCGGACTGAGCGAACGGCAGCTCGGGGAGATCCGCAAAAAGATCGGCATCCTATTCCAAAGCGGTGCCCTTTTCGATTCCATGACGGTCGAAGAAAATATCGCCTTTCCGTTGCGCGAAGCTGGCGAACGCGATCCGAAGGTTTTGCACGCAAAGGTCGCGGAAATGCTCGAAGTGATGGAAATGGAAGGACAGGAAGATAAAATGCCGGAGAGCTTAAGTGGCGGAATGAAAAAGCGAGTGGGGCTCGCACGCTCGATTATTCGGCGCCCTTCCTGTGTCTTGTATGACGAGCCCACATCCGGACTTGATCCCGTAGTCGCGGACAGTATCAATCGATTGATTCGCCGGCTCCAACACCGGTTTGGAATAACCAGCATTGTCGTGACCCACGACATGAAGAATGCGTTCGACGTGGCCGACCGGATCGCTTACTTGCACGAGGGGCGAATTTATTTTCATGGAACTTCGACCGAGCTTCAGCAGTCGAGCGATCCGCTGATACAGGATTTTCTGCTCGGGCGCTCCGATGGGCACCGAGGGAATCGAGTTGAGAGTTAAGAGTTGAAACGTGAGAGTTGAAGACTGATGAAACGGCACGAGCGAGGTTTGGAATTTAAGGTCGGCGTTTTCGTCTTTGTTGGATTGGTAATGTTAGGCGCTCTGGTCGTGCAATTCGGCAGGCTGGGAGAGGGTTTCAAAACCTATTACACGCTGACCGTTCGTTTCAACGACGCGAGCGGACTCTTGAAAGGCACCGACGTTTTGCTCGCCGGCGCGAGAATTGGGAAAGTGGCGGGTCCTCCGCGGCTAGTTCGCGAAGGTACCGGCATTTCTGTGCCGTTGAAAATTTATGATTACATTAAGATCCCTGAGGGGACCAAATTCACAGTCGGAAGTTCTGGTTTGCTGGGCGATCGGTTCGTAAATGTAACGATGCCATCAGGGCAGCCGAAGGCATATCTCCCGCCGAACTCGTATATCAATGGCGCGCGTGAGACCGGCATCGACGATATCACACGGGAAGGCGGTGCTCTCCTGCGCGACCTCAGAGGGACCACTCAAAAATTGAATCAAGAGACCCTTTCCACGGAGAACATGCAAAACCTGAAGGCGAGCATGGAGCACTTGAACGAGGCCACAACTGCACTGGCGGAATCCTCAAAAAAGTTGGATGGAGTTATCGAAAAAGCGGGCTCCACAATGACGTCTGCAAAGGAAGCAGCGGATAATTTGCAGAATGCGATCGAGGATGTGCGCAAGGTCCTTCGCACTGCCACACAAGGGAAAGGTCTGGTCGCTACTCTGCTGAACAATCAGCAAATGGCTAACGACCTCCATGCTCTAATCAGCAATTTGAAGGCCCATGGCGTTTTGTTTTATCGCGATAGTGCTCCCACTACTCAGTCGAAACCGCCGGAACAAACGAAACCAGTTCGCCAAACTCGAGGGCGTTGATATTGGCAGAACAGATCGCGTGACGCTGTCTGCATCGACGTCCGTTCATGAAAGGCCGACCGCGCTGCGGACGCGTTTCATGACTTGGTCGGCGATTTGATTCGCGCGCCTTGCGCCTCGTTCCAGCACTTCGTCGATGTACGAGTTGTCTGCCAGAATCTCCTCGCGGCGTTTGCGCATCGGCGCGAAGTATTCCCAGAGTTTCTCAAAAAGCTGTTTTTTGAAATCGCCGTAGCCCTTGCCGCCTTTTAGGAATTGCTCGCGCATGGTGGCGATTTCATCCTTT
>DASXMV010000116.1:0-27775 GCA_036495465.1 Candidatus Udaeobacter sp. | reverse complement strand
CCAGTTCGTCCAGACGCAATTGTGGATCAGGCACAACGAAGACGTCGCCAGTTGTCGGTTGCTCATAGATCAAGACGCGTTTCCCGCTATCCTGGGATTCGGTCTTCACTTGTTTCAGGAGGCGTTTGCGTTCGAGCATCGCAGCCAGAACGTAGCATGCATTAGGAGGCGGATCTTCGGATGCAATCAATCGCCGAAAAAGTTGTTCTGCGCTTTCCCTTGGCAATGGCTCCGGTGGCTTTGGTGGCGCTGGCTCGTAACGCGACTTCCAAAATGAAAATGGTTGAATGTTTTCATTCCGATTTCGCCAGGCTTCCTCGCTTAAATCCTCACGCCGGTACCCGTCCGCGCCGTGATAGAGCAGCGTGTAGAAGTATTCTCCGGGAACAAAGGGTCGTTGCGTCACGGCGCAGGCATCCGCTCGATGTGTGATTGCCCATTCGCTTGGAAGCGCATTCATCGTGACACTATACGACGGTAGGCGAACGGATTAAGACGCGGCGGTTCACGATTGGATGCGCGCAGGTAGAGGAGATACAGACCGATCGCGGCGAAGAGAAGATTCGGCGTCCATGCCGCCACAAACGGGGAAACCCGGTCGCCCTCACCTAGGGCCAGAAAAAGGTGCACCAAAAAGTTCATCGAAAAGACGAGAAAAACCGCGGCTGCCACACTGGATAACACGCCCCGCCGCGAGTAACCGATTCCAAGGGGCGCAGCAATACAGACAACAACCAGGCAGGTCCATGGCAACGCAAGCCGATACTGCAAATGTGTTCGAAACGGGGCGAGCAGCGTCACTGGAAAATCCGCGTTAAAACGCAAGTATTCCCGTAATTCCGGCAGGCTTAGAAATTCCGCACGTTCATTCGCGCTACCCAGTCGGAAGGGTGTTTCAGTCCAGTGTTCGATCTTGAGTGAAGGATAAATCTGTTCGTCGAGGATATTTCCTGAATGATCGTAGTGAACGACTTTTACGTTCTCTAGATCCCAGGTTCTTGTTTCCGGGCGGTAGGAAGCGCGACTCGCGATATAATTTGTAACGATATTGTCGTTAGAGTCCTGTTGCAGCACCTGAACATTATTGAACGTGTTGCCGCGGGGGATGAAATTTTGAATAAACCACGTGCGCAGATCCGTACGATTGCGGAAAATCTGCCCCTGGATGTACCGGCTGGGGCGTGCCTGCGCTTCGGAAATGAAATTTTTGCGGGCGAGTTCTGCATGCGGAGCGAGTGAATAGTTTAGGACCATGCTCGCTCCCACAGTGAGCAGCCCCATCCCGATCAACGGCGTCAGAACGCGGGGAAGACTTATGCCCGCAGTGAGCATGGAGACAATTTCGTTAGAGCGCGACATCCGGCCGAGAGCGAAAAGAAGCGACAACAGAAGCGAAACCGGAAGCAGAATAATCAAAACCTGCGGGATTTGGGTGGCGTAGTAACGAACGACTAAAAGCACGCCGATGTGCTCGTCGATGAACGTGGAAATATTGTCGCTGACGTCGAAAATGAGCCAGATAGAGATGAAACCGGCGATGCAATAAAGGTACACCTGCAAAAAATTGCGAACGACGTATCGGTCGAGAAGTTTCATCGAAAAATTTCGAATTTCGGATTTTGAATTTCGATTTTAGGATAGCACGTTCGCGGATGTATTTCAGGTTGAGGCCCGAATCGATGCTGTTCGCCTGTACTCCATGGCTATGATCGCACTGAAGAACAACTTAGGCAGCGAATTTGTGGAACGTGTGGGCGGGTTTTTCTCGGAAGAGGGTGCCTTGTCAAAGGCGAAAAATTTC
This sequence comes from Candidatus Udaeobacter sp., assembly GCA_036495465.1. Taxonomy (GTDB): domain Bacteria; phylum Verrucomicrobiota; class Verrucomicrobiia; order Chthoniobacterales; family UBA10450; genus Udaeobacter. Next base: position 25,974 of record DASXMV010000116.1, on the reverse strand, counting down.
GAATTTCGTCCGCAACAGCAGGAAATGGCAGCGGCCGTTGCAAACGCGCTGGAGGAAGAGCGCCATCTGGTAATCGAGGCCGGAACCGGGGTCGGTAAATCTCTGGCTTATCTCACGCCGGCAATTCTAAGGGCGATTGAGCAGCATAAGAAGGCGATCGTCTCCACTCACACGATCAATCTTCAGGAGCAACTTCTTTACAAAGATATCCCGATCTTGAAGAAGATTCTGCCGGTTGAGTTTAACGCCGCGTTGATGAAGGGGCGTCAAAATTATCTGTGCCCGCGACGATTGGAACGGGCATTGCAACAAGCCAACGAGCTTTTCACCGGCCCTGAACAAAATGAGGTAAAGCGTTTGGCCGAATGGGCGCGTACCACCCACGACGGTTCGCTCAGCGATTTGCCGGTCGAGCCTGATCCGAAAGTATGGGCACAAGTGTGTAGCGAGCCGCACATCTGCACGAAAAAGACGTGTGGCCGCGACACGCGTTGTTTCTATCACAACGCACGAAAGCTTTTCGAAGCGGCTGATCTCGTCGTGGTCAATCATACCCTTCTCTTCGTACTGTTGGGTGCTCCGGATGAAATGGCGGAACGGGAGAGCGGATTCTTGTTCCCTAACGACTTTTTGATTTTAGATGAAGCGCACACAGTCGAAAACGTCGCATCGCGGCAGATTGGCATCCGCATCTCGCAGTATGGGCTGAGATCGACGATCCAGCGGCTCTACAATGCTCGAACGCGCAAGGGGCTGTTCACTGTGATGCGCGACGCAGAGGGCGTCCGGGTCGCGGCTCAACTGGTCGATGACGCGGAGAAGTTTTTCACCGCGGTTGAATCGAGATGCGATTTCAAGAAAGGCCGCGAATTTCGTGTGAGGGAGAGAGATCTTGTTCCCGACACAATCACTGGTCGCCTGACAGCTTTGCAGGCGCGGATCGCCGAGGACGTGAAACGCTCTGACGACGAATTCCTAAGAGCGGAATTACAGGAATACGGTCGGCGAATTCGCGATCATCGCGCTGGAATCACCGCGTTTCTGGAGCAAAGCGCTTGCGAAAATGTGTACTGGGTCGAGCGCACGGGAAAAACGGCACAATTTCTGACGCTTAACGCCGCCCCGATCGACATCGCGCCGGAGCTGCGTCGAATGATTTTTCGCGACAATTGTTCATGCATTATGACAAGCGCAACGCTGTCAGTGGGTCGCCCGGATCTCGCGTATTTTCGCCAACGCATCGGTGCGAACGATGTCGAACCTTCGCTCCTCGGAAGTCCATTCGATTTTCAGAAGCAGATGAGGATGTTCGTCGTGAAGCAAATGCCCGACCCGCGCGACGCTCGATACGAGGAAGCGCTGGAACATTGGATCGCTCATTTCGTTGAGAAGACCGACGGGCGTGCATTTGTCCTTTTCACGAGTTATCGAGGAATGCAGCAGGTATCCGAACGGATGGCGGAATTTTTTTCGCAAAAGAAATTCAATCTCCTTGTGCAGGGCGGCGGCTCGCCACGCGGAAAGCTTCTTGATGAATTTAGGACTACGCCGCGCAGTATTCTTTTTGGTACCGACAGTTTTTGGATGGGGGTCGATGTTCCCGGCGAGGCGTTGTCGAATGTAATCATTACGCGTCTGCCCTTTGCGGTGCCAGATCATCCACTGGTCGAGGCAAAGCTGGAATTGATCGAGGAGCGCGGGGGCGATGCGTTCGCTGAATATTCGCTGCCGGAAGCGATCCTGAAACTCCGACAGGGGGTAGGTCGCTTGATCCGAACGAAGAGTGATCGCGGTATCATCGTCATCCTGGACAATCGTGTCGTGACCAGGCCTTACGGGCGGGCTTTCCTGCAAGCGCTACCGAAATGCCCTGTGGAAATAATTTGAAGAGGCAGGTCAAAATGTTCACTTGAACATATTCGTCTCCCAAATTAATTTGAGCGCATGGAGCGCTCTGATTCCTTCGGTTCCACTGCGGCCAGAGAACGACTGAGCAAGATCCGCCAAATTCTGGCGATCCTGCATAAATGGGGAATCCATACGCTTGGCCAGCTCGCACTGTTGGATAAGCAACAGCTAGCCGCGCGACTTGGCCCTGAAGCAGTCCGAATGTGGGAACGGGCGAATGGTCAATCGAATCGTTTGCTTAAATTCATAACGTCACCGGAGTCCTTCGAGGAGAGCTTCGAATTTGAAAAAGAAATTGAAACGGTCGAACCGCTTCTTTTCATGCTCCGCCGTTTCCTGGAGCAACTCGCTGTGCAGTTAAGTGGAATTTATCTCGTCACAAAAGAACTGACCTTGCGAATAACTTTTACGAATAAACAAATTTACGAGCGCATTTTCAAAATTCCGCAGCCGACCAATGATGTCGATCTTCTTTTTCGAATGCTTCACACGCATCTGGAGAATTTTAAATCCGAGCATGCGATCGTTGCCGTCGCGCTGAGCGCGCACCCAATCAAGCCAGCCAGAGAACAATTCGGATTATTTGAAACTACCTTACGCAATCCGCACCAATTATCAGAAACGCTGGCACGTTTGACTGCTTTTCTGGGCCCGGATCCTGTTGGCACTCCCGTTTTGGAAGAGACCCACAGGCCGGACGCATTTCGGATGGAGCCGTTTGCGTGGGGGACAGGAAAGATTGACCTCAATCATCCGAAGACTCTCGAACCAACATTATTTCCCGCGCTGCGCCGTTTTCGGCCAAGTCTTGGGGCATCAGTCTTATTGGAGGAAAACAGTCCTGCGCAGGTTCCCGACGCAAATGTGTCCTGCAAAATTATCGACCAGCGCGGCCCATTTTTGATTTCAGGAAATTGGTGGAACGAAACAACCTGGGCTCGTACCGAGTGGGACCTGCAACTGAAGACAGGAGAATTAGTTCTTGCTTATGAAAGCGAAGAAACTTGGACCATTGATGGAATCTATGACTGATCTTTTCAAGTCATCCTAAGCGGAGCGCAGCTGAGTCGAAGGATTGCGTCACCTTAAAATTTTGGCAACGGAATTCCTCGACTTCGCTCGGAATGACAGTGAGCTACGTCGAACTTCATGCATGCAGCGCATTTAGCTTTTTGCGCGGCGGATCTTTTCCGGAACAATTAGCGGAAGTCGCCGCGGAGCTGGAAATGCCGGCGATGGCCATACTCGATCGCAACGGCGTTTACGGAGCGCAACGATTTTCTGTAACTGCACGCGAACATAATGTCCGCCCCATCGTTGGCTGCGAACTATCGATGGAAGGCGGCAGCATTTTGCCGGTGCTGGTTGAAAATTGTACCGGTTATAAAAATTTGTGCGAATTGCTGACTCAGGCGCATTTGCGCAGCGAGAAAGGACAATGCGTGGTACGATGGGACGAGCTGCCGCGATACGCCGATGGGCTTATCGCATTGTTCAACGCATCGGTCGTGAATTGTAGGGCGTCTGTATCAGACGCCAATTTTTCCCGGCGTTTCGCAGAAACGCCCTACAAACCAATCAAAATACTAATCGACACGTTCGGCCGCGAAAATGTTTTTGTGGAACTGCAACGGCATTTCATTCGTGGCGAAGAACGGATCAATCGCGGATTGATCGACCTGGCGCGCACACATCGATTATCGCTTGTCGCCACAAATGGAACGAAATACGCGAAGCCGTATGGCCGCGAAGTAATGGATGTTTTTACCTGCATTCGCGAACACACCCATTTGGATGCTGCCGGAAAATTGCTGGCCCAAAACGCCGAGCGCTATTTAAAGAGCGATCGGCAAATGCGAGCGATTTTCGCCGATCTGCCAGAAGCAATTGAAAACACTTCGCGGCTCGCCGAGCGGCTTATGTTTTCTCTCGAAAAACTAGGATATGAATTTCCTGAATATCCGGTGCCGGCTGGTCATACGATGGATTCGTTCTTGCGCACCATCGTCTGGTTCGGTGCCCAACAGCGTTACGCTGCGATTAGTGCTCAGGTAAAACGGCAACTCGAAGAGGAATTAGCCCTCATTACGAAGCTCGGGTTTCCCGGATATTTTTTGATCGTCTGGGATATAGTTAATTTCTGTCGCGAACACAACATCATGGTGCAGGGTCGGGGAAGCGCGGCGAACAGCGCGGTTTGTTTCTGTCTTGGGATTACACCAGTCGATCCGGTGGAGAATCATCTGGTATTCGAACGATTTCTAAACGAAAGCCGCAAAGGTTGGCCTGACATCGATCTGGATCTTCCAAGCGGCGATCGCCGGGAAGCAGTGATCCAGGAAATTTATCGCCGTTACGGCAAACACGGCGCGGCGATGACGGCGAACGTGATTAGTTATCGCGGCCGTAGCGCCGCTCGCGAGATTGGCAAAGCGCTCAATTTTGCGTCAAGCATCATCGATCGTTTTTCCCATCTGTTTGCCAGCGGCGATTTTCCGCACACGCTCGAATTAGAATCGCAGATCGAACAAGCTGGCCTGCCAAAAAATCACCCGCGAATGCCGGCATTCATCAGGTTATATCGCGCAATTTATGGATTGCCGCGGCATCTCGGCCAGCATTCCGGGGGAATGATTATCTGCCAGAATAAACTCAGTTCGTTTGTGCCGCTGGAAAATGCCTCGATGCCAGGGCGGGTGGTGGCTCAATGGGATAAGGACGATTGCGAAGACCTCGGCATCGTCAAAGTGGACTTGTTAGGCCTGGGCATGATGTCGGTCATGCAGGACGCCTTTGAGTTGTGCCGGGAACGCGGCCTGCCACTCGATCTGGCACACATCCCGAAAGATGACCAGAAAACGTTTGAGATGATGCAGCACGCCGACACGATCGGTGTTTTCCAAATTGAGAGCCGGGCACAAATGGCGACTTTGCCGCGAATGAAGCCGGAATGTTTTTACGATGTGGTGATCGAAGTGGCGATTATTCGGCCAGGGCCAATTCAGGGAGATATGGTTCATCCCTATCTGGCACGTCGTGCTGGACACGAACCTCTCACCTATTTTGATCCACGTCTGGAGCCTGTTTTAAAACGCACACTTGGCGTCCCATTGTTCCAGGAACAAATGCTCAAGATTGCGATGGTGATGGCGGATTTTTCTGGCGATGAAGCCGAAGAATTGCGACGCGCGCTGAGTTTCCATCGTTCCGAAGAAAGGATGAACAAGGTTTGCGCAAAATTGCGCGCTGCCATGGAAAGGAAAGACGTAGCGCCGGATAAAATCGACAAGATTATTCAATCCATCTCATCATTTGCCCTTTACGGATTTCCCGAATCGCATGCGATCAGTTTCGCAATTCTGGCGTATGGCAGCGCGTATTTAAAAGTGCATCGCGCGCCCGAATTTTATGCAAGTCTCTTGAACAATCAGCCGATGGGTTTTTACACCCCGGCGACGATCGTCAAAGATGCGCAGCGGCATCGGTTGAAAATCAAACCGGTTTGTGTCTCGCAATCGGATTGGCGCTGCACAGTTGTCGATGATAAAACCGTGCAGCTCGGGTTTTGCGTGGTGAACGCATTACGTCAGGAACATGCTGAAGAACTCGTTAGCCAACGGCAAAATCGACTATTTGATTCGCTGAAAGATTTCAAGTGTCGGGTTCCGCTCGCAAAAGACGAATTGCGCACATTAGCGGAACTTGGTGCACTCAATTGTTTTGCCGGACATCGCCGCGCGGCGATGTGGGATGTGGAGGAGACGATGCACGATGATTTAGTGGCATCCCCGGGCGTTATATCGGCGTTTGTGTCAAACTCCAAACCACAAAAACAGGTGCTCGCCGCGCCGAGCGCTTCTACAACATCGCCGCTTCCAGTGATGACCTTACCCGAGCGCGTAAAAGCCGATTACGAAACCATGAATCTGACTACCGGTCCGCATCCGATGAAATTGTTGCGCAAAAGTTTGCCGAATATTTGGCGTGCAATTGATCTGCCAAAGGCGCGACATGGTTCGACCATCCAAATTGGCGGAAACGTGATTTGCCGTCAGCGTCCCGGAACGGCAAAAGGATTTGTTTTCATTAGCCTTGAAGATGAGACCGGTGTTTCGAATGCGATTGTAGAGCCAGATCTGTTCGAGCAGTTTCGACTGGTGATCACTGAGGAAGCCTTTTTACTCATTGAAGGCGAAGTCCAGAATTCGGACAACGTGGTCTTGATCAAAACACGCCAGATTAGACCTCTCACACACGAACAACTCGTCGGAAGCGAGTCGCACGATTTTAGATGATTTATCGCTGCTTCCGCTGTGGGAAGCGCGCCGCCTGCAGCTATTCTCCGGCGTGGTGCGGCTCAGGCGTTTTCGGTTCGGCCGGTTTTTCCGTTGGTTTTTCATCCGACTCGAGCCATTCGGTGTGGAATACGCCGGGCTTATCGATGCGCTCATACGTATGCGCCCCGAAGAAATCGCGTTGCGCTTGCAGAAGGTTTGATGGTAACCGGGCGGAACGATAACTATCGAAATAAGCCAGCGAGGCGGAAAATGCCGGTGTCGCTACGCCACTCTTAATCGCCGTCGATACCGCGACGCGCCAATTACGCTGCGCCTTCTTGATGATTCTCGTGAAATATTTATACAGCAATAGATTCTGGGGAGTTGCGTCCTTTTTGTACGCTTCCACGATCCGGTTCAGGAATTTCGCGCGGATGATGCACCCACCTCGCCAGATGGTCGCGATATCGCTGAGGTTGAGATTCCATTTATAGTCAGTGCTCCCGGAGCGCAAAAGCTCCATTCCCTGTGCGTACGAAGTAATTTTCGATGCGTACAGGGCGTCACGCACGGCGTCGATAAAGCGGGGCCGGTTTCCTTTGAATTGTCGCACTTTCGGTTGTGGCAGGATTTTGGATGCTGCCACGCGCTCTTCTTTCTGCGCAGAGATAACGCGGGCTTCCACTGCGGCGTTAATGGTAGAAATTACCACAGATTGTTTGATGGCCGCTTGAAGCGTCCAGATGCCGGTTCCTTTTTGCCCCGCTTTGTCGAGAATCATGTCGACTAGCGGTTTGCCGGTATCGGGATCGATCTTTCTAAAAATCTGGGAAGTGATTTCAATCAGGTAACTGTCGAGGTCCCCCTTGTTCCATTCCGCGAAGACATCCGCGAGCTCGGGAGGCTGCATCTCCAGGATGTCTCTCATGATTGCGTAGGCCTCACAGATCAGCTGGATGTCGCCGTACTCAATGCCGTTATGCACCATTTTTACATAGTGGCCGGCACCGCCCGGGCCCATATAACGGCAACATGGTTCGCCATCTACTTGCGCCGCGATCTTGCGAAAAATAGGCGCAATGATTTCCCATGACTCGCGGGAGCCGCCTGGCATCAGTGAAGGCCCTTTGAGCGCGCCTTCTTCCCCTCCGGAAACGCCCATGCCCACATAATGAATTCCTGCGGGCTCCAATTCTTTGCCGCGCCGTTCAGTGTCCGTGAAAAGAGAATTTCCTCCATCGATCAACACGTCGCCTCGCTCAAGGAACGGCACGACTTCGCCAATAACCATGTCGACCGGTTTGCCGGCTTTGATCATCATCATGGCTACTCGCGGTTTCTTAAGGGCTCCCACAAATTCCTCGATCGTGCGTGTGGGATGAATGTTTTTCCCCTTACCCCTTCCAGCAGCAAATTTGTCCGTTACTTCAGTCGTGCGGTTGAACACTGCGACAGAAAAACCTTTCGATTCCATGTTCAGGGCCAGGTTCTCGCCCATGACCGCAAGGCCAATCAGTCCAATATCACATTGATTCGTATTCATTTTGTTTTCCAGTATCTCAAAGAGGGGTGACTCACTGTAGCGATGATTTGAATGTTATGGCAAATCCGGTTTGTGAAGTTTTAGTGACAGACGCGCATCTCAGTGCGACCGACAATCCCATGGACCCTGCTGCGGGCGCGATCGTTGATTTTCAGGGAATTGTTCGCGGCTCTGAGAATGGAAGCGAAATTAAAGGAATTCAATACGAAGCGAACCGGGAAATGGCCGAACATCAACTGAAACAAATTGCAGAGCAGGCCTCGATCCGGTTTGAGCTTCGATTTGTTAGTATTCAGCACCGAATCGGATTTGTCGCTGTTGGGCAGGCGTCGCTGCTTATGCGAGTATGCAGTGGACATCGCGAAGCAGCATTTCTAGCGAGTCAATGGATCGTGGATGAGTTGAAGAAAAAAGTTCCCATCTGGAAACGTCCAGAATTTAAGATTAAACATCTCCCTGGCAGTTCGTGTAGCGAGGCGGCTCTATCAATATGAACTGGGCGAATCGGCTTACTCTGAGTCGGCTGGCGCTGACGGTGCTTTTTGTCGTTGCTTTGAATTCTTCCTGGCAATACGCACGCACCACCGCTTTGATCCTCTTTCTCATCGCCGGTCTCACCGATTTCATCGATGGGGAAATTGCGCGGCGCTACGGTGTAATTACAAACTTTGGCAAGTTGATGGATCCGCTCGTAGACAAAATCATGATGGCCGCCGCGTTTATTTCTCTGGTTCCTCTTAAAGCGGTGCCTGCGTGGGCTGCCACAACAGTGGTAGCGCGCGATTTTCTAATTACCGGGTTGCGTTTGATGGCCACTTCCAAGGGGCGGATTTTACCCGCGGAGCGATTAGGGAAACAGAAAACATCATGGCAAATAATTACCATTGTTTTTTTCCTGGCTCTCCTTTCTCTAGCGGAATTGCGATATGCCGATGAAAAATCGACGTGGTGGATACGAGCCTGGACCGAGGCTGGTCCGGTGCTGGTATGGATCACCGTGGCATTGACGCTTTACTCCGCTCTTGGCTTTACGTGGCGAAACCGCGAGCTAATTTCGCCCGAGCAGTAGGCAGGTGAGGCGCTCAAAGGCGTGCGGAGCGTCGGAAATTCTTACCGTTTTAGTGAGAGATATAACATGTTCGATACCTGGCGTTTATAGGTGATTTTGCAGAGTCCGTGAATAACTGTCTGAGACCTTTACACGGTCTGTTCTGGACGCCAGTCAGTTGAAGAAATTATTTTAGACTGTAATTTGCTGTCCAAAAGGTAATTACGATCTTTTAAGTGAACTCACTTTTTCTTGGCACGAGATTTGCAGCACAGATACAAAGGCCCTTTCGGGCCTCAGCAATGCAACGGGACTATTTTTCCAAACATAGATTTCTTGTGGTGTGCCTCGTGTTTTGCGGAGCGATGCTTACTTCGAGTCACGACGCCAGGGCGCTGAGCCTTAGGATCGGTGACTCTAGTGAATTGGGGTCTTTATGGCCCGGAATACAACATAAAACAGATAATCAGAACAAGATTATCTATGTGAATCACTTGATCGGCATGGCTCGTGGAGCCATCGACGTTTCGCATGGCGAGATTTATTCACGGTCGAACAATGGTTTTAAGTCTCTGCCAACTGCAACCGAAGCAATTAACGGCGGTGGTAGAGCCGTAAGGCTCGGGACGAGCGGTTTGTACACGTACCTGTTTGCAACGTACAACGGCGTGGGCACCGAAATCTGGTACGTCGGCAATTTACATGGAATCGTAATGCTTCCGCTTTTAGTAGCGAGGCACCATCTCTCCGGGTGGACGCTTTTGGGGCCAAGCGGCGTCGGAGTTCCAGATGGCGGCCTTACAGTTGCGTTGCTCGGAGTGGCTCTTGCGGTGCTGGCTTTGACTCGACGCTTCCTAATGCGTTAGCAATCACACCAGATTCCGAAGCCACAAGGTGCTTCAAATGCTGGAAAATGAAAAAAATTCAGGGTCCGAGATTGATTGAAACTATCGGCGTCACCGGGGGAATAATGCTTCTGCTCGGTTTCACTGTTGGAAAGGCCGAGCCACCGATCGGGACCATCAGATTGCCTGGCCCCTATCCATACGAAACACCCGTGCAAATTCCGGCTCCGCCGCCGGTGGCAGAATCCTCGCCGATACCTTCGCCGGCTCCTTTTCCCTATCCCGATCCTATCGCGACGGCACCCGGTCACGATTCACGAACAGCAGATGCTCGTCGCCCGCTGACACCGAAAGCTGTGCGCGAAGCCGCGTTCAAATACAACGGGGTGGCACATTTTTGGGGATTCCTGGCAGCACTCCCTGCTAACGTCAGCGTCTTTGATCCCCAACTCGGAAGAACGCGGACGCTCGTGCAGGGAGGTCATGTTGTGCGAAAGAATGCCGTGTGGCTCAGGAAACACAAGCAAGCCGCCGCACACGACTAGGCGGAACATATAAAATGAGCGGGCAACGGGAATCGAACCCGCATGCCGGAATCGCCGATGACATCGCGGCAGAGTGTTTCTCGCCCGGCGGTCAAATTCAATCTAGAGTGATACTGTAAAGCAGGCGGGGGTGAAGGCTGCCGTTTCGCCGATTGCCCATTTTATGTTGATTACGGGAATTATTTGGGAACTCCGGCTTTTTTTCCTGTAGGAACTATTGGAGGGTTACCTATGTTTACCAAATCACTACAGATCGGTTTTGTTGGGCTGGTTCTTTTTGTTGTGACTGCCTGGGGTGGGCCATCAGCAATTCAAGGCGTTGTGAAGGATGCAAAAGGGCATGCGATAAAGGGTGCAGATGTTCGGATTGAGTCGAGAGATGGCAAAAAGCTGTTCAAAGCCGTGAAGACGGATGGGAGCGGTCGCTACGTTTCCGATGGCTTGGCAGCGGGTGTTTACCGCGTCTCGCTGGTCGTTAATGGCGCGGTCAAGGCGTCGATCATGAATACGCAAACCAAGGCGGATCAACCGACGCAATTGAATTTTGACTTGAAACCGGTGTCAGCATCGAAAGCAAGCGCAACTGCAAAAAGCGGAAAACACATGGTCTGGATGCCCGCCACGACGGGTAGTCATGTCGGAGGCCGCTGGGTCGAGGTTACCGAAAATGATAGCTTTGAACGTCAAGAGGGGCAGTGCCGAAGCACTACGGCGAGAACAACAAAACAGTCAGGGACCACAGAGCCTGCCGGGTTTAACCGGGCCCCCATGATTGATTTAGCTCGGGTACACCACCTGATTTGATACAGGCTGGTCGAAGGCAGCAATTTTGAGCTGCCTTGAATCCAGAGAAGATATTTAAGCCGACACGGGGCTTTGTTGCCATTGGCAACGAAACGGCAACGGCGGATTGCTCTCGTGGGGTAACGATGGATTTTGAGTCCGATGACGGACTTTGTGAAGAAGGCGGGGGTTTCGCGCTGAACCCTTGCGGTCAAGTTAGCCCCAAGGTCTGAACGTTGGTGGCCGTGTTCTGACTATGCGTTCTGACCGGCACACTTTTGACCTAAAAAACCCCTGTTTTTCAGAGGCAAGATGAGCGGGCAACGGGAATCGAACCCGCATTGCCAGCTTGGAAGGCTGGAACTTTACCATTAAGCTATGCCCGCATGCGAATGCGAACGCATCTGCCGACAAATAGTGACTGGTAACGACCCAATAGTCAAAATGTCAAAGTGATTGGAATAGGGCACCAATCCCGCGCCGGCTGCGCCTTATTCTCGAAACTCTGTCGCAACCAGTGTGGCGTTGTGACCGCCGAAACCGAACGAGTTATTCAAGGTAACGCGCACTTTCTTTTCACGTGCAACATTGGGTGTATAATCGAGATCGCATTCTTTGTCCGGATTCTCCAGATTGATCGTCGGCGGGATTACGGAATCGCGAATCGCAAGCGCGCACGCGGCCATTTCGATCCCGCCGGCTCCGCCTAACAAATGGCCGGTCATCGACTTGGTGGAGCTGATGGCCACCTTATAGGCGTGGTCTCCAAACACCCGTTTGATTGCGCGTGTCTCGCAGACATCGCCGATATCAGTGGAGGTCGCATGAGCATTGATATAATCGACCTGATCGGGCGACAGACGGGCATGGTCGAGTGCCAGTTGCATGGCGCGTGCCGCACCTTCGCCATCCGGGGGCGGGGCTGTCATGTGATACGCATCACCAGAAACACCGTATCCAGTCAATTCGCAGTAGATCTTGGCACCACGCGCTTTGGCATGCTCCAGTTCCTCCACCACAACAAGTCCTGCGCCTTCGCTGACAACGAAGCCGTCCCGGTCGCGGTCAAATGGGCGGGACGCGCGTTCAGGTTCATCGTTGCGCGTACTCAACGCTTTCATTGCGGAAAATCCAGCAAGGCCAATCTCGACGATGGATGCCTCCGAGCCGCCGGCTAGGAAAATGTCGGCGTCGCCAAATTTGATGATTCGCCACGATTCGCCGATAGCGTTGTTTGATGTCGCGCATGCGGTGACGATACACATGTTGGGCCCACGCAGATCGAACTCCATCGAGATAAGGCCGCTGGCCATGTTGCTGAGCAACATGGGAATTGTGAACGGCGAGGTCCTGGAGGGTCCCTTGGCCAAAAGGATTCTTAATTGATCCTGGAGGGTCCTCAGTCCGCCGATCCCACTGCTAACCAAAACACCGAAACGGTCTCGCCTCTTTAGGTTTGCGACATCAATTCCACTATCCTCGAGCGCCATCTTTGCCGCTCCCATCGCGAGTTGTGAAAAACGATCCGAGCGGCGGACATCTTTGGGGTTTTTAAAGAACGGCTTTGGGTCGAAGTCGCGGACTTCGCCGCCGATTTTGCAATCGTATCCGGTTATGTCGAATGCATCGATTGTACGAATTCCGCTGACGCCGTTCTTAAGGTTCGACCAGAACGTCTGTACGTCATTGCCGACAGGCGTCAGGACGCCCAAACCGGTGATAACTACTCTGCGATCGGTCATGGTGGCGATGGATCCTTAAGCGTGAAGCGTTGAAAGGTAAACGTTAGCTCGTTCCCATTCCAACGCTCTGAACTGTTTGAAAGAGCTTTCCTTCGGTCTTGATGGATGGCGCGATGATGATTTCGGTTTGCTGAAATTCAGCAATATCTCGAGCGCCAACGTTACCCATGCAGGTGGTAATCGCGCCGACCAAATTCTGACTGCCATCATCAACTTCTGCCGGGCCAAATAAGATCTGTTTCAGCGAACCGGTAGCGCCTACCTTGATGCGTGTTCCTCGCGGGAGATTGGCGTGCGGCGTTGCCATTCCCCAGTGATATCCTCGGCCGGGCGCTTCGTTCGCCTTGGCAAAAGCGCTTCCCACCATAACAGCGTCAGCGCCACAAGCGAGTGCCTTGCAAACGTCACCACCTCTGCTCATTCCGCCATCGGTGATAATGGGCACGTAGCGCGATGTCTTTTTGAAGTAAGCATCTCGTGCCGCCGCACAATCGACAGTCGCAGTGACCTGCGGGACTCCGAGTCCAAGCACACCGCGTGAGGTACAGGCGGCGCCCGGGCCGACACCGACCAGGACTGCAGCCGGCCCGCATTCCATTATTTCAAAGGTCACATCATAACCAACGGTGTTTCCTACAATCACAGGAATGCGCATTTCCCGGCAGAATTTTTCCAAATCAAGCGACTTGTACTCTGATGAAACGTGCCGCACAGTTGAAACAGTGCTTTGCACGACAAACACATCCGCGCCGGCTTCCTCGGCAATCTTGCCGAATTCGGCGGCGCGCTGAGGGATCGAACTGACCGCGGCCAACACGCCGCCATCTTTAATCTGACGCACACGAGCTGCGATCAGATCTTCCTGAACCGGTTCCTGGTAGATTCGCTGCAGTAGCGCTGTAATTTCGGATTTATCGGCTTCGACGATTTTTTGCAGCACTTCCTGAGGATGTTTGTAGCGCGTTTGCACTCCTTCGAGATTCAGAACAGCCAACCCACCCAATTTGTTCATAGCGGTGGCAAAGCGAACATCGACGACCCCATCCATCGCGCTTGCGAGAATGGGAATTTTCAACTCGAGTGGTTCCGCTTCTCCCCGCGATAACCGGAAGGTGATATCGACTTCGTTTGGGTTGATTGTCACTCGTCCCGGCACAAGCGCGATTTCATCGAAACCGTACGTCACGCGCGCCTTGCGATTGCGGCCTATCCACATTCCCATACTAAATTGGCTCCATTCTAAATCGTTCGTTTAAACTTCCACAGCGCGGGCACCGAGGAAGCAGGGCGTCTGTTCGATCTTCAAATTCGAAAGCGCAAATCACACAGCGCAGCCGATACTGCAGAGCTCGTCGCTCCCGCCGCCGGCGATTCCATTCACCCACTATCCAGAGGAGAAAAACCGCCGCAAGAAAAAGCAGCAAATAAATCGTGACCAGGGCAGCGAGACTGACTTGAATCACGGCTGAGCGTGGGGTTGCTGCGTTCCCGCGGGCCGAACGACGTCGCTGCCCCATTCAATTGTCGCAACGCCCCAGGTCAAAGACCCGTCATCGTTAATGCTGCCCGGAGCATGCCGAGAGAAACGGCAACGTGTCAGATAAAGCCGAGCCTGCACATCCAGCCCCGGATCACCTGAGGAATTCGTGGGGAAACAGTATCTGATTTCCCCAAGTTTGTTTACCGCCACGCGAAAGCGAATTGCTTCAGGCGCTTCTTTGTTTGAGGCAATGAACTTAGGGGCCGGCAACTTCGCATTGCCAAACGCACCGAACTCGCTTGAAAACGAAACAGATGTTGAGATCGGACCGCTTGCAAAAGAGCTCTTTTGGCGGGGCAACGGAACAGCATCCGGTGGCTGGGAGTCCGGGGCGCGTGAATCGACTTTGAAGGCCGGAGGGTCCTTAAGGCTTGGTTCCATCACATTGTAGGAAGGCACATGTTCAACCTTCGGTAGTGCGCGCAGTCTCGCCTCCGGCGGACGATGAGTTGTAAAAGCTACCGCAGGATCTTCGGCGTCAATCCAGCGAAGCAGGGTACGTCCCTCTTCAGACGCCGGTGTAATTAAAGAAACCCGCGCCGGCGGTGGCATAAGCGTGACTATAGGTGGATAAACGACTTGAAAAATATAAAAACAGACGGCGTGCGCGAATAACGAAAGGACCAAAAAAGCAAGTATGGCTGCTCGTCGACGATGGGGTGAATCCCAATTAAAAAGCAGCGGGTCTGTCGCAAGGTCAGAACTGAGATTATTCATCGTGGCGGAGCGGCGGCAAGCGCCACCGATGTGATACCGTGCTCGAGCGCAGCATTTGTTACTTGGGTAACTGTCTCGTACGAGGTGGAACGGTCTGCCTTAATGATAATTGATTGGCCTTCGCGCTTCGCGGCGTCCAGTAATGGTCCGAGCTGCTCCATGGTAACGCGCTGGTCACGAAAATAGATTGCCGGGACTGCGCCTCCAGTGATGCTGATGATTTGCTGATTAGTTTGTGGGCCAAGCGTAAAACGGGAGAACGGCATTGAAACGGAAATCCCCTGCTGCAAAATGAAATTCGAACTCAACAATAGAAAAAAAACCAAAAGGAAGGCGACGTTTACCAGCGCCACAAGCACAAGCCAGCCGAAGTTGTAATTAATCGTCCGCTCGAGTTTCATGACGACCAGGCTGAAGGCTTAAATCTCAATGGGGGCACCAAACTTCTTCAATTTAAACCCGCTCTAATTAAAGGTCCTGGCGCGCTTGAGACTCACGGACCGTCTCGTCAGCTGGTTGAAAGCTAATAATCCCGCTAATCGGACGGCTCTCCGTTAACATGTGCACAATTTCGATTCCCGCCCGCTCCATGTCATGGAGCATGTTATTCACGCGCGAAGAAAGATAACTGTACGCGACGAAAGTTGGCGTGGCCACCACCAGACCCGCGGCAGCAGTCAGCAAGCTCTTGTATACGCCGCTGGACAGTTCAGTCACCGTCGCATACCCGCCGCTCGACGCGATTGTCGAAAAAGCGTCGATCATTCCCGCGACGGTCCCCAGCAAGCCAAGCAACGGAGCCAGGAAAGCGATCGTTGCCAGCACGGGAAGAAACCGTTCCAGTTTCGGGACTTCAAGTTGTGCCGCTTCCTGCACGATGTCTCGTAATTCGCCACGCGGTGCATCGTGTCGAATGATCGCCGCATGAATCACTCTGGCTACCGGGCCCGGGGTTCCCGCTGATTCATGGAGGGCTTCCGCAAAATTGCGTCGCCGAATCAAATTCGACAATCCTTTCAGGAATTCGCCGACATGGATTGTGGCTCGGTGAAAATAAAACAGGCGCTCTGCAAAAACAGCGATCGAAATGACGCTGCAGACCAGAATTGGCCACATCAACAGCCCGCCCTTTTGAATGTAATCAATCACGCGAATTTTGTAATCTTCTTTGCAGGCTGTGGCAAGCCGACAGCCAGATTTCCAAACGACTGGTTACTCACTGCCACAGCGAACATTTACGATTCTAGAAGTGCGCCGTGTTTTATCGCGAATCTTTCGCGCGAGGCTTGGGAGAGGAAGAGGGGTGGACTTTGCCGGCGCTCTTACCACCTACCAATTTGCCGGATGCGTCAAACACTGAGTAACCGATTTGCTTGCCGGATGCATCGTAACTGTAAACAATCTTGTGCAAAAGCGCGCCATCTTCAGTGGTTTGAGCCTCTTCCAAAAGGCGTCCCGCATCATCGTATTTGTAACGGCTCTTGAAACGAAGGCGGCCGTCGGGGCCTGAAATTTCGCCGGTAGAAAAGCGGCCGGCCTCGTCCAGTTCGTACCGTATTGTCTCTCGGAGTTTGCCGTCAGGGTCAGTGGTTGTCGCCACTGCCTTGTGCTCCGAACCATCGAACTTGTAAACCGTGCGTGAACCATCGGGGTGCATGGAGACGGTGACCCGCACAGCATCGCTCTGTGTCTGTTCTGAAGGTTGACTCAATCCGATCCCGGAACCGCAGAGCACAAGCGCACATGTCATTGTTAGCCCTGCTTTGAAAAAATTCATGACCCGAGGAGCTTACGGTTGAGGTGAGCTGGCGCAAACGGGGCTGAAATTTTTTATTGACCACGCCTTGGGAAGGTGGTTAAAAGTGGGGTCAAGTGGAGCAAAATGGATGATTTCTCCACTTGATACATGGACTACGATTCTCCACCCGAACGTTTTTTTGCCGGAGAATTCCGGCATTCCATAGACGAGAAAAATCGAATTACGATTCCATCTCGTTGGCGACAGGACAAGGCAGAGGAATTCATTCTCTTGCCCGAGGCAACTCATCAGTTTCTGCTGGTTATGTCTCCGCAGGAGTTTGCGCGAATGGGTTCTGTCGCAGAAACAAACCAGGCAGTTTCAGCGCGGGATCGCCGGATTTTCTTGCGCCATCTGCATTCTCGCGCACAGCACGCTGGCGCTGACCGCCAGGGACGTCTTGTTTTGCCCGAAGAGCTTTGCCGAAGGATTGGATTGAAAGACGAAGTCGCTTTGGTGGGTAACCGGGGACGATTTGAGATTTGGAATTTGCAACGCTGGAAACGAGTGCACGAGGAGGAAACGGCCACTTTCCAGCACGTGGCAAACATCATTGGATTGTAACCAGATGGTTGGTCAAAACGTTATCAACACATTTTGGTTTGAGCGGCCTTTGTGGGGGGCCGTTAATCCGTTTATTGCCGAAGAGGAGGCAACCGAAGTGGAGGAATTCATATATCACCGTCCAGTGCTCGAAACCGAAGTGGTGGAGTTGCTCCAACCCAAGCCGGGTTCGCTGATAGTAGATGCAACATCCGGTGGCGGCGGACACACAGAAGCGTTTTTGGAAAACGGAGCCAACGTTCTGGCTCTGGACCAGGATCCTGACGCAGTGCAACACGTTAGCGAGCAACTCGCGCGCTTTGGCGAACACCTCGCGGTACGGCAGGCTAACTTCAGATCTGTCGCTAGCGTCCTTGATGAGCTTGGAATTCCCACGATCGGCGGTGCCCTTCTTGATCTTGGTGTCTCTTCCCGGCAACTCGAAAACGCGCAGCGCGGGTTCAGCTTCATGCGGAATGGTCCGCTTGATATGCGCATGGATCCGAGGGCTCCACTGACCGCCGCCACAATTGTAAATGAGTACAGCGCGGAAGAATTAACGCAGTTGTTTCGCGAATTAGGAGAAGAGCCGGCCGCGCGCCGCATCGCAAGCCTTATTGTGAAAATGCGAAAGACCAGCCCTTTTCGTGAAACGTTGCCACTGGCGCGTGCAATTGAAAAGTTGGTCGGTCGGCATGGCCGACAGCATCCAGCCACACAGGTTTTCCAGGCGCTCCGAATGAAGGTGAATGACGAACTTGGCGCGCTTGAGGAAGGCCTGCGCGCCTTAACTGCACGACTGGAAAGGGGCGCCCGCATCGGGGTGATCGCGTTTCATTCGCTGGAGGATCGGATCGTGAAGAATTTCTTCCGCAATCATAGTCGGGAATGGCTGGACAAGCCCGAGTGGCCCGCGCCGCAACATAATCCGAATTATGATCTCAAACTGATCACACCAAAACCAGTTGAGCCGACCGAAGAGGAACGACGCACAAACCCA
Source organism: Candidatus Udaeobacter sp. (assembly GCA_036495465.1). Lineage (GTDB taxonomy): Bacteria > Verrucomicrobiota > Verrucomicrobiia > Chthoniobacterales > UBA10450 > Udaeobacter. The sequence goes on along the minus strand of DASXMV010000116.1, from coordinate 7,685 downwards.
AGATCCCGCAGCGCAAAATTGCGCGTGGCCGAAAAGAGTTAAATGAATCGATCGCGTAGAAAAAATTGCAACACGGTTAACGCGGCATCGTTGGCCCGTTGGATAGTGGTAACGGCTTTCCTGGCTTTGGCCGGGTTGAGCTATGTCTATTTAACGCTTCAGCTTTATCATCTGGGCGAGCGCAGGAAGGCAGTCGAAAACGAGCTTGTTAGTCTCCGTACCCAAAACGACATAGCCAGCGCGCAACTTGCTGCGTTGACTTCTCGATCGGCGTTGCAGCGCCGTCTGAAAGAAGGGTACCTGAAAATGATGCCGATTTCAGAGGCAAATATTGTGCGACTTACCATACCTGCTCGCTCTGCGGATAACGACGCCGTCCAGCCCGTAGCCAATCCATCCAACACAAAATGAATTCAAACAGCCGGACCCGTTGCGTGTTAGTATGTGCTGCTTTTATCGGGCTGTTCAGCGTTTTTTCTTTTCGCCTGGTCTACTTGCAGGCAATCAAGCATGATGAATACGCTGGTCTCGCGGCGGAAAAGCACGTTTACAAACAGATTATTCATGCCCAGCGCGGGACAATCCTCGATGCGAATAGCGAAGTTCTCGCTGACAATATTCCGGTTGAAACAATAGTGGCCGATGCCACGCATCTTAACGACCGGCAGGCAATTGAAGGCCTGCTTAGCAAGGAACTGGCGCTTCCCTCCGCGCAGCTTACGGAAAAGCTAGCGGGCGAGCGTCGCTATATCATCATCAAGCGTGAAGTGCCGGAGCCGCAGGCAGATGGGCTTCGTGAAAAGCTTCGTGCCGCGAATCTGCGCGGAATTTATTTCGAGCACGATGCCACTCGCGTTTACCCAAATGGCTCGATGCTTTGCCATGTCATTGGATTTACCGACTTCGATCATCATGGTATCCAGGGCGTCGAAGCTTCGATGGAGGAATATCTTCACGGGCACGATGGATTTCGCTTCATCGAACACAACCGCGCTGGTCAGGAGATCGTGCCTTATCGCGGACAGGAGCGGCCGCCCCGAGACGGCTATCAGGTTCATCTGACTGTCGATCTCAGTCTGCAGAACATTGTCGAGAACGAGATCGACGCCGCGATGGAGGAATACTCTCCCCTGAAGGCCACGATCATTTTGATGAGGCCGCAGACGGGTGAGATCCTTGCGATGGCTAATCGACCTGATTTCGATTTGAACCTTCGCGCTGAAGCCAAGCCCGAAGAAATGAAAAACCGGGCGATCATCGATATGATGGAGCCGGGATCTACTTTCAAAATTGTTGCCGCCGCTTCTGCTCTCAACGAACGCAAGCTCCGACCCGATTCGACGATCTTTTGCGAAAACGGTCTATGGAATTTCGGGGGCGTCGCGCTGCACGATCATCGCGCGTTTTCATATCTGAGCGTGCGCGATATCCTCGTCAAATCGAGCAATATCGGCGCAGCTAAACTTGCCCTCAGCGTAGGCGACCAACGGTTCTACGAATACATACGTCGATTTGGTTTCGGCGAGCGGACAGGGATTGAACTGCCAGGTGAAATCAGCGGAGTCATTCGGCCTCCGAGAGCGTGGAGCAAGATTTCCATCACGCGAATTCCCATGGGCCACGAAGTCGGGGTAACCCCGCTACAAATGACAGTGGCGATGGCGGTGATTGCGAACGGCGGAAAATTGATCACGCCCCGCATCATAAAATCCGTCACCACGCCCGAAGGTAAAACCATCAGTTCACCGTCCCCTGTAGTGCTGCGCCAGGTAATTTCTGCTGAAACGGCCACGGAAATTGGGGATGCGCTTCGTGGTGTGGTAAGCGATCGCGGCACCGCTGCTGCAGCGGCAGTTCCCGGCTTTACGATTGCAGGCAAAACAGGAACCGCCCAAAAGGTCGACCCCAAGGGCGGATACGAGCACGGGAAGTACGTTGTTTCGTTTGCGGGTTACCTGCCGGCCGATCATCCCGAGTTTGTCGGCCTGGTGGTGCTGGATGATGCGCACACCAGTAAACCCGAACTGAACTATGGCGGTTTGATTGCAGGACCAATTTTTTCCCGAGTAGCGGAGAAGGCGGCCCGCTACCTAGATCTTGAGCCGCATGAGGACATTCGCAAAGCGATTCCCTTAGAGCGAGTCGAAAAAACAACGCCGCCAGCGCGAACGCGAAAGCCTGGCCCGGTGGAACGAATCGCCTTAACCAATGCGTCGCGCCATTGAACACCTCGCCATGGTTCGCGACTGCGAATCGGTCCCGTTGTGGACATGTTGAACCCTCATGCAGCTCAAGAATCTTCTCTCCGCGACTGCAGTTCGCCAGATCATCGGGACGCTTGATCGCACAGTGGAAAACATCGCGTATGACTCGCGGCGAGTGCAAAGGAATGGCATGTTCGTGGCATTGCGGGGGGAGAAATCCGACGGTCACGAATTCATTGGCCAGGCCATCGAAAAAGGCGCATCGGTAATTGTTTCGGAACGCGAGGAACAAAATCCGCGCGCGACTTGCCTTGTCGTAGAGAACACGCGGACCGCACTCGCTGATTTTGCAGGAACTTTTTACGGGCATCCGGGGAGCAAACTAAAACTGGCGGCGGTTACGGGCACGAACGGTAAAACCACTACGACGTTTCTCATCAAGCACATCTGTGAAAACGCCGGCTTGCGTTGCGGATTGATCGGAACGGTTCGCTACGAGATCGGTGAACGAGTGTTGCCTGCTATTCGCACGACGCCTGAATCGCTCGATTTACAAGAACTATTGGCCCAGATTGTCAACGCGGGCTGCAAAGCAGCGGCGATGGAAGTCTCTTCGCATGCTCTCGCACAGGATCGCACGCGGGGACTGGAATGGAATGTAGCGGTCTTTACGAATCTGACGCAGGACCACCTTGATTTTCACGGGACGATGAAAAGCTACTTCGAATCGAAGGCGAAGCTTTTCGCGGGACTTGGAAGTCAGAAGAAAAAGCGCAAACCGGTTGCGATTGTCAATATCGATGACCGCTATGGGGAGCAACTGCTCGACAAAATCGACAAAAGCATTGCGGTCGTCACGTATGGAATGGGGATGCGCGCTGATTTCCGCGCTTCAAGTTATCGCGTTGAGTCAAATGGTACTTCTTATCGGCTGGATGCTGGTGGCAAGAGTTATCTGGTCCGCGTTCCACTGATCGGCCGGTTCAACGTCACAAATTCGGTGGCGGCTCTTGCCGCAGCCAGCGCTCTTGGAATCAATCTGCGCGACGCTGTGTTTAGTCTTAGCAAATCACCGCAAGTTCCCGGTCGTCTGGAGCTGCTTCAGGTAAAGCGGCAATTTCAAGTTTTCGTCGATTACGCGCATACACCGGACGCGCTTGGAAATGTTCTAAAAACTCTGCGCGAACTTGAACCGCGCCGGTTAATTGCAGTTTTTGGGTGTGGCGGTAACCGCGACCGGCAAAAGCGTCCGTTGATGGCTGAAATGGTGGACCGTCACGCTGATTACGCAATCATTACCTCCGACAATCCGCGCAAAGAGAATCCAGACACCATCGTTGCCGAGATCGAAAAAGGATTCCGATCGACTCACTACGAAAAAGTTGTCGATCGCGCTCAGGCAATCAATCGCGCCATTGAACTGGCAGCGCCGCGCGACATTGTTCTGATTGCGGGCAAGGGACACGAAAATTACCAGGAGTTCGCAGATCACACCGTTCCGTTCGACGATATTCAAGTCGCCCGACGTGCGATCGAAGACCATCCCATGGAGTTTGGATCATGATGTTCTTGTTTTGGACTCTGCTGCCTCGTCGCATGCCTTATTCAGCTCTCTTATGAATCCGCTTCCGCTTCTTCAAATTGCTCAATTGTCCGGAGGCTCGCTTTCCGGTGGCGATGGAAGCGTTGAAATAGACAAGGTCAGCACGGATTCGCGGACGATTAAACGCGGCGAATTGTTCGTTGCTTTGCGCGGCGAAAACTTTGATGGACACAATTTCATCGAAGCTACAGCGCGCGCTGGCGCGGCTGGCGCAATCGTTGACTACAAATGGAATGGAAATGCGCCCCGAAATTTCGCGCTTATTCGCGCGAACGACACGTTAGAAGCCTATCAGCAGCTCGCCGCGAATTACCGAAAGTTACTTAAGTTAAGTGTCGTCGCGATCACTGGAAGCAATGGCAAGACGAGCACGAAGGATTTCACTGCGGCGGTCCTTGCCCGCCGGTTTAGGGTGACCAAAACGCAGGGGAACTTCAATAATCATGTTGGTTTGCCCCGGACGATTCTGGAAGCCACGTCGCAGGACGAAGTCGCGGTTTGGGAAATCGGAATGAACCACCCGGGCGAAGTCGCAGCGCTTGCAAGAATCGCTGCGCCCCACGTCGGCATCATTACAAACATTGGGGTCGCGCATATCGAATTCATGGGATCGCGCGAGAGAATTGCCCAGGAGAAAGGGGCGCTTGCTGAAGCCATTGATGCTGAGGGAACGGTCATCCTGAATGCGGATGATCCCTTTACCAAGGGGATCGCGACTCGCACCCGCGGCAAAGTGATTTTGGCGGGCATAAAAGCCGGCACAATTCGCGCCAGTGAGGTTAATCAGAGCGGTAGCGCGACAGATTTTACGATTCTTGAAGGTGCTCATCGCTGCCGGGCTCAATTACCAGTGCCCGGATTGCATATGGTGCAGAACGCTTTACTGGCCGTCGCGGCTGGTCGTGCTTTTGGTCTTTCCCTGGAAGAGTGCGCTGCCGGCCTTGTCGCCGCTCCACTCACGAAAGCCCGTTTGCAAGTCAAGGAAATCCGCGGCGTACAATTTCTGGACGACAGCTACAACGCTAATCCCGATTCCATGAAGGCGGCGTTGCGCACGTTGGTTGAACTGGACGCAGAAGGACAACGGATCGCTGTGTTGGGCGAGATGCGTGAACTTGGCGATGAATCGGAGCGCGGACATCGCGAGCTAGGCGAAACGGCGGCCGCGTTAAAAGTGGACCGTCTAATTGCTATTGGAAACGTGGCTGCCACCATCGCGGATGCCGCAAAAGAGGCTGGATTGGAGAACAGCTCCACCGTGGCATCAACCGCTGAAGCCGCTGTGCTTTTGAGCGAGATCGCCGCCCCCGGCGACCTCATTCTGATCAAGGGCAGTCGCCTGGCCCGCACAGAGCAAGTGATCGAGTTGTTCCGCAATTCGCAATCCCCAGTCGCTAATTCGCCATGATGTACTATCTCCATCACCTGAGCGACCGGTTCATCGGGTTCAACGTTTTCCTTTACGTTACGTTTCGGGCGATTGCCGCCGCGGTGACGGCGTTCCTGTTGACGCTGATGTTTGGCAACTCCGTTATTCGAATACTGATTGCGCTAAAATTGGGGCAGCCGATTCGGGGAGCGGCAGAAGTTCACCGTCTCGCCGAACTGCACGGTGGCAAACAAGGTACGCCCACCATGGGTGGCGTGCTGGTTATCGGTTCTGTCTTTGTCTCCAGCGTTTTCTGGGCGCGTCTCGATAATCGCTTCGTTTGGCTGGTCCTGTTTTGCATGGTTTACCTCGGGGCCCTCGGCTTCGCCGACGATTATCTCAAGGTCACAAAGAAAAAATCCGATGGCATCAGCGGCCGCATGAAGCTGATTTTTCAAATTGCGCTCGCCCTGATCGTTACCGCGGTTTTTCTTAACAGTCCGCTGCTGGAAGTACAGGCCCGTTCCCTCTACGTGCCATTCGTCAAGGCGCCAGTCATTACCAATATGGGCTGGTTTACCTTCGTATTTTTTCTTCTTGTGATTGTTGGTTCATCCAATGCCGTCAATCTCACCGACGGGCTCGATGGTTTGGCGATTGGTTGCACCATAACTGTGGCATTCGCATATGCTCTGCTCTCATATGCGGCCGGAAATTTTCGCATTGCCGAGTATTTACAGGTTCCCTTTTATCCGTTTGCCGGGGAACTGACTGTCGTCTGCTCTGCATTGGTCGGAGCGGGTTTGGGATTCCTCTGGTTTAACTGTTTTCCGGCGAAGGTCTTCATGGGTGACACCGGATCGCTCTCTATCGGCGGTACGATTGGGGTCGTGGCGATCTGCTGCAAGCAGGAGCTGCTCCTGGCCCTCGTCGGCGGCGTTTTCGTGATCGAAGCCGTTTCGGTGATTCTGCAAGTGATGAGCTTCAAACTGACGGGCAAACGGATTTTCGTCATGTCACCGCTTCATCATCACTTTGAATTGACCGGCTGGAAGGAAAACACGGTCATCGTGCGGTTTTGGATTCTGTCCATCATCTTTGCATTGCTTGGTCTGGCGACACTGAAATTGAGGTAAACGTGCGCTACAAAAATCAGAACATTGCGGTGCTTGGCGCGGGATTGAGTGGCAGCGCCGCGGCCCTGTTACTCAAATCGGAGGGCGCGCACGTTACCGTCCTCGATAGCGCAGAGGAGAAGGACCTGCTCAAATCGACCATCGACAATCTGCGAGCACAGGATGTTCGTGTCATCTGCGGACCGGCTGCGGAACAAGAATCCTCCGCCTATCAAATGACCGTGTTGAGTCCGGGTATTGATCCGGCTTCACGGTTGGTGCGCAACTTCTCCTCGCGCGGAATCGAGATTATCGGCGAGCTCGAACTTGGTTGGCGCGCTTGCGAAACCCCGGTCATCGCCGTCACGGGCACGAACGGCAAAACAACAACGACCGAACTGCTCGCCCAGATGTTGAACGCGTGCGGCCAGCGAACAATCGCGTGCGGAAATATTGGAAAGCCGCTTTCCGATGTGGCGCGCGAGGAGCACGCCTATGACGTGCTCACGGTTGAGGTGAGTTCATTCCAGCTGGAAACGATTCGTACCTTTCATCCATGTATCAGTCTGTGGCTCAATTTCGCACCGGACCATCTCGATCGTTATCGCTCGGTCTCGGAATACCGCGCCGCCAAGCTGCGCGTTTTTGAAAATCAAGCCGATGCCGATGTGGCTGTGGTGAATGCAATCGAGAAGATACCAGCGATACGTCCGCGTACAATCACCTTTAGTGCTTACGCGAATCACGCGGACTTCCGAGTTTCAGAAGGATCCATCCTGTACGGGAATGAGCCGGTTCTGCGGCTCGCGGACATCAGACTTCGTGGGTTGCACAACATTGAAAATTTGATGGCAACGCTCGCTGTCGGCGTGGCACGCGGACTTTCGTTCCAGGAAATGGTACCACCGCTTAGCGCGTATGAACCGCGGCCGCATCGCTGCGAATTGGTACGTGAACTCAATGGGGTCGCCTACGTGAACGATTCCAAGGCCACGAATCTGGATGCAATGGACAAAGCATTGCGCGCCCAGAACAAGCCCGTCGTCCTGATCGCTGGGGGCAAAGATAAGGGATTTACCTTTGATCCACTTCGCTCGCTCGTGAAGGAGAAGGTTAGGTCGACGATTTTGATCGGCGAAATGGCCGAGAGCATCAGTCGCTCGTGGGCTGGCGCAGTTAAATCCGAGGTTGCAAGCTCTCTCGCCGACGCTGTCGAGCGTGCACATGCCGACGCAAAACCCGGGGAAACGGTTCTCTTTTCGCCGGGCACGTCCTCTTTCGACATGTTCAAAAGCTATGCCGATCGAGGTGATCAATTTCGCGCGCTCGTGCAAGCTCTTCCTCAAATTGATTGATGAAAATCCCACGCCTTCTCCGACAAAACAAACTTTGGG
>DASXMV010000115.1:0-13141 GCA_036495465.1 Candidatus Udaeobacter sp. | reverse complement strand
AGGCTTCGAAATCTTTACCGTCTGCGACGCATCACCGCCAAATTGGTTCGCCTTGGTCTCGCCGACGGCCACGATCCGATAGGTCGTCAGGTTATCCGGAGCGACGAATTCAAATGCCACCTTGCCATTGGTGCCGGTTTTCAAGCTCCCCTGCCAGTACGCCAGCGTGCGAAATTCCTTCCGAACGTTTTTAGTATTCGAGATAGCTTCTTCGCCGCCATCACCAATGGTAAATCCCTTTTGAGTCAGGCTGAGCTTCGCCAAGTCATCGATGTAGCCGTGCAGCGCTTCGTAAGTGCGTACGGAGAAAGGATTGTTAGGATAAAATCTCGCTCCAATCGCCGGCAGCTTCCAATCACCAAGTGTGAGTACCGCGTCATCAACCGCAAAGACGAGAAGGTCGACGTCTTGAACCGGTTTATTTTCAGACGTTACGCTTACTTCGCCCCGCACCGTTTCACCCGGTTTCGCGGTCGAGCTTGCAAGGCGCGGCTCGATTTTCAATTCGCGGTCCGGCCGGCGCACTTCGATATCGCTATAGGCGAAGCGTTCTCGCGGCAGTTCTTTGTCGCCACCGGGTTTAACCAGATAAATCGAAATCGTCGCATTCGGCGCATATTCTTTCTTGATCGGCAATTCGATGCGGCCTGCATTGCCGTTTACGGGAACAAGTAGCGTGTCGAGTATTTCGTCAGTCTCTACGGAAACCCAGGCCACGCCGCCAAATGGCGCTTGTATCGTAAACGCAGCTTTATCTCCCGGCAGAAAAGGTTCGGGCCGGTGTTCGATCTTGAATGTGGTCTCGTTAATTACCGGAAGCTCAGCCGGCTTTTCGCCTGTCACCGTCGTTTCATCGCTCACCAGCGGCGTTTTGATTTTTGGTGCGCTGACAGAAACGACGTACCGGCCTGTCTCTGCTGTTGGGAAAATCAGATCCGCGGGCGTTTTCGATTCCTGCGACGCGACTTTCGTAAACTGGTCGGTGTTGCGATAACGGTAAACGAAAGGCGCAATCTGCTCTTTGACCGTCTTTGTTGTGACATGAAACAGATTCGCTTGAACGGCGACACCGTTCACTTTGTTATCCTCAGGATCGAGAGCATCTATCTCGACCTTCACTCCCGCGGGCTCGATTACCTGTTCGTTGGCGCGAACACCGAGACGCGTTTCCGATGAGAACAATGTCGCTATTTCACCACCTGTAAGGGTCTGACCGTCGACCGAAGTGACATCCACACGCCAGGTCACGCTCGAACGGCCAATTGCGGGATTGTCTTTGAAAGGTGATTCGCACGTAAGGGTTGCCATACCATGCGCGTCCAGTTTCGTATCACCTTCAATCGTTTTTGTTTCCTCCGCATTGGCATCAAGGGCAGATCCGACTTCGGCATAAGCGTTGAAGCGCTTTCGGTAAGAGCCCTCTTCCTCCGAGCCATATTCCGCCGACGTCGTCAAAGTCGCTTTCCAGTGAACACGCGCGCCGAGGTTTGGCGCACCATGGAAATACGCGGAAGTAACCCGAGCGTGCGCAGTCGTGCCGACTTCCGGACTGGTTGCCTCCACAATGACCGAAAATAACGGCACGCGATATTCCTGAACGCTGACCGTGGTCACGCCTTCGTAGTCGCGCCCGGCAACCCGACAACGAATTTCGTAACTTCCGAGCTTCGCTTTTTCCGGGATGTTCCATTCACCTTCCCAGCCTCCGTAAGGCGAAAGAGTTGTATCACCCTGACCGACAACAGGGTTGCCATCCGCTTCGGTAATGTCCCAGTGCACTTCGGCCCCGAAGGGAATTGCGAGGCCGCTGAAAACGGTCACGTCGCGCACCAATCCCTTCATCTTCACAGTTTGCCCTGGCCGGTACAGATTTCGGTCCGTGATGATCTCTGCGTGAGGTCTTTTATCAGGACTGCTGTAATCACTTCCCGACGGGTACGATGTGCCGTCGGCAAATTGCAGCGCCGGCCCTGTCGAAGTGTCTGCAATGAACAAGTGTATGTCCTTCGCCTTGGTATCGCGACGTTTTGGGAAAAGCGAATCCTTGGAGAACTGTGCGATGCCCTCCTTGTCAGTAGTTGCGCGACCGAGTTCGATGTTCTCTTCAGTGACCGCGCGTACCGTGACACCGGCGACGGAGTTGCCATCGGACATTTTCGCCAGACGCATAATCACCGTGGTTGGCGTTCGTTTCTGCGTCAGCAGATAGTCGTTGACGCAAATGATGGAGCGATTCCCAACAATCCGTCCGTCGGGTAATGTCGCAGTCGCTTCGAAAAGATACGCCCCAGCGAATCCTTCATTGGGAGGCGCATTGCAATGAACATCGCGGCGCGTTTCGAGATCGCCGCTCGTCGCGTCGAATTTGCCGCTTGCCGAGACCGGCAATTGAAATGCGTCGATGAGTAACTCGGTTTGGAACTGCTTCGAGAAACCGGTGCGTGGATCGATTACGACCTTTCCCGTGACAGGATCAGTAGCGTCCTTTTCAAAATCACGGACGCGGGCAGTGACTGCCGATAATTTTTCCGCCGGAATGCGTCCCAGTTTCCAAGTCACTTGCGGCGTGTTGATCTGGTAGAACGCAAAGCGCAACTCCTGACGGGCGCGCGTAAACACCTGCGATGACGGAAAAACCAGGCACGATTCCTTCGGATGAAAAGTTGCTCCCCAGCGCGACTCCGCACCGAGTCCATATCCGCGATCCCCTTTTAGCTCAGGCGAAATCGTAACCCTGTATCGCTGCCTGGTATCGAAGCTGCCGGTAATTTCAACCTCGCTGCCACTCGCGAGGAGTTTCATCTTCTGAACTGCCGGGTCGACGCGGATTCGTTCCGGCGTTGCTTCCACCGGATCGATGTCATCGTTAAACTTGACGCGAATCGCCGGTTCTTCGAGAGCGTGATTAAACGCGCCGACCCATTCTACTTTAAGCGGCTCGGTTTTTCCGACGGGAATCACTTGCAAATATCGAAGCGGACGCCGGCCTTTCGCATCCAGCAAACCATTCACGATGAGATCAAATGTGCGCCCGACCGGAAGTGGCTGTCGCGGCGCAACTCTGAACGCCGTTCCTTCCGGCGGCCCGGCGCTTTTTTCTTCGCCTGTTTGAATTACCTCGACCGGAAAACGCTCATACGAACCGCGATCTTGAAAATAAATATGCTCAGCAGCATCCGCGAGTTGAACTGCGTAAGTGGATTCCAGATAAATTTGAGGACGCGCAGATAGCTGTTCGCGTTCGCCGAAATCACTGGTGATCGCAAATTTTGGCGTCGTAAATTCGGCGCTCCAATCTTTCACAGCAAACGGTTTACCGTTCGAATCCTTCAGACCGGAAGCCAGCGTTAACCGGTGATGCGCGCCGGCAACGACGCTATTGATGGTGAAGAGGCCTTCCGTCTGACTCTTCCAAAGGAACGTACCACCAACCTTCGGTTCGCTAATGAACGGAACAGGCTGATCGCCCTCATCGATTAAATTGGGCGCGACCATGGCCACCGGAAACGTGATTGTGATCTGCGTGCCTTCTGAAATCTCGCCGCTGGACGGATCAATCAAGATACCGCCGGCATCAGGTTTGGCATTTGAGATCTCCTCTTTCTGAGCATCTGCTGCTGCACGCAAATCGAAAGCGAGCCCGCAGGCGAGAAGAAGCGAGATCGCTATCCAGAATTGGCGCTTCATTCGTGTTTAGGCGTCAATTCCCGGATTCGGCGAAGGTCGGCGTCGGCTTCACTCACCTTTCCGATGCGGCGCTCGCATTGCTCGCGTTCGTTTAGCGCCACCAGTGATTCATTAATTTGTAGGGAACGAGTTTGAGATTCGATAGCCGCGCTGAAGTTTGCGCGCTGTCTTTCGAGGACGCCCCGGAAAAACCACTTCGCCGAATCTTTTGGATCCAATTCGGTCGCGATACGTGCCTGCTCCAGTGCCTCTTTTTCGCGACCCAAGCCACTTAGATCTTGCGCGGCTTCGAAGTGGGCGGCCGCGGATTTATCATTGATCGCGAGCGCAGAACGCGCATCAGCCAGTGCCAGCGTGAATTGACGGAGCTCTCTTAGAATTTTCGAGCGAGCGGCAAGCGCGTCGGAATCATTGGGATTTTCCAAAAGCCGCGCATCAAATCCGCCAAGGTCGCGCAGGGTCTGTTCGCTTAGATGTTTATCTTGTCCACGACGAAGATCTCTGCCAACCTCCAACTTTGCGGCGTCATCCACTCGATCGACGTCGAGCAATGCTTCGGCGGTTTGGATGCGCGCGCGCATCGATACGGGCTGAAGTTTTAGTGCGCGCTCCGCGTCGTCGAGTGCCAGCAACGGTCTGCCAGCGAGAGTGAAGATGCGCGCCCGCTCGAGCAACAGTCCGAAGTCATTTGGAGATTTGGCAATCTGCGCGTCGAGCGCTTTGAGCTGCGGCACGAACTGCTGCAACCGTTCGAATTGCGGCAGCCACTCTTTTACTTCCGAATCGGTGGCGTCCATCTTGTTCGCCTTTGCCATATCCGCGTATGCCGCATCCCATTTGTGCAAACGAAGGAAAGCGATTGCACGGGAAACCCGACGCGCGGCCGAATCTTTGGCAGTGATTGCCTTTGTCCGGTAGGCCGCGTGGTCCTCCCAGCGTTCCTGCGTCGCGCATAGATCGGCGAGATTGTCATATTCAGTCGCGGCGTCTGACGCTGGTGGCTTCGCCGCGAGGTAGGCGAGCCAATGCCGCTCCGCACACTGATAATCCTTGCGCTTGAAACACATGGTGCCCCGGAAATCTTCAATCGCAGCCGGTCGATGAGGGATCGCCTTTTGCCATGCATCAAGCGTCTGCTCGAGCCGATCCCAGTCTTCGGTTTCAAGTTCGGTTTCGGCAAGTGTCTCCCAAACATCGGAGTTGTTTGGAGTGATGGCGAGAATTCGCCGGCTTAACTCGATAATTGCAGGTTTGTCCGCAGCATCTTCAGCCGCTTGCAATTGGTTTCGGAGTTGCGAAACCTCCGGACCGGCGCCGAATCCGGTAGCCGCGGGAGTGATGCACAACGTCAGCAAAAAAATGAATGTTGTTCGGGGCAAGGGGACGGCATTATGAGCACCGCGGATTGCCGTTTGCAATGGCTTTTACTAAGAGAGCTTCCCAGCGTCTTCCCGAAACAAGTATTGGATTTGCGAACTCGTGATCACTGCGGTTCTTTTGCAATCCGCCATCCGCGATCCAAAATCTGCAACTATTAAGATGTCCCGCCAATACACGCTGCAACGCGCGCCAGCATCGACGTCGATCCATGTCGATTATGCTGGGGAATTAAATGAACAACAGCTCGCGGCGGTGACTGCGCCGCCCGGTCCGCTTCTGGTCATCGCGGGCGCTGGCTCCGGAAAGACCCGCACTCTCACCTATCGCGTCGCTTACTTGCTCGAAAACGGAATCGACCCGCGAAACATTTTGTTGCTGACATTTACGAATAAAGCTGCGCGCGAAATGCTCAGCCGCGTTGCGAATTTGCTTCCTGTCGATGCAAGCGGGCTTTGGGGTGGGACATTCCATTCAATAGGAAATCGGATTTTGCGCCGCCACGGCAGTGCGTTGGGCTATTCAAGCGCTTTCACAATTATGGACCGCGAAGATCAAAAAGATTTGATAGACGCCGTTGTGATTAGCGCAGGGATCGATCCAAAGCAGATTCGATTTCCAAAAGGAGATGTACTCGCGGAAATTTTTAGCTTCGTCGTCAACACAGAGAAGGCGCTGGAGGAATTGCTCGCTGAAAAGTTCCCTTATTTCCTGCCACTCCTAAATCAGATCGAAGACGTTCGGGAGCGCTATGAAAAAAGGAAGAAGGCAACCAATTCACTGGATTTCGATGACCTTCTGCAAAAAACCTTGTCCATGTTTCAACAGCATGAACGGATCGCAGATGTTTATCGGCGGCAATTCCAGTTCATTCTTGTCGATGAATATCAGGACACGAACAAAATCCAGGCTGATCTCGTTGATTTGCTGGCCCGCGACCATCGAAATGTGATGGTGGTGGGAGACGACGCGCAGTCGATCTACTCATGGCGCGGCGCCAACTTCCAAAACATCCTCGAGTTTCCAAAGCGTTATCCGGATGCACGGGTATTCAAGATCGAGATGAATTATCGCAGCGTGCCAGAAGTTCTGGACGTCGCCAATGCAGCCATCGCAGCAAACGTTCAGCAGTTCCGCAAACATCTGACCGCGGTTCGCGAATCGAAGGCGCTGAGGCCGGCCCTGGTAGCGCTAAACGATGGCGCCGAGCAAGCGCAGTTTGTCGCGCAGCGAATTCTTGAGCTGCGCGACGAAGGTATTGATCTGAATGAGATCGCCGTGCTTTACCGCGCGCATTATCACGCCGTTGAGCTTCAACTGGAGCTTTCCCGTCGCGGGATCCCCTATCAAATCACCAGTGGTATCCGATTTTTTGAGCAGGCACACATTAAGGATGTCACCGCGTTTTTACGCTTCGTAGCCAACCCTCGAGATGAAGTGGCATTCAAGCGCATGGTCAAATTGCTTCCCGGCGTCGGTAATCGCACCGCGGAAAACCTCTGGCTAGCCTGGGAAAATTCCTTGGTGGCTGTAGCCGCGGGGGTTGATCGCGAGCCGGCAGCGAGATCCCCGAAAGCCGGCGTCAACGACCCAAGCCACAGCGCCGTTCCCGGTTTCAGCTTTGGCCAAAACCTCCTGGCGATGAATGTTTCTGCGAAATCAAAAAAATCCTGGGAACAGCTGGCGCATACGCTAGACGAAATCGCTCCCGGCGGACAGCCCGTGATGCCAGCAGAAATGGTCACGTCGGTCGTTGAAGCTATTTACGATGATTACGCGAAGGTAAATTTCACAAACTACGAACTTCGCCGGGAAGATTTGAATCAGCTCGCCATCTTTGCCCGTCAGTTCAAAGACGTGCACGAATTTCTTTCGCAATTGGCACTCATCAGCAATGTCGACGCAGAGGCCGGGGCGGCTCAGACAAGCGACAAAGAAGCCGTCAACCTTTCCTCGGTGCACCAGGCCAAGGGACTTGAATTTCACACGGTGTTCGTCATCTGGCTGACCGACGGAATGTTTCCGAGTAATCGCTCCCTGGACACTCGCGACGCTCTCGAAGAAGAACGACGCCTGTTTTATGTGGCCATCACGCGCGCGCGTGATGAACTTTATCTCACCTATCCGCAAATGCGGCTAAGCGGAGGCTACGGCGACGTTTTCCAGCGGCCCTCACGGTTTTTGCAGGAAATCCCTAACGATCTCGTCGAAGACTGGCAAGTGAGGCGGCGCTGAGTGGGTAATTGCCATTCCGAGCGAAACGTAACGAAGTCGTGGAATCTATTGACGCCTGAGAAAACGAAGTAATCAGAGATGTCTCGACTTCGCTCGCCATAACAAGATGACCCATCCAGGACTGAATCTTTCACCGGAGAACAAGATCGCGGGCGTGCTCGTGCCGTTGTTTGCGCTACGCGGAGAGGACGATCTGGGAATTGGCGATATCGGGGCGCTCCGGGAATTTATCGATTGGGTCGCACATATTGGATTCAAGCTTGTCCAACTCCTTCCCATCAACGAAACCGGCGCCGACAACAGTCCATACAACGCGATCAGCGCGATGGCGATCGAGCCAACGACACTGCACCTCGTGCCAAACTCGTCACCAGATCTAACTGGCGAAGACTTTGATGCTGCAGTGGCTGGCACCGATCTTCGCAGCCTTCGCCTCGGCGAAGTAAAGTACCGCCAAGTCAAGAAACTCAAGGCGCGCATCCTCGAGAAAGCCTTTATGAGGTTCTCCGCTACCGCCAGTGAAGAGCGGCAGTTGAAATTTAAGACGTTTTGCGAACAAGAAGCCTCATGGCTACGCGATTACGCGTTTTTCCGTGTTCTCATGGAAGAGCATGACGATTCCGCCGCCTGGAATCGTTGGCCGGCGCAACATCAGTCAATGGAAAAAGCGCGAAACTGGCTACGGAGCCTGCCGCAGGACCGGCAAGCAAGCCTGGCAATACGCCAGAATTTCTTCTGTTACGTGCAGTGGACCGGGCACGAACAATGGCGTGCAATCAAATCATACGCTGAGGAACGCGGCGTGGCACTGATGGGCGATATTCCGTTCGGCGTCAGTTATTACAGCGCTGACGTTTTCGCGCGGCCGGATGACTTCATGCTCGATTGGTGCGGCGGCGCACCTCCTGAGCCTTACTTCAAAGAAGATATATTCACGCAAAAGTGGGGCCAGAACTGGGGCATTCCGCTCTATCGTTGGGACAAAATGCGAGCCGGCAGCTTTAAATGGTGGCGCGAGCGTGTACGTTCTGTCCGTCACATTTTTCATCTGTTTCGCATTGATCACGTGCTTGGATTCTATCGAATCTATGCTTTCCCGTGGCGGCCGCGGAAGAACAAACAATTTCTTCCACTCGACTGGAATCAAATGCTCGAACTAACGAATGGACGCGCACCACATTTCGTTCCCCGCGACGATGGAGCGGCCGAAAACTCCGAGGCGAACAAACGCGAAGGAGAAGAATATCTGCGCATTATCCTTGACGAAGCTGGCGCCACCCGCGTGATCGGCGAAGATCTCGGACTTGTTCCTGATTATGTAAGGCCAAATCTGCGAGCGCTTGGGATTGCGGGATTCAAAATTCCGCAGTGGGAAGTGCGTGGTGAACACGTGACGCCCGGAAACGAATATGAGCGGCTTTCTGTTGCGACGTATACAACGCACGATCACAAACCGATACGCGCTCTGTGGGAAGACGCTTTCGAACATCCAACAGTCACGTCCGAACAGTCTCGATTCGACTTGGCAAAGATGGCTGTCTTCGCCGGCTTCAATCCAGGAATCGACCAAATCGATTTTGAAAAGGATTTTTACCCGGCGATCATGGGTGCCCTTTTCAGAAGCGAGGCATGGCTGGCGATCGTCATGATTACGGATCTGCTGGCGCGCAAATACCGCTTCAACGTGCCCGGCACAAAGGCAAACTTGAATTGGACGCGGCGAATCCGGCGCTCGATCAGACAGCTCAGATCCAATTCCAACGAGCAACGGCGAATGCGCTTAATCCATCAACTGCTGCAAGAAACCGGCCGCATTTAAAAACTCTCGGAGAGTTTTTGTCAAAACTGTCGTCTTGTTTGTCGAGATCGAACTGTCTGGAGGACTTACGAGCTTTTCTCGATAGGCGCGCCTACCCTGTTACCCCACTCAGTCCAGGAACCATCGTAGTTGCGGACATTATTCAGGCCTAACAAATACGTGAGCACAAACCACGTGTGACTGGAACGCTCGCCGATGCGGCAATAAACAACTGTCTCTTTTTCGGGCCCGACTCCGCATTGATCGAAATAGATTTTTGCCAGCTCCGGTGCAGGCTTGAATGTGCCGTCGTCGTTAGTGGCTGTTTTCCAAGGCATGCTTTTCGCCCCGGGAATATGGCCGCCCCGCAACACGCCCTCCTGCGGGTACTCCGGCATATGCGTAATCTCGCCCCTATATTCGCCCGGTGAGCGCACATCGATCAACGGTTGACCGCTTTTGCTTTGCGCCAGCGCTTCATCGAAAAACGCGCGAATTTCCTTGTCGAATCGTTTCTTTGGCACCGGGTAATTTGTCTCTGGATACTTAGGGATATCGCGCGTCATGGGACGTTTTTCGGCTTTCCATTTGTCGCGACCGCCATTGAGGATTTTCACTTTCTCATGTCCGAATAGCCGAAAGGCCCAGAGTGCGTAGCAGGCCCACCAGTTGGCTTTATCCCCGTAAAAAATGCATGTCGTATCCGGTGTGATGCCGTTACGGCCGCAAAGCTCCGCAAATTTTTCGGGCGAAATATAGTCGCGAATCACGGGATCTTGCAGATCAGCGCGCCAATCGATGTGCACTGCGCCTGGGATATGTCCGGTATCGTAAAGGAGAACATCCTCATTCGACTCCACGATTCGGATTCCTTCGTCCTTCAGATGTTGCTCGAGCCAATCCGTCTCCACGAGCGCATCCGGATGCGCGTATTGAGTAGGTTCTGTAGCCATAAGAAAACAAACTTCAGGCGTCGTCCACGACTGGGCAAGGGATTTTAGAGATTCTATTGCCGGGAGACCCCTACGATGGGCGCCGCAATGTTAATGCTTCTTGGCCTGCAACAACTTGATCGCGTCGCGCAACTCCGCCGCCCGCTCGTAAAGCTCTTTTGCGATTGCAGTTTCCATTTCGCGCCGCATGACCTCCAGCTTCGAAAGTGGACGCTTCGACTTCACTTCATCAAGCCATTCGTCAAGAAATGCGATCTCCGAGCTTTTCGATACCAACTCCGGAAAGTTTGATTGTTGCAAAAAATCGGTGATTGCATCACGGCCGCGCTCAATTTCGACTATGGCCTCGGCAAATTTACCCTGACCAAGAAAAATGGATGCCTTGGCACGCGTGTTCATCATGAGCACGTAAGGACGAAACTGTTGAAGGCTCCAGGAAAATTCCTCGCGGTCTGTGTGCTCGGAGACAAATGTGAATAGATCGAGATTGCGCTGCGTATCGCGCACGACGCCATCGAAATCATTGATTTGGAACAAGCTCAAATAACGATGGTAGTATTGAATACCTTCCTGTTGAAGCTCGGCGCACTGCTCGGGTGCGAGTTCGTAAGTTTCGCCCTTCGCCTGCGCACGGGCCGCTCGTCTCTGGTGATATTCCAGAAGCGACTCACAGTTGTGCGGACGCCGGCCATCTGGCCGCCCAGCCAGTTCCATTTGTAACACTCCAAGATCGACTCGCAGTTGCAATTTCTCGCGCCCGTCCAGCCCAGCAATTTTTCGCACCTTTATACTGCCATTCTCGTGCGGCCAATCCTTCAGGATAGTATTCAGGTCCAAACTCATCGTATCCAAACATCGGACAGTTGAGGTTGCCTTGTCAATAATATCGCATCGATTGCCTCCCTTACTTCGCCGCGACGACACGCCTTCTGTAGTTTTGCAGGCAACACGTCTGTCGCTACAGTGTGGAAATGGAAGACGCGATAGAGTCGTTTATCCGTTTCCTCGCGATCGAGCGTGGTCTTTCTGAAAACTATCAGTTATCCACTCAAAGATCGCTCAGCGAATTCGCGCGCTGGTGTGCGCTCAGAAAGAAAATTGCAGATCCGCGCGCGGTGACGTTGTCGCTGATCAGCGAATACCTTGCCGACCGCAAGCGCGCCGGTCTCTCGGCTTCTTCGATCAAACTCATCGTCGTAGCGCTGAAGATTTTTTTTCGGTTTCTAGTCGCTCAGGGCAAGGTTCCACGCGATCCCGCCGAAGCGCTGGCGTTGCCTAGGATCGAGCGTTACCTGCCGGAAACGCTGAACGAATTGCAAGTCGAGCAGTTTCTGGAAAAAATCGACACAAAGGGTCCTCACGGTTTGCGCGATCGAGCGGCCATCGAGCTACTTTATGCAAGCGGTCTGCGTATTTCGGAGCTGGCGAATGCGCGCCTTGAGAATTTCAACTTGGAGGAGCGAGTATTGCGCGTAACCGGTAAGGGAAACAAGACCCGTCTTGTGCCGGTCGGTCGCAAAGCGTGCGAAGCGCTGGCGGCCTACCTTTCCACCGAGCGGCCCAAACTTGTGAACCGCCGCAGCAGCAGCGAAATCTTTCTGTCGCAGCGTGGTACAAAACTAACAACGGTGCGTATCTGGCAGATCGTGAAAACACATGCGCGACGGGCGGGACTGGAACAGAACATTTATCCTCACCTTCTGCGGCACAGCTTCGCGACGCATCTCCTCGGGAACGGCGCCGATCTGCGCATCATCCAGGAAATGCTCGGGCACGCCGATATTTCCACAACCCAAGTCTATACGCATGTCGACCAGCAGCGATTGAAAGCTGTGCACCGTCAATTTCATCCCCGGGCGTAGCAAATAGGGATGCCGGGTGGGTCGATCACTTTGCGTTTGATCGAGCATCGAGCATCGAGTATCGAGCATCGGCCATCTTGAGGCCGTCGTGTCCATGAGACGAATTCTTTTGTTAATCATCGCGATCGCTGTCGCGGCATATGCTGGTTGGTATTACTGGGATTTTTCTCAACATATTTCGAGCGCTCCAGTGGCTGCGCTCCTGCCCCGAGACACAATCTTTCTGGCGCATATACCGGATTTTAATCGGACACGCGATGAATGGCGTCAGTCGGACGTTTATCAGCTGTACCGCGAGCCAGCAGTCCAGGACTTTCTGCGTAAACCACTAAGCAACGTTCCAAAACAAAACACGTTTTCTCAAACATTGCAGGAGATCGAACAGATCGACCCAAAGAACGCCTTCCTGGCGTTGACCTCGATCGACAATAAAGCTCCGGGTGTTCTGGGCGGATTCCGTTTCCGAGGCACCCAGCAGGATGCCGAACAAGTCATCGGCAAATGGCGATCAATGCTCGTGGAACAAGGTGCCGGCACAAAACAAGAAAAGCTGCAGTATCAACGGCACGACATCGACGTGATCACGGCTACTCCGTTTACTCTGGCGACGACATATGATGGACCGTGGTTTTTCGCCGCCACAAACGTGGCGGAACTAAAGGCGCTGCTCGATCGCGTTGACCATCGCGCCAACGATTCAAAGGAAACTCTCGAGAAAGACGATGCATACCGCATAGCCATTGCGCATAGAGTGTCCAGCTACGCAGCATTCTTCTATCTTCAGCCCAAGGCATTCTCTGAACGGCTTGCCGCACTGCGGGCCGCCGTCCGTTCAAGCCCCACTCCGGGTGACACGACGATGTTTGAAAAAATGCGGTACGTTGCTGGAACCACGCGATTGGAAAATGGGAAGATTCGTGACGCGCTTTTTCTCGGAATGCCAAAGATTGAGCACGACACAACGCTCACGCGGTCATCCCTGACACTTGGAACGAAGGAAACGTTTTTCTACCTGGCGATGTTGCTTAACCTCGGGGAAAACATGGAGACACTTGGCCAGGCTGCTTCGCTCGGTGGCGCGTTGCAGAAAGTTTTGGTAGATTTAGCCAGTAACGGAATCGCGCCAGAGGATTGGAAAGCTGCCTTCGGCATCGAACTCGGAGCGCTGGCTGATTGGCCATCGAGCGCACATTGGCCATCCGTGATACTGACCCTGCCAGTGCGTGACG
>DASXMV010000114.1:0-1702 GCA_036495465.1 Candidatus Udaeobacter sp. | reverse complement strand
GATCCATGCGGCAGACGAAACAACCAGCAACATCATTTCCAAATCCATTTCCATCGGAAAAGGCCGCGCCACGTATCGCGGTTTGGTTCATGTGCCAAAGCATCTGAAGAACTGCAAAAACAACACCGAATGCGACGCCCTGCTGATCAACGCGACTTCACGCACAGATACCTATCCCACGATCACTGTGCGTGGGACGGGCAATGCTGTTCAGCATGAAGCCAGCGTCAGCCAGGTGAGCTCAGACCAGATCTTCTACATGCAGCAGCGTGGCCTGACCGAGGCGCAAGCGATGAGTTTGAGCGTCAACGGTTTCGTCAACGATCTCGTCCGCCAATTCCCGATGGAATACAGCGTCGAGCTAAAGCGCCTGATCGAGTTGGAGATGGAAGGCTCGGTCGGATAAATCGGCCGGACGTGAGTGTAAGCATAGGACTTGCTGGGCCTATGTGTCCTATGTCGAAATGAGCAGAAACGAAATAGCGACAGTTGAGAAGCGGATTACCCCAGTTCTGTCCGGCCCGGGTGAAAGACACGAATTTCCCGATTGGTTTCACGATCAGCAACGCTCGGCCTGGAAGCAATTTTCATCGTTAGCTAACCCGACCCGAAAAGATCAGGCATGGCGATTCTCCAATGTCGGTCTTCTCAATTTAAGCCCTTTCAGATACGGCGGTACATTAAACGAGCAGGAGCGCACCGCTATTCTCGAGCAGTCACGCGGACTCGAAAAAGTGGCTGGGCGCATGATTTTCGCTGGCGACGAGCTACTTGAGCGCGATGTGATTTCGGAACAACTGAAAAAACAAGGCGTGATTTTTCAATCGCTGGAGCGCGCCATCGTCGAGCATACCGATTTGTTCCGAAAACATTTCATGTCGCAACCGGCACAGCTCGGCTCTGCCAAGTTCGCTGCGCTGCATCAGGCGTTAGTTTCGTCTGGCACGTTTCTTTACGTGCCACGTGGCGTCGAGATTGAGTTGCCGATCGAGATTTTTCATTGGCTCAATGGCGAAAACGCTTCCGCGTTTCCACATTTGCTTCTAGTTACCGACGAGCTGGCCAAAGTAACTGTGATCGAACATTTCCGCTCAGTTAACGAACAGGTCCCCGGATTTGCGTGCGGCGTAAACGACCTTGTCGCCGGCCCGGGCGCGAAGGCTACATATGTCTGTGCGCAAAATTGGGGACAAAACGTGGTCGCACTGCAAATGAACTCGACAACAGTCGACCATGACGGTTCGGCCATGAGCCTGAATTTGCATCTCGGCTCGCGCTATTCGCGTTTCGAAAGTTTGAGCCGTCTTGTTGGCGAAGGCGCGCGCAGCGATCTGCTCGCTGTCGCTGTGGCGAGACACCAGCAGGAATTCGATGCTCGCACATTGCAGGACCATGCCTCGCCCCGTACCGCGAGCGATCTCCTCTACAAAAACGCTCTCGACGATCGCGCCCGCACCATTTTCGGCGGACTGATTCGGGTAGAACCACACGCGCATTTCACCGATGCGTATCAAAAGGTTCGCAATCTTCTTTTGAGTGACGACTCTGAAGCCAACTCAATGCCCGGTCTCGAAATTCTCGCCGATAATGTGCGTTGCACTCATGGTGCGACGTCCGGTCAAATCGATGAAGACGAGCTTTTCTATCTTCGTGCTCGTGGTATCCCTGTTCCGGTAGCCCAACGCCTCATTGTGACCGGTTT
>DASXMV010000113.1:0-11426 GCA_036495465.1 Candidatus Udaeobacter sp. | reverse complement strand
GGCGGTCTGCGCCGCCCGAGGCAAAGGGCTGGTCACAATTAAGTCGGGGCGGACTTTCAATCGGTCCAAAAACTTTGCTACGTCGCGCATTTCCCTTTTGCCGCGTTTGGTCAACGGACGTTCGTCGTCAGGTTTTTTCCAATTTGGCCAGTCGGCTTGACCATGCCTGAGAAAATAGAGCTTCATGCAAAGGGAGTTAAAAAGCTAAATGTTATCCAGTCAAAGGGAAGGAGCATTTGACGATAGTGCATTTAACTCTCTTTCACGGCTTCAAAGAATCTGCCACCTCAGGCGTCTTGTGCGCGAATTGATCTGCCAGAGACGAACTCCACCCAGGAATGCGTTGCGATTATGTCCAAGTTCAATCCCCTTCGGGATTTCGTCCAACTCCTTGGCATTTCCACCGCCGAGCACGACATAATCGGCAATAAACGACTTTTTAAGTTGTAAAACTGCGTGCTGAACATCGCGCTGCCAGGCTTTCGCGCCCACCCGTGCCTGACCGGCGTCGCCAAGGTAATCCTCAATGACGCTTCCGTTCCGATAAGGCAAGTCGCCCAATTCGAGGGAAAGGACATGATCATCCCAAATCAGGGCGGACCCAAGCCCGGTTCCGAGCCCGAGAAAGAGCATCCGGCGGCCGTGATAACTGCCGAGGGCTTGCATGGCTGCGTCATTGATGATGCGTACTGGCTTTCGAAGCGCTTTCTTGAAATCGAATCCCACCCAACCTTTGCCCAAATGTTTCGGTTCACTCACGATTTTGCCGTTACGCACGGGCGAAGGAAACCCAAGTGAGAGGGCATCGAATTTCCAATCGGCAACCAGCGGTTTGATTTGGTTTATCATCGCGCGCGGCGTGAGCTTCCCTCCCGATTTGAATTTCCTTCTCTCGGTGCGCGATATCATCAGCTTCACATTTGAGCCGCCGATGTCGATAACGAGGATTTTTTTGCTCATCTTGACTGTTTCGGTGTGGCAGAAGGAGTTGCTGACTTCGCTTCCGGCTCCTTTGACGTCAATTTCGCTTGGTCAAATCCACGGTCGGTCTCCGGCGACGTTGGGGCCACAGATTTTTCTCCCGCCTCAGTGATCGGAATTAATTTGTCGGCGCGCAGTTTTTTTTTGGATCGAGTCATCTTTTTTACACGCTCGCGAGAGACTTCACGGAAATGCCACTGCGCCTGGGCACGCGGTTCTGACCCCTCGGGCTTCAAACGACGGTATTTTCCATCGGCCTGCAACTCCCGCGCCTTGACGCGGTCGTGTAAAAAACTGGGAAGCACTTCGTTGATGATCTGATCTCGCAATGCTGTGTTCTCGACAGGGAATGCTAACTCGATGCGCCGGTAAAAATTCCGGGGCATCCAATCTGCGCTGGATAGGAAGACTTTGGGCTGGCCAGCATTTTCAAAATAAAAGATTCGGCTGTGCTCCAGAAAGCGGCCAACAATGCTGATTACACGAATATTCTCGCTTAGCCCCGGCACTTTCGGCCGCAAGCAGCAAATGCCGCGGACAATCAAATCAATCGTCACGCCCGCGCGCGACGCTTCGTATAGTTTCTCAATAACCTCCTCATCCACCAGGGCGTTTAATTTCGCGACGATGCGACCCGGTTTGCCCGCCAAGGCATGGTCGCGCTCGCATTCGATCATCCGAATCAGCCGGCTGTGCAAATCAAACGGCGCAACCATTATCTTTTTCAGTCCCGGATAACCAGCCAGGCCGGTCAGGGTGTTGAAAACGGTTGCTACTTCTTCGGTCAATTTGGGTTCGCTGGTAAGTAAACTAAAGTCGGTATAAATGCGCGCGGTGCGAGGGTGATAGTTGCCCGTGCCCAGTTGAACGTAGCGTCGAAGTTGGTCGGCATCGCGGCGAACGATCAGCAGCACCTTGCAATGTGTTTTGAGCCCGACCACCCCATAGATGACATGCGCGCCCGCCTCCTCGAGGCGACGGGCCCACTGAATGTTACTGGCTTCATCAAAGCGCGCACGAAGCTCAACGATTGCCGTAACTTGCTTTCCAGCATTCGCCGCCTCAATAAGCGCTTCGACAATAGGCGAATCGCCGCTTGTCCGATATAACGTGATCTTGATCGCCAGTACCTGTGGATCTCGGGCAGCTGTCTCGATTAATTCGACAACTTGATCGAAGCTGTCGTAGGGATGATGAAGCAGGACATCCTGCCGGCGTAACACCTCAAAAAAATCAACATGTGGAGGAAGCGCCGGATCCCGCGCGGGCTGAAACGGCCGGTCTTTTAGCGTCGCAAACGCATCGTTCGTCACCAGCGGCATGAGATGCGTCATGGAAAGTGGACCGTCGAGCTTGTACGCGTCAGCCTCTGTCAGGTCGAAGAACCTCAACAGCAATTCCAAAATGTCTTTAGGACAATCTGCTTCTACTTCAAGCCGAACAGCATTGCCTCGACTCGAGCGGCGCAATTCCTGCTCAATTGTGCGCAGCAGATTTTCCGCTTCTTCTTCGTCAATATACAGGTCGCTGTTTCGCGTAACCCGGAACGCATGTACCTCGTCGAGGATCAAACCGGGAAACAATTCGCCGATGTGCTGTTTGATCAGGGAAGCGAGATAAATGTACTCCCACGGCTCAGCAGCGCTCTTGCCGCGCGGTAGAGCGATCAGGCGGGAAACCGCTCTGGGAACCTGCACGATCGCATGGAGTGGTTCGCCCCCTCGCTGCAATTTTGCGCGCACCAGAAGATTGTGACTTCGGTTCAAAAGATGCGGGAATGGATGGCTGGCATCTACTGCCAGCGGTGTCAGCATTGGAAGGACTTCCTGCTGAAAATAACGGTGTGCCCATGCTGCCCGTTTTGGCGAAAGTTCCGACATTTCGCGCACATAAATTCCATTCTTGGCGAGCTCGGGCAGCAATTCATTTTTCCAAAGCGCGCATTGAGTTGCGACGAGCTGACGGACCGTTTTCTGGATCCGATCAAATGTATCGGTGGGACTTAAGCCGTCCGGGCCGATATCACTTGTTTCGCTTTTGATTTGCTGCTTGATCCCAGCGACCCGGATCTCGAAAAATTCATCCAGGTTAGAGCTGACAATCGTAAGGAATTTAACTCGTTCGATGAGCGGCTGAGTGGGGTCCTGCGCTTCTTCGAGAACACGCCGGTTGAACTCAAGCCAGCTCAGTTCCCGGTTGATAAAATTTTCAGGAGCGGAAAACCGCGCCTTTTGAGAATCATCTTTTGGGAGTGGCTCGACCGTGACGGAAGCGTCGTCGGGAATATCGGTTTTGGCGACCGCTGTAGACATCTTGGATCGTTTTTAACGGCTAAGGTAAAGGTAATGAACGCGCCTCACCGTAAGGCGGCGGAACAAACGTTGCCGCCACTGTCGGCTGCCCGCACGATGCAAACAACCACTGCCTGGAAAATTGGCAAGACTCGGGTAAGACCGTGCGTCGCTCACGTTGTCGCAGTGAGCGACGGATGCCGGATGTCTTGGGCAGCCGCGGCGTAAACGGCGTCTTCGGCAATGTTGGTGGCGTGGTCGCCAACCCGCTCCAGGCACCGGCCAATAAAAATCAAATTTAAGTAGCCTCGCAATTGATCGGGATTCTTTGCCATGCTCTCGATTAATGTGCGACTGGCTTCATGGTTTAACTCGTCAAGTTTTTCGTCGCGAGTAACCACGGCGCAACCAAGATCGACATCCTCTCGTACGAAAGCATCCACGCTGTCCTTGAACATCGACATGGCTTGATCGTACATTGGCCGGATCAAGTTGACTTCGGGCAAAGGCGGATGCTGATTTAATTTTCGCGCTCGCCGCGCAATTGTGGTCGCCTGGTCGCCCATGCGCTCCAAGTTGGTGGACAGCTTCATCGCGGAAACAACCCGGCGCAGATCCGAAGCAACCGGTTGAAAGCGCAAAAGGATATCGACGCCGTCCTTGTCGATCTGTTTCTCCAGCTGGTCGATCTCTTCGTCGTCGGCGATTGTGGTTGCGCAAAGATCGTCATTGCGATCGATAAGACCCTTCATCGCGCGTTCCAAACTGCGTTCAGTCAGGCCCGCCATCATGAGCACGTTATTCCGCAATGCCGCCAGCGATTCGTCAAATGTTCCGAGAATATGCCTTGCCGCTATCATCGTTGCCTCTTTCCTGATTTGTTATTCTTCCTTGATGTGACCCTTATTTGTTATCCAAATCGGCCGGTAATGTAATCCTCCGTCTGTTTTTCTGCTGGGTTTGTGAAAATCTTGGTCGTCGGCCCAAACTCAATCAGCCGGCCCATATAAAAGAAAGCGGTATAATCTGATATCCGGCCAGCCTGCTGCATGTTGTGAGTCACAGTCACAATTGTGTACTTGCTTTTAAGTTCGTAGATCAGTTCCTCGATCTTCGCCGTAGCAATCGGATCGAGCGCCGAACAAGGCTCATCCATCAGAATCACTTCCGGTTCCACGGCCAGGGCACGCGCGATACAGAGTCTTTGCTGTTGCCCACCCGAAAGACTCGTGCCCGGTTTGTGCAAATCATCTTTCACCTCATCCCATAAAGCGGCCATTCGCAACGATCTTTCCAGGCGTTCATTGAGGAGTTTCTGGTTGCGAACACCATTCAAGCGCAAACCGATGACCACGTTTTCGCCAATCGTCATCGTTGGGAACGGATTGGATTTCTGAAAAATCATGCCGACGCGACGCCGAACGATCGCCGGGTCGACCGTGTTCGAATAAAGATCTTTCCCATTTAGCAGGACTGTGCCTTCCATACGCGTCCTTGGCGTCAGCTCATGCATGCGATTGAGAGCGCGAAGAAAGGTCGATTTTCCACAACCGCTCGGTCCGATGATGGCAGTGACGGCGTTCGACACCACGTCCATCGTCACATTATCAATGGCGCGCTTTTCGCCGTACCAGATCGACATGTTTTTGACCTCAAATGTGCGCGCCGGCGGAATCTCCGCTTCAGGTGCTGGTGCCGTTCCTTGTTCGAGACGCTCCAAGACGGTTTGTTCAGGTGTTTCCATGACTAACTCCTCCATTTGTAAACTCCTAAGCTACGGACGCGCCACGTCCTCGAGTTAAAATTCTAACTAATATATTAACGCAAAAAACACCGCTGACGAGCACGAGCGCACCAGCCCAAGCCTGCCGATGCCAATCGTCGTAGGGAGAAATAGCATAGGTAAAAATCTGCAAAGGCAACGCAGCGATAGGCTGACTAAGGTCATGGTTCCAAAAACGATTACCGAAGGCGGTGAATAGTAAAGGCGCCGTTTCACCGCCAATGCGGGCAAGCGCGAGCAAAATCCCTGTAATAATCCCCTTGGACGCAGTCTTCATCACGATATGGACGATTGTTTTCCAACGGCTGACCCCGAGCGCGAGTGCTGCCTCCCGATACCCGTTCGGCACCAAAAGAATAACTTCCTCGGTAGTGCGCAGGATCAGTGGAATCATGATCAGAGCCAGCGCGAGTCCACCAGCGTACGCTGAAAAGCCTTTGAATCGCAATACTACCAATCCGTACACCACGACGCCCCAGGTAATTGATGGAACTCCGTTCAAAACGTCAGCGAGGAACCGAAGTAAGGAATTGAGCCGAGCCGAGCCGTATTCGGCAAGGTAAACTCCACCCAAAACGCCAACGGGTATTCCGATTACACCCGCAAGCGCAAGCAATTCAAGAGAACCAACGATGGCGTTGACCATACCGCCACCGACCGCTCCGACTGGTGCCGGTAATTTCGTAAAAAAGTCCCAGTTCACCGCACTGGCGCCATTAATTAGAAGATAAAAAAACACCAGACCCAATGGCAAGATCACAAGAATTCCTGAGATAAGAGCGATCCCGACCGCTAGCGCGCTTTTGATTTTGCGCATGGTGTGGTTGTGTTTTCGTTCGAAATGCATGGCTATTGCACCGCGCGCGTGGCTGACTTGCTCGCGATAGTTCGCAAGAGCAGCTGGGCAAGAAGATTGACCAGAATCGTTATGCCGAAGAGAACCAGCCCGATTTCGAACAACGCCTGGAGATACATATCGGTCGTTGCTTCGGTGAATTCATTAGCGAGCACACTGGCCAGCGTGTATCCGGGTTGGAAAAGCGACGCAGCAATTTGGGGTGTGTTGCCTATGACCATCGTAACTGCCATCGTTTCGCCAAGAGCGCGTCCCAGGCCAAGAATCACCGCCCCAAACAACCCCTTTTTTGCGTAGCTCAGCACTGCGATTCGCGTCGCTTCCCAGCGGGTCGCGCCCAAACCATAGGCAGCTTCGCGTTGCAGATCTGGAACGCTGCGCAGAATTTCCCGCGAGACCGAAATGATGATCGGCAGAATCATGATCGCGATAATGATTCCTCCTGCGAGCATGCAAGGACCGTAGATCGATCCACTGAAGAACGGCGTCCAACCGAACAATCGTCTGAGCCATGGGAAGGGGTACTGACGCATCCACGGAATCATCACAAAGATGCCCCAGAGACCAAGGATTACACTTGGGATTGCCGCCAGCATTTCGATCAAGGAAACGAGCGGTTGCCTAATCCACAAGGGAGCGAGCTCGGTCAGATACGCTGCCGTTGCAATGCCTAACGGAACGGCAATCACTAGAGCGATGAGCGAAGAAACCAGCGTTCCATAAATAAAGGGCAATGCGCCGAATTGCTCCGCGACGGGGTCCCAGGTGGATGTTACGAGGAAATGGAATCCGAACTTCTTGATGGCGAGCGCCGATCCGTTGAACAGTTGCCACCCGATGAGAATTATCAGGACCACCACGCTTAGCGCCATGGCCAGGGTAAGCCACTCAAACGCTTTGTCGCCAAAGCGCGACGGCCGCTTCATTGCCGCGGCCGCGCTGAGTGGCTCGTTGCGCGTGACTGCTGGAGCTGTGGCAACCGCCATTTTCGTCGCCCTACATTTTGATGTCGTCGATACGCTTCAAAACCCGCGCCTGCACGCTGTCCGGCAACGGAGCGTAATCAAGGCTTTTTGCCATTCCCTCGCCTTTTGTCGCCGCCCATTTCAGAAACTCCACCAATTTCTTTCCTTTCGTCGCATCCTTTTGCTGTTCGTAAACCAGCAGCCACGTTGCGCCGCATATTGGGTAGGCGTCTTTTCCAGGCGCATTCGTCATGGAGAATCGGAAATCGTCCGGAATATCTGCTGTTGCCAGCGCCGCCGTCACCGATTCAAGCGTCGGTTTCACGAACTCGCCCGCAGAGTTCTTCACCTCCGCGTACGGCATTTTGTTCTGTATCGCGTAAATCAATTCCACATAGCCGAATGCGCCTGGTGTCTGCTTTACCTGCCCTGACACGCCTTCATTTCCTTTGCCGCCGATGCCAGTCGGCCAATTAACGGAAGTATTATTGCCGGCTTTTGATTTCCATTCGCTGCTCACTTTGCTGAGGTAATCGGTAAAGATGAATGTCGTTCCACTGCCGTCCGATCGGTGCACAACTACGATATCTTGATCGGGCAACTTCATGCCGGGATTTAGCGCGGCCAGCTTCGGGTCGTTCCATTTTTTTATCTGGCCAAGAAAGATTCCAGCGATCGTTTCCCCATCAAGTTTGAGGGTCGGATTGCCTGGCAAATTGTACGTCAGCACAACCGCACCCGCGACCGTCGGAATATGGAGAATCTTCCCGGGCGCTTTACCCAAATTCTCGTCGCTCATCGGACCATCTGATGCGCCAAAATCAACCGTTTGGGCGAGTATTTGTTTTTGACCTCCGCCCGATCCGATCGATTGATAATTGAACCGGACCGAAGGATCGACTTTTGCGTACTCATCAAACCATTTTGAGTAGATCGGATACGGAAAAGTAGCGCCTGCGCCGTTGATCATCATTTGCGCAGAGGCGGTCGCAGTGACACCGGCTAGCAGCACTGTAGCCAGAATTTTATGAGCAAGTTGGGGACATTTCATAGGGCTGTGAGCCTGCCGTAGCGCGCGCACGAGCGTCAAAATTTTTAATGTGACTTTTGTGTGACATGCGGCGCCGATTGGACTCTTAAACCGTTGAAATCGCGAACACTGGAACGCGTTCGACGATTAAGCGCGCGGCTTGTCTGGAAGCACTACGCGAATCGTCGTCCCGCGACCCAACTCACTGTCGGCTTCCACCCAACCACCGTGTAATTGGGCGATGTGCTTCACAATCGCCAGCCCCAAACCAGTGCCTCCCAGTTCGCGGCTGCGAGCTTTGTCAGCACGATAAAAGCGCTCGAAAATTCGCGGGAGATGCTCTTTGCTGATTCCGATTCCTTGATCAGTCACGCTTAGGACCATGTGCGAATCGGAAGGCATCGCTCGAAGGCGAATTTGGCCGTTCTCGGGCGAAAATTTGACGGCGTTATCCAGCAAATTATGGAGGACTTCCTCCAGCCGGGTGCCATCGGCGCAAAAGGTCAACGCTTCGGAAGGCAAATCGACAAGCAATTTAAGGTTTTTCGCGGAAGCTTTTTCCTTCCAGTCGCGGATGAGATTATTGAATAGTTCATCGAGTTGGACGACGCCAAGCTCGAGCTTTGCCTGCGACGACTCCAGTTCAGCAAGGCTCAGCAGATCTCCGACCAGGCGTTGGAGGCGCTTGGAATGCCGTTCCATGATCGAAAGAATCCGTATCAGTTCCTCCCGCGGGGTTTCTGGCTCATCCAGCAACACCTCGATGTAACCTCTTAAGATCGACAAAGGTGTTCTCAGTTCGTGCGAAACATTCGCAACAAACTCGCGCCGGATTTGATCCAGCTGCTTCAATTCGGTGAAATCGTGGAATAGTACAACCGCACCGGTTATTTCATTGTCAGCTTTCTTGATTGGAACAGCGCTTACTTCTATATGCCGCTCATTGAGCGTCCGCGAATCGACCAGGCTCAACTCGCTGCGTATCGCCTCGCCACTGCGCAATGTTTCCGCAACCAGTTCATCGAGCGTTGCGTATCGAACGGCTTCGACCAAAGGAACGTCGACCACTGGGTCACGTAACTCGAATAGTTGCTGGAAAGTGGGATTCATGAGCGTAATGCGGCTGCGCGCGTCAACCACGAGTAGACCATCCTGCATCGCAGCGAGAATTGTTTGCGTGCCGGATTCGCGGCCTGCGATCTGATGCTCGAGCTCCTGTTGGCGCGCAAAAATATTTTC
Organism: Candidatus Udaeobacter sp.; assembly: GCA_036495465.1. Classification (GTDB taxonomy): domain Bacteria; phylum Verrucomicrobiota; class Verrucomicrobiia; order Chthoniobacterales; family UBA10450; genus Udaeobacter. The sequence goes on along the minus strand of DASXMV010000113.1, from coordinate 2,281 downwards.
CAGCGCAAGACCAACGCGGTGCGGGTCTTTCCCGCCGTTTATCAGAAAGGTGGATGGAGCGTCATTGCGGGCTATTTGCGACACGAGCTGTTTAACTTGTGCCCAAGGCGCCCCCCATTTTTGCCAGAGCACAAGCGCAGTCACTGCGAATAGGGCGCAGAGCAGGCACAGAATTAGCCAATACATCTGGCCTTACTTTTCCTTCATCCGATACCCAAACCCGCGCACGCTCTCAATCACATCGGCAGCTTTGCCAAGTTTCTTACGCAGACGCCGGACGTGCGTGTCCACCGTGCGTGTGTCAATGACGCTCTCGTAACCCCATACATCGTTAAGTAAACGGTCACGGCCCTGGACGCGACCCCGTCGCTGTATCAGCGTGCGCAGAAGCTTAAATTCGAGACTCGTTAGGTTGATTCGCTTGCCGCTGACTGAAACTTCGTAGCGCGCTGGATCAACCATGATAGGACCGGCTGTCAAACGTTCGTCGTTTTGTTTGACGTCGCCCCGGCGCATGATCGCCCGAATGCGTAAGACGACTTCCCGGGGGCTGAACGGTTTCGTCACGTAATCGTCGGCGCCAAATTCCAGACCTACTATCCGGTCAACTTCTTCCGCCTTGGCTGTGAGCATCATAATCGGGACCTGGCGAGTGCCTGGATCGCTTTTTAGGATTTTACAAACTTCCAGCCCAGGCATCTTCGGCAGCATGAGATCAAGAATAATTAAAGCTGGCTTTTCGCTGCGCGCTTTTTCCAGTCCTGTCGCGCCATCGGGCGCAGTCGACGTAGCGAAACCGGCTTTGCGCAAATTCAATGCAAGAAGATCGACGACATCGCGTTCATCCTCAATGATCAGAACTGTGTTCCCAGACGCGCGTTCCATGGCAGTTCGCTTTTATCGTCGAAACTGTTTGGATTTGCTAGCGAAGGTTTTTGCCAACTGAAATTTTGCGCAAGTTAGAGGAACGCATTGCGAATCGGAAGCCGCTCGGTACGCTTCACTGTTATCGAGCTGCCGATTATTTTATGAGTTTAGGTAAGGCTCTGGAGATTGTTAATCGACCGAAGCGTTTACGACGCCATGGCGGCTCGCGAAAACGAGGTGTTGGGCACGATCTTGCCAGCGTGGGAAGATTCTCAGGACAAGCTTGAGGATGCGATAGCCACCGCGAGTCAGTTCTCTGCTTAGGTGAAACTCAGATCAGCATCGATCACATGCGCACCTATAGAAAGCCCTAGACTTCTATTACTTCATGGCTGAAGCAACCTTTAGCATGACGACTCCTTCCAGTCTGACTAGCAGGCATCGGCCGTCGAGTGAATCTCGCTGTATCATCGCCACGCCCGAAGCATTGAGAAATTATCAGGCAAATGAGGCCCGTACTTGGTACAAAAACAGCGTCGATGCGAATGATCCTGCCGGAAAATACGCCTTTCAAAGACTGCGCAAGACTTGGTTCAAACCTGAGATCAATCCAAAATTCAAACTGCGTCGAGACGACAAATTCTACGCCATCGGATCCTGTTTCGCTCGGGGTCTGGAAAACGCTTTGCTACAGAACCAGATGACCGTCGAAAGCGCGGCCGCAGAATTTGCCAGACTTCAACCAGCGAATAAAGAAGTATCCGGCCTGGGTTTTACCAATAAATACAACAGCTATTCAATACTAAACGAGCTGCGCTGGGCACTCGATCCGCACGCCGAGTTTCCCCGGGATTCCATTGTCCAATTGACGGAGACAACCTGGGATGATCCACACGCGGCACCAACCTTGGAGTTTGCAAATCTGCAGGAAACGCTTGAGCGGCGCTCGTTGATGCGAGCCGTTACGAAGCGCATCGAAAATTGTCGCGCGGTGATTCTCACTCTCGGTCTTGCCGAAGTGTGGCGCGACGTTAAAGCCGATGTCTTCATTAATCGAACTCCGATTCCATCCTTGTTCAAGACTGAACCTGATCGATACGAATTTCACCTTACTGGGTTCGCCGAAAACCTGGCCAACCTCGAAGCTATACATGAGTTGCTAACGCGGTATGGACACCCAGACGTTCATATGGTTGTTACAGTTTCGCCAGTTCCCTTAATGAACACATTTTCCACGATGGATATTGTCGTCGCCAACACATGGGCTAAATCATTGTTAAGGGCAGTCGCCCAGGAATGGGCTACTTTACACAGCAATGTAGATTACTTTCCAAGTTACGAGATCATTCAAAGCTCTGATCGCGCTGCAACATGGGAAACCGATTTGAGACACGTCACGGGCGCCGGGGCGCAG
>DASXMV010000112.1:0-6476 GCA_036495465.1 Candidatus Udaeobacter sp. | reverse complement strand
AGCTTTTTGGTAAGCTCCGAGCGTGGTAGCGGCTGCGACCCGACAATGGCAGCAAGCTTATCGTCAGGCTGGACCGGTCTCATGAAGGCGGGATTCGGTTTGCGCTTGGAAGTTTTCTTTTTGGTTTTCGGCATGGAGGCTGATTAACGTTTCGCTTGAGAGAGAGCAACACTAATTTTAAGCAAACAAAAAAAATTATTGCCGGGGTAGTCGGCGGACTGCCAGAGCTGCGAGATCATCGGACAAAGAAGGTTCGGGTTTATTCGGCGCCGCCTGTGCCAAAATTCCCTTCAAGAACAGTTCCGCACTTGGGGCAGAGTGGTCGAGCATTCGTTCCAACTGCTGCGGTGTCAACCTGCTCCGTTCTTCTTTAGACCAGCCAAATAACCCGTCGGTATAGAGGAGGAACATATCTCCCGGCTCGAAGTCGAGAGCGGTCTCCACAAATTCGGGATTTTCGATCAACCCCAACGGAGGTGCCACTGACGCGATTGATTCCGTTACACGATTACGGCGAGCAATCAGAAGAGGCGGATGACCCGCGCCGACAACGTGTGCATTTCCGGTGGCATGATTAAGCGCGACGCACATCGCTGTCATGAAAGAGCGGCCGCCAAAAATGCTGCGAAAGTCATCGTTAACTGCTTCCATCACACGAGCTGGTGTGTCATGCTCCATGCTACCATGATGAAAAATGAGCTTTGCCAGAGTGGTAAGGAGCGCAGCAGCGGCCCCATGGCCAGACCCGTCGGCAATCCAAAATAAGATCCGCCCATCTTTCATTCGCAGCCAGCCGTAGATATCCCCTCCAACCTGGATTAAGGGACGGTAACAGGCGGCGATTTCCCAGCCGGGGATCGCCGGAGGCTTTTGCGGAATTAGCGATTGCTGCGTAATGCGTGCTGCTGCTAAATCGCGCTCGTGTTCGCGCCGCCACTGTTCGAGTTCGTCATTTTGCTTCTCTAATTGTCGCCTCATGGAGCGCAGACGAAGCTGCGTCTCAATTCTGGCACGCAAAACTGCGGCATTGACTGGTTTCGTCACAAAATCATCTGCGCCAGCTTGCAGACAGGAGATCTCGCTTTCCTCGCTTCCGTGTCCGGTCAACATAATTATCGGTAACTGCGCGACCCCCTGGTGTTGATCCGAGCGAAGCTGTTTTAGCACCTCAGCTCCGTTGAGCCCAGGCATATCAAAGTCTAGCAACAGAAGCGAAGGCGGCCTTGCCTGAATCATCTTCAGCGCGTCGCCACCGTTGGCGCACGCTTGGCAGTTGTAACCGGCAGACGTGAGTACTTGGCCCAGGATTTTGCGGCTCAACGAGTCATCGTCAACTATCAAGATTTCTGCCTGAGAGTTATCCGCCATCGACATCTTTATCTTGGATTCGGATGAAAGGCGAACCCTCATTGTATCCACAGCTGTTTTTGCAAAAGCGTCGCGCGATGTCACAAAACGCGATTTAATGTTTGGCAACAACTCGGACTGCGGATACGATTCAAACAGTACTTCCATTTATGAAATTCTCATTGTCGCTTGCTCTGTTTACGGCCTTCCTTGTCGCTTCTTGCAGCGAAGAGCCGCCACCTCCGCCCGCCCGACATCGGGTCGCCAATTATCCGCCTACTCAAACCGAGCAATACCCGCCGCCGCAACAGCCATTTAATCCGAACGGACCCGTTCAACCCACCGGTACGCCACCGGTAGAGACCACAGCAGCTCCTCCTCCTCCGCCAGCCGCGCCGACGAAGGTTGCAAAGGGCGATTATCCCTATGGAATTCCGGTTCCTGGAAAGCCGCACCTGGTGGAGAGTCCTTATTCACCGGGCAAGTACATTGATGTGGAAGGATTCCCGCCGGGAACGGAAGTAAAAGATCCGTATACGGACAAAATCTTTCTGGTTCCGTAACGGATGGCCTTTAGGGTCTTCCACGCTGATGCTAAAATGGGATGCTGAATTAGCGCGGCGCCTGTTTTCTTCATTGAGCAGCCGGCAGTAGGCATTCACCAACGTTTCGTTATTTATGGAGCTACGGGTAAAACGGGCACCTCGAATCGACATCGAAATTGCCGTACCAGGGGACAAGAGCATTTCACATCGCGCAGTAATTATCGCTTCGTTATCGAACGGAGTGTGCGCTCTGCGTGGATTTCTTCCTAGTGAAGATTGTATGCACACAGTGAACGCAATGCGGGCGCTTGGGATTAAGATCGAGCAGCCTGAGCCGGACACATTAATTGTTCACGGGAAAAAGCGCGTGCTTACACCACCCAAAAGTGAGATCAACTGCGGGAATTCCGGTACGACCATGCGTCTTCTCGCCGGTTTGCTCGCCGGGCAAACGTTCGAAAGTCGTCTTGTTGCCGATTCCGGGCTGTCAACGCGCCCAATGGAGCGCATCGTTACACCGCTTCAGCAGATGGGTGCAAATATTGTCGCTGAAGGTCCTGAAGGGACGCCACCACTGCGCATTCAGGGCGGTTCCTTGCGAGGCATTCGTTATCGACCGCCTGTTGCAAGCGCACAGGTCAAAGGCGCATTGCTGCTGGCCGGCCTCTTTGCCAAGGGCAAAACCACTGTGATCGAGCCGGCGCCGACTCGGAATCATATGGAAATGATGTTTGATTATTTCCTTGTCCGGATTGTGGTGGATGCGAATGGCAGCGTCACCGTTTTTGGAGACCAGATCCCTGAGTCGCGCGACTACGCCATTCCAGGCGACATCTCATCCGCTGCATTTTGGTTGGTTGCCGCTGCGGCGCAGCGCCGGGGCCATTTGCTTGTTCGCGATGTTGGTCTAAACCACACACGAACGGCATTACTCGGTGTCTTGCTGCGTATGGGTGCACAAGTGCGTGAGGCGATTGAAGACATCGATCAAGTCGAACCCCGCGGAATTGTGGAGGTCACAGGTTTCCCCCTTAAAGGCACGGTAATTCAAGGGAAAGAAGTGCCGCAGCTTATTGATGAACTCCCAATTCTCGCCGTGGCCGGTGCGCTTGCGGACGGAAGGACAGTTATTCGTCAGGCGGAAGAATTGCGCGTAAAAGAAAGCGATCGTATTGCCGCGATCGCACACAACCTTCGTGCCATGGGCGCGAAAGTATCCGAGCTACCTGACGGGCTCGAGATTCTTGGCCCGGCTCCACTTCACGGAACCCGCGTGCCGAGTTTCGATGACCATCGCATTGCTATGGCCTTTGCCATCGCCGGTCTTTTTGCGGACGGCGAAACAATCGTTCAGGACGCCGAATGTATTCGTGAATCTTATCCTGGATTTGAAACGGTCCTCGAGGAATTTACAAATTCAAAACGGATGCAAGTCAGTACACCTGTGATCGGATCTCTCACTCCTGGACCCGTAGAGGAAGAGGCATGATTACTCAGACATTCCGCGTCTGCGGCAAATGACTGGCAGCTTGCCCTGCAGCTTTTGGCCGCGCTAATTTCCCGCGATGCAGCAAGAGTTTCATTGGGTAATCGCCATTGATGGACCCGCGGCCTCTGGAAAGAGCAGTGTTGCACAAGAACTCTCCCGGCAGCTGGGATTTGTTTACGTTAATTCCGGCGCTATCTACCGGGCAATTACCTGGCACATTCTGCAAAAGAGAATCGATCCCGAGGACAACGAGCGCGTTACGGAGGCGCTTAAGTCAGCACCCATTACAGGGACTCTGCAGAATAACGAGTTGCGCGTGGTAATTGATGACGTGGACCCTGCAGACCATTTGCGTGATGATTGTGTAAACGAAAAGGTAGCGCGTGTCAGCCAGTTTCCTGATGTGCGGCAAATTGTTTCAGAGAAACTGCACAGGGACGCGCACCGGCACAACCTGATCGTGGAAGGGCGAGATATCGGATCGGTTGTTTTTCCAGACACGCCCTACAAATTTTACGTTGATGCTTCGCCTGAAGTGCGCCTCCAACGTCGAGCGGCACAGGGCGGCCGGGATGAAATCGCACAGCGCGATCGCGCGGATTCTTCACGTCTTGTATCGCCGCTTATTACCGCTAAAGACGCATACGTCATCGACACTTCGCATCTTACAATTGACGAGGTGGTCAATCAGATCATCACGCGGTTAAAGCAACTGGGGCTACCGGTCACCTCGTGATGCCAACGGTTGGTCGGTTTCATCTCTCCGCCTCCCAAGGATGAACGTTTATTACTGGCTGGGGTATCATCTTAGTCGTTTAATTGGCCGATGGTTCTTCCGCCTTCGTGTAATTCACCGGGACCGCATGCTTCAAAGTGGCCCGGTGATTCTTGCGATGAATCATCAGAGTTACCTGGATCCGCCGCTAGCCGGTATTAACTGTGATCGAGCGATCTACTTCCTGGCACGGCGATCGCTATTGGACGTGCCGTTGCTCGGTTGGCTTTTGCCAAAGCTTAACGTAATCCCGGTCAATCAGGAGGGCATCGATCGCACTGCGCTGAAGTCTTTAATCCGTGTTATTAAAGACGGAAACGCAGCGCTTGTCTTCCCGGAAGGTTCGCGCAGCATCGACGGCAGCTTGCAGCCGGCCGAACCGGGAACGGGACTTATAATTGCGAAAACGCTGGCACCCGTGGTTCCCATGCGGATCTTTGGAGCTCACGAAGCTTTGCCGCGCGCCGGCGGTGGCTTACACTTCGTGCCGATTACCATTGTAATTGGTGAGCCGATTTTTTTTACGGATGCCGATTTAAATCCGGCGGGGAAGGATCTCTACATGCGGCTAAGCCAACGCGTCATGGATGCAATCGCGGCGTTGCAGTTAAACTGATGGAGGCACTCTTTTCTTGCTGGGATCCGGAAACTGAAAAGGCTCCCTTGCATGCAGAGCATCGAAATCCATACTCGAACCGATGAATCCAGCTCAAGTTCCAAGGACTGCGGTTGTGCTGATGATCATTATTGTCGTATCACTCACACTGGTGGCGGTGTTCGCCAACATTCAGCACCTTCGGCGCCGCCAGATCGAAACCACAGTTGTCACGCCCGCAAGTTCGACAACGCCACAGCCGCGGTAACTTTCATTTGACTAGCAGCGGCTCCGTCCGTTTCTTCGTGCGAACTAACTGAAAGCGACAAGACCCGCGATATGAAAAAACTCTTTCTGCTCTCAATTCTTATTCCTTTGGCGACGGTTTGTTCCTGCCAAAAACAGGACTCGGCGGCCGAACAACAACTCGTTCAACGAAAAACCGACTTGGACGCGCGCGAGAAAGCGCTGGACCAACGAGAGAAGGCATTGAGTGACAGAGAAAGAGCGATAGCGCGTGCCGTGACGCTCCAAGCGCGCCCCCTCAACAAGGACAGCTCTTCGAATGTTCAACCTTCTTCGTCTATGCCTCCAGACTTGTCGCCTCCGGATGGCACTCAGCTCAAAGCCGGTAGAGAAAGAAGAATGGAAGAGGTTCGTGCGTTAAGACAGCGCAGGCTGGAGGCAATCCAGAGCCAGAGGATGAGATCGCTCGGAGCGCGAGCAACTCCCAGTACGGCGCCTGCGAACACTGACACGTCTTCCGGCTCGAATGAATCCGGTGATACCGGCTCATCCGCCACCGGCGAGGAGGCGACTTCGCCATCATCCTCGCCGACGCCCTGACGACACGGCGGGCGAATTAAAGCATCAGAAAAAGGTCGCCGCCGCCTAGCGCGTTAACCCCGCGAGCTCGCGCGCGTATTGGAGAGTGTCGATGGCGTCCACGTCCTTATCGCGCCGGATGGCTTTAATTCTCGGGAAGCGCAGCGCCAATCCACTGGCGTGGCGCGAACTGGGCTGAATTGAATTGAAGGCGACTTCCAAGATGACGTTGGGTTTCACTTCGCGGTACCGGCCATGTTCTGCGATCGTGTTTTGTTTAAAGTGCGCGGTTAACTCTGCAATCTCTGCGTCGGTCAACCCACTATAGGCCTTGCCAATCGGCAACAGTTTACCAGTAGTTTCATCGCGGACCGCAAATGTGTAATCACTCAGCACGTCATTGCGTTTACCGTGGCCAAACTCGACTCCAACCACCACGACGTCCAGCGTCGCCAGTTCTTTCTTAAGCTTGAACCAAAACATGCCACGATTGCCCGGTAGATAGAAGCTGTCAGGGTCTTTAATCATCAACCCTTCGTTTGCGCGACGCCGTGCCTGTTGGAACGCTTGTTCGATCTCGGCCACAGAATGAGCAGGTATTTCGCTGGCAATTTGAAAGTGCGGCGGCACAGTCACTTTACTGAGATGTCTTCGTCGTTCGTGCAGCGGAGCCTTTAATAATGACCGGCCGTTCAACCAAAGAAGATCAAAGATCACAAACGCGACCGGCACATCTGCCGCCGCGCGCGCGAACAGATCGGCGCCATCGTTCTTTCGGCCCAGTCGCTTCTGCAAATCAAAGAACGTCAGTGCGCGACCCTTCTCGAAAGCGATGATTTCGCCGTCGATAATCAGCTGTTCCTGAAAATTCCTGGCGTCATTGGCCAACTCCGGAAATTG
>DASXMV010000111.1:0-9509 GCA_036495465.1 Candidatus Udaeobacter sp. | reverse complement strand
CATTCACATCGATGGAGCCTCCTTCCAGAATCATTCCAGGACGAAAAACCGGCACGCCGAGTATTTCAGCGATGCGCGTCGGCACAACTTCATCAAGATCAAACGGCGGATACTTGTTTCCCCACGCGTTGTAGTCCCAGTCCACTACGGCAAGCTTCGGGTCAGAAGAGCGAGTCAGAAAGATCGGTCCGTGATCGCGGCACCACGGCTCATTTGTCTGCACTAAGTGAAACGAGATTTGTTCGGTCGGCAGCCCGTCCAACACTTCGCGTGCTTCGGCTGCATGCGCGGAGTTAGATACGTTGATGCAGACCCGTTCGGATTCGATAAGCGCCTCGACCATTGCTCGCAATGTGGGCATGACACGATCAAACGAGCCGGGAAAACTAATTCCCTCGCGCCGCGGCCATGAGAGCCACGTGGCGCTGTGTGGTTCCCACTCCGCGGGCATGCGATACCCAAGAGACGCCGGAGTCTGCGGTGACATGGGCAAACGTTCAACGCCCCACTCGCTGGTGCAAGATTATCGGGCCAGAATTCCGTCGCTAAGATGTCCGTACAGCCGCGGGTTTGTGGATTGCCCCAACGATGAGGCCCGTAACGATCATTTCGATGAAACCACCGACGCTTATTAGAACGAGAAGTTTTGCAGGAAACGGCTGCGTTGCATAGACCCAGCAACGCACGCTGACCGCCAGAATCTCCAACATGATTCCAAGGCGAACACCGCCGGCGATTCCGTCTCCTGCGAAACCGCTGACATAAATCATGACGAAAGACAGCGCCAAGCCGGCCTGACCGATAATAATCCAATAAAATAAGTCCATCATCTCTTCGCGTGGCCGGAAGAGGTTTTGCACCTCAGCAGAAGCATCTTTCACCACCATGCCGTTATAAAACCACCCCCAAAAGAAGATGAAAATGAATGCGGCAATAGACGCGAAGATGAATCGTTTCATCAGTCTAGACCCGGACTGTTACGGGTGAAGCGGGCTTGTAGATCACGCCGATGATTGCTCCGGCGACCGCGAATTGCACCAGGGCGCCTACGTTCCAGCCCCAAAGGATTTTACTGGTAATCGGTTCCACAGCGAACGTGATCAGATGAGCTCCGACGTAGACCAGAGCAACAAAGAGGCCCAGCAAAGCACATGTGCCCGCGCCACCCGCCGGCACGAATTTCGCGCAAAGCAGCGTAAGAAAAAACGCCATCACGATATGTCCCAAGATCAGCCATGGGAAATCGGGCTTCGGCCGAAAAAGCATTGGAACTTCCTGATGCGCGCCCTGCATGAGCGTGCCGTACCAAATAAACCCAAAAACGAAGATGAAACCGAACGCGGCGAAGAATGCGATAGAGAATTTTTTCCAGTCCATAATTTCTTTCCGTTGAGGTTCTTGCTAAACCCGGTCCGCCCGAAAGTCTTGATCGCAAAACGCCCCGTCTATGTCGATCTAAATCTTGGCCGTCGGCAACGGAGGCACGAGGGCTTTCAAACTTCGTGTTCAGAGGCGGTTACGAAGGTGTCCTCCTTGAAAGCTGCAATCCGAGTTCACGCGACAGAGCAACATCCACGATCGAACAGCGGCTGATGGTAAAGATATTCGAGTTCCCGAGACGTCATCATCGTCGCGAGGGTAGATCCGAATTCCGGATCCGAAATCTAATTGACTCGCTCGCATCCCGCTCGCTCGCCTTCTCAGGCTGCCCATCGATTTCGCGGCTTCCCAAGCCGCTCAATTCACCCACTTGCCCCCGTCGGAAATTAGGATTGGCAGTTCTTCCATCATGAACTGCGTTTTGCCGAGGGCGCCGATCATTCGCACGCCGGTAGCAGCGAACCATTTTTTCGACATTTCTTCACCGGTATGACAGCCCCAGCTCTTAGCATAGGCGTGACGAGCGAAAATATGGCGATTGATCTTGGTCAGGTCGTTTTCGTGCAGCCAGGATTTACAAGCGCTGTCGATGTTGTTGCTATAATCGAACATGAAACAGGCGCGGTTTGAATGGCCGAAGTATTCAAAGCCGATCACTTTGACCTGATCCCGTGGTTGCCCGTTGTTGAGATAGTTGATCACTGCCTCGCCCGGGCCAAACCAGATCAGGTCGATATTGAATTTGTCACGCACGGTACCAATGAGGCTGATCAGATCCTGGTGTTCTTGTTTGGCACGGTCCTCATAACCCTGCCTGTAAATAAGCCAGGTAATTTTCACGTCCGGTCCGAGTTCGGTTCGCAATTGTTCGGTGCGTATACGCGCAGCGCGCACAAAGTTCGCCCACCAATGATCATGTGGGTAAGTTTTATACTTTTCCCACTGATACATAGATGGCCCGCCAACCAAAATGACGTATTCACCCGAAACCGGCGCGGCGGCTTGAGAGCTGAGCGCCCACAGCGACAAACAACAAACGAACAGGAAACGTTTCATCGGAAGCAGAGGACTATTTATGCGAACGCTAAAATACGCAAGTTGACGCTGTGGCCGCGGCCGATGACTCCCGCCGGCCGACATTGGCGCCCCGGTTACAATTAATCGGGATCGATCTCCCCGCGCACCAGATCTTCCCACGTTTGCCGTTTTCGAACTGATATGAAGTTGTCACCGCGAACCAGTGCCTCCGCGGGGAGCGGACGCGAATTATAATTCGACGCCATTACGAATCCGTACGCGCCAGCGCTCATAATGGCGAGCAAATCGCCCTCGCCGAATTCTGGCATTTCTCTATCCAACGCGAAGAAGTCGCCAGACTCGCATACCGGCCCAACAATGTCGATCTCCGCTGTATTACGGCTCTTCGCCTTGCTCGGCTCCTTTACCGTCACGACCTCGTGATAACTGTGATAGAGCGCTGGACGAATCAGATCGTTCATTCCCGCGTCAACGATTGCAAATCTCTTGCTCCCGGTTTGTTTGATGTAACGGACGCGTGTGAGCAAGACGCCGGCGTTGCCCACGAGGAAACGTCCAGGCTCCACCAGAATGCGAACGCCGAGATCGAGCAACGGGGGAACAATTGTTTCTGCATAATCTCGAACGCTGAATGCAAACGATCCGCTGCCGTGCTCGCGCCACCATTTGCCGGATCCGCTTTCCAGAGCGCGCTGGTAGATAATTCCCATGCCGCCACCTACGCTCAGGAACTTGATTCCGTATTTTGATTTCACCTCGCGCACCAACGGCGCCACTTTTCCAATCGCGCTGGCAAAGGGCTTCGCTTGTGCAATTTGCGATCCGATATGCATTTGCACCCCAACAATCTCGACGTTGGGCATTTTAGCAGCTCGCTCGTAAACGGCGCCGACGCGATCCAAAGCGATACCGAACTTATTTTCGTGCGAGCCAGTTGAAATGTACTCATGAGTATGCGGATCGACGTCGGGGTTCACGCGTAATGCAATCGGCGCGCGAGTTCCTTTTGCACCCGCGATCCGATCGATGAGATCGAGTTCCGCTTCGCTCTCGATGTTAAAGCTGTAAACCTGATGTTCTAGCGCGTATTCAATTTCTTCTCGCGACTTGCCCACGCCGGCAAAGGTGCATTTGCTGGCATCGCCGCCAGCTTCGAGTACGCGATAAAGCTCGCCGCCCGAAACGATGTCAAAACCTGCACCGGCGCCCGCGAGCAATTTCAGGATCGCGCGATTTGAGTTTGCTTTGACCGCGTAACAAACCAGGTGATCCAGAGAGTGGAGCGCAGCGTCGAGGCGCGCATAGTGATCGAGGATTGTTTCCGCGCTGTAAACATAAGCAGGCGTGCCGAGCTCATCCGCTACACGGGTAAGTTTTACCTCTTCGCAATAGAGATGTCCGTCGCGATAATGAAAAGAGTGCACAAATCACTGTAGCGGCTTCACACTGCGAAGCGCAACGCGACACGTTAGCCAAACAACCTTAAGCCGACGTTAAGAACCGCAATCAGTCCTATCCCGATGGAAAAACTTGTCAGCACAAGTTTTCTTCCATGCTTCATCATTTCTCCAACTACCGCGTGCGTGGCCAAATATAAAAATCCACCACCGACATGCGCCATGACCAGGCCAAGCCAAAAGGTTGACACTTTTCCCAGCCAGAAGATACCGATTACGCCGCCGAGAAGCGTGGTTGCTTCCACCGCCGCCACCCAGCCAAGGGCGGTAGCACGTCGCAGTCCAGCTCCGATCAAAAGGCTCCCCAGCGCCAGGCCTTCGGGAAGCTTGTGAATGCAAAGGGCGGAGAACAGCGACCATTTCGTGGCGGTCGTTGAGGGTGCTTCCTGTTGGATTCCCAAGACCAATCCATCGGTCGTGCTGTGAATCGCCAGCGCAATGATGAGCGCAGTGGCGATCTCGCTAAAGTGCCGGGTTGCGTCCGCATCGAAATGACTTGCAGCACAGGCAGGGCACACATGATGAACGTATTTGCTGATCAACTGAAACAAGACGTATCCGCTAGCTGCCGCCGCGATTAGCGGCCATATGCCACTGTCCTGCAAGCCCTCGGGCAAAATTGCAAAGAGAGTGACCCCCAGAAGTGTTCCCGCCGCGAAGCTGATGAGCGCGCAAAGAGGCTTGTGCTCGAGATGCAAAGAAGTGCTGATCGCTCCGCCGGCAAGGGCGAAAATATAAGCGGCGACGACTTGCCCGAGTGCGTAGATCATTCAGCGCGTGCCGGTGCGTGATCTTCGCGGCAATGTTGCGTCTCAATAGTGACGTGAACCAGTTCGTGATGTCCACGCAGCAGCGAGCGATAGGACTCACAACTTTTTGGCTCGTGCGCGACCACAGAGACCATTGCCGCGTATTTTCCGATGCCGACCTGCCAGACGTGTAAGTCGGTCACTAGCGAATCGCCATCGCTCTCCATCGCGTGTAGAATTTCGTCAGGCAAATCAGAAGACGCAGGCGTTCGATCCAGCAAGATACCGGCGGTATCACGCAAGAGTGTGTAGGCCCACGAAAAAACCACGCCGCTTCCAACAATTCCCACGACCGGATCGAGCCACGTCCAGCCAAAAAATTTACCGCCTGTTAATGCTGTAATAGCCAATACCGAAGTAAACGCATCGGCCAGCACATGAAGATAGGCGGCGCGCAGATTTAGATCATGATCGTGAGCGCTGCCATGACCACTATGGTGATGGCGGTCTGCAAGCAACACTGCGCAACCAAGATTTACGAGCAATCCCAGACAAGCAATGCCAATTGCCTCATTGAAATGAATCTCGAGCGGCGCAAAAAGCCGGTGAGCGCACTCGCCTGCCATTAAGATCGCCACAATGGAAAGCACAACGGCGCTGGTAAACCCACCGAGCACGCCTACTTTTCCGGTGCCAAAGCTGTATCGCGTGTTGCCAGCCCGCGTTCGGGCGAAATAATAGGCCACGGCTGTTATCAAAAATGCCAGGACATGTGTGCTCATGTGCCAGCCGTCGGCAAGCAACGCCATCGAATTCGACATCAAGCCGACCGCGATCTCGATCAGCATCATCGCGGCCGTAATTCCAATTACGATTCGGGTCCGGCGCTCGGCATGGGAAAAATCCGGAACGAAATCGTGCCGCTTGCGAAAACGGGAGTGATCGGTCCGATGCATTAGGACCCAAAATAGCGTGGTTATCGCAAAATGTTACTGCGATTCCCCGGCAGCCTTGAAAAGGCCTCGACCATGCCGACACAACGCGAAAAGTGAGATGAGGATTAACAGTGCACCAAAGGTACAGACGATTGCTGCACCGGAGGGCAAGTCCCACCAATAGGAAAGAAACAAACCTGCGATACCGCCTAGCAGTGCGATGAACCAGCCGATAAGTAAGCGACTCGCAGTTCGCTGGGCAAGAGTGATCCCGCAGACCGCAGGGACGATTAAATAACTGAAGACCAGCAGTACGCCTGCGATGCGGACGAAACTGGTCACAACCAAGCCAAAAAGCGCATAAAAGAAAAAGTCCCACCAGCGCACCCGGAGTCCCTTGTGGTAGGCACTGTCGCGATCAAATGAGACCAGAAGGAAATTCTTCCGGAAAACGAAATGGAAAATGCCGACAGCCGCGAATAGCGCGAAGCGCTCAAAAACTTCGTGCGGCGTAACGAGCAAAATATTTCCAACCAGCATGTTCTTGATTTCTTCATCGCCTTCTGCCGCACGGCTAAGCAGCAACACAGCTGCGGCCGCTGCTACCACGTATGCAATTCCGATGACTGCTTCCTGAGGGATTTGGCTCGAACGCTTGCCTGTCACTGAGAAAATTGCGGCACCCGCTAATGTGAACGCCAGCGCAATGGCAAACGTCGTCCAGCTTTCCAACTCAATGTGAAAGAGGACGGCTACACAAATTCCGAGCGCCGCCATTTGTGCCATGGCGATGTCGATGAAAATGATGCCGCGCTGAACAACGTGCAGTCCGAGATAGACCAGCAGCCACGGCAAAAGCACGCAGGCCATGATCGGCCAAAACATGACTTCCCACATGGCTATTTCAGGGCGGCTACCAGTCGGGCAACCAATGTGTCGATCAGCTTGACGTAGCTGTCCGTGCCGGGCAGGCCGCCCGGAAATTGTGAAAATTCCACAACTTTTGCACCTGTCGCACTTGCAACTTTTTCAGCGATCCGCCGATCATGAAACGGCTCGACGATAATCGCTTTGATATGCTGTGCTTTCATCTGCGCAATCACCTCGGTGAGATGTGAGGGAGATGGTGGAATGCCCGGCTTCGGCTCCAGGAAGATATCGATGTTCACCCCAAAGCGACGCGCGAAGTATGGCCATGAATCGTGATACGCTACGACGTGTTGGTCATGAAACGGCAACATCTCAGTGCCCCATTCCTGCAGCTTCGAGTTGATCGTCGTTTCGAACTTCTTGTAGTTCGCCTGGTAAAATGCGGCGTTCGCAGGATCCAAATCGGAAAACGATTGCGCAATGTGCTGTGCAATCGCCTTTGCAATAATCGGATCAACGGTGAAATGCGGATTGCCGAGTGCGTGAACGTCACCGGCAGCTCGCGTGACGTTTGTCGGCACGTTCAGCAGGCGAATGCCTTGTGACGCCTGAATTCGTCCAAGTTTGCCCACCTCGATCTTCGGATTCCTCGCGTTCTGCAGAAGGGGGGGCAACCAGCCGACCTCGAGTTCTGCACCACCGTCGATTAAAACATCGGCATTGCGTAGAGCTACGACGAAGCTCGGTCGCGCATCGACGAAGTGCGGGTCCTCTGTGGCTTTGGCCAGAACCGTCACATTAACTTTGTCGCCTCCGATTTCGCGTGCGAGCGATCCGAAGTCCGGCAGTGTCGTCACTACATTTAATTTTGCCTGTGCCGAACAGGCGTAGGCGATGATTGCGCAAAAGATTAGAGTAGTTTTCTTCATGGTTTTAGAATTTGTGGGCGCCGTGGGAGCCGAGAATGAATTCCCACTGGAGAAAAATCGACTCAACCTCCCTTGCAGAAAGGAAAAAGTTCTCCTGTAGGAAATCCTGATTGTACTGCAATCGGATCTTTGAAAATTCAGTCGGATACCACGTGATATTGGCGCTAAGCCGCCAGCGCGACTGTCTGTCCAGGTCGTCAGTGAACATGGAGTCCTGCATATGCACATAGTCGCCACGAATACCAGCAACCAATCCTTTTTTGAATCCCCACAGGACCTGCGAATACATTCCCCAATCGTGAAACGTTTCGGCAACCGGGAATGATTCGTCAGCACCGCGACCGGCTTGGAAGCGGCGATACATGACTTCCGTCTGCCATTTTACGAAGGGAAAACCTCCTTCGGCGTGGGAGCTCTTCCACTTATAGAGAAGGTCCCCGCCGTAAATCTGAGTTCGCGAATTCGCGCCTGTCTCGTTTGAGCCAAATGCACCCGATACGCCGGCCAACACAGTTTGCGTATCACTCAAATTAAAGGAGTTCTCAAAGCGCGGGATCCAGACGAAATCCTGCAGGCCGCGTACCTCACGATCGGTCGTTACGCGATCGAAAAACATTCCGTTGTCACCAGGGTTCCGAAACGAAAATCCCGCCTCACCCTGGCCGTTTTGCGCCGCAAAAATCAGCTGCGAATACCAGGGGACAGGCAGTGTCCATGAAGCTTGGGCGCCAACCCCACGCAAGCCATCAGGCCCCAGAAACAAGCCGTTCACCAGGGGCGTGTCCGCGAAGTCCCATGTATGCGGGTGCGTTGAGTTCAGCCGGCCGAAGGCGGCTAAGAATTGCCCACCTTTCAATTGCAGATTGTAAGGAAGACTCGTGGTCTGCAGGAAAGCTTCCTCGAGTTCGACTTCGGTTTCGTTGTTGTTGTCCAACAGGAAAACGATGTTCGCGAACCCTTCGAAATAAGGATCGACTGCACCATCAAACGCCAGCTCGGTGTTGCGCGCATTGAAGCCACGCTGCTGGGGGTCGTGGTCGCCCACCTCGATGTTATGGAGGTCGGTGGCGCTGGAATAGGCTAACGCGAATACACTGTCTAACGAGATGTTCATGTAAGCTTTGCCGCCACCGATAGTGATTGGTTGTGTCAACGATGCTCCGGCGCCAGTGGTTGAGATGGTTTCCGGTGCCGACGTTACCACTGAGGTGTCGGTCGTGGGGAAACTGCCGGGCAACGAACTGGGGCTTGTGCCTGCAGCGGGCAACGCAGCCGACGCCGTTGTTGAGTTCACAACGGACGTGTCTTCCGTTGGAAATCGTGGCGACGCACTGCCTGACGCCGCGGGCGATCCCTCGGCAGCTGCCATGGGAGATGGCTCTGGCTTTGGGGGAAGGCCCGACTCACCAGCGAGGTTTGCCTTCTCCAACGCGGTCTGCTGGTCTTTCACTTGTTGTTGCAAAGCTTTCACCGTGTCGGTGAGTGATTGCACTTGCTCACGCAGCGCTGCGACATCTGCTGCCGTAGCGGGCGTCGCAATTGACACAGTCGGCGCTGGCGACGAACTACCACCCGGGGTGGACTCCTGGGCATTCCCAACAGTCGCTGGAAGCATTACCAGCACGACTAATATGGCTTTTTTCATTCGTAAACTCCTGATTCAAAAAACTCGGGCACAGTCGCCCAATGAATTGGCGTTCTGCCCACGTTGATTCAGCGGCGCAAGGAACGCACTGCACGCCGGTGCCCCGCGAGATGGGAAAATCAACGGATCAGGAAACTGCCGGAGGCGCGTGCTCGAAGATGCGGGAAGCCAGAAATGGCGTTTCGACCCAGTGTGGACTGAGAGCCGCAATCTTGGAAAAATGCAACACCGCCGTAAGCGCAATCATTGGCGGAGGATTAACGCTGTAATGACAACTGCCGGACGCGATCATTGTAACCGCGCATTCATGAAGCGACGTGCCCGTGGGATGGAGTCGTTCGTGTAAGTTCGGCGCCACTGAAAAGCCAAGCATTAGTACAATCGCCGTCGCGAGAACGAGGCTAATGGCGCTGGTAACCCAGCTCTGTCGAATGCGAAGCGCCCAGGGCGGCATCGACCGCGATTTTGCTTTCGGGCTGACCGTTTCGCAAGAACTTTCTATGAAG
>DASXMV010000110.1:0-12158 GCA_036495465.1 Candidatus Udaeobacter sp. | reverse complement strand
TAGTTTACACGAAGTAGCTGGCGCAGTGGCCGAACAAATCTTGAATCTAGCCGATCAGCTTGATGCCGACATAATCGTAATGGGCAGGCATGGACACGGCGCCATGTATACTTTGCTGGTAGGAAGCGCTACTAAAGGCGTGTTGAAACATAGCACTCGTCCCGTGCTTCTTGTTCCAGCAGCCCCCTCTGTTAGCAAGAATTAAGCAACAAATATTCTAGCCGAGGTCCATGAGCGCGGGGTTTTCTAGCTCTCTCGCACACAGAATCGCCGCGGTCCGTGCTCGCGTCTACAGCACCCAGCTTCGACCAATCCAGCCTTATAAGAGCTTGCCTTACGGCGACGAAATAAAGGAAAAGCAGGACAATGAAATTCCTAAACGGGCCGCGTCAGCCGTTTGTTGGTTTGGTGCTCATGGCGGCGTTGGGAATTATTATCGCCGACCAGCTTCGCCTTTCGGATGTCGCCTTGGTTGTCGTGACGATCGTTCTGGCGATGGGCGTCGTCCTCGTCGCGTGGAGACCGGTCCTGCCTGCAACTTATTTCATCGTCGCGTTTGGCTTTTTCCTGCTGCACAACCTTGAGACAAGGAAAAGGACAGGCCAGCAACTCGCTAACGAGCTTGGCAATCGCCCGCGCGTCGTCACCGCTACCGGGTGCGTCATCACTGAGCCAAAAACTGCACCGAGTGGGTTTTCGACGTTCCTGCTAAAGCTCAAATCAATTGAATTTGGAGGTAAGCAACAACCAACTGATGCCGTCTGGCAGGTTCGCTGGAAAGGCACTCCGGAATTTGGAGACGAATTAAAGCTTTTCGGAATGGCGGATGTCATCCCGCCGCCGCGAAATCCTGGTGAGTTCGATATGCGCTCCTATCTGGCGATCCGCGATGTTCATCGAATGCTCTTTGTTCGCTATGCGGAAGAAGGGACGCTCATTCGCCACGGCGGCGGCAACCCGGTTCTGCGTTTCGCCCAGAAGTCGCGTGCATGGATGCAAAACGCCTTGTGCAAAGGATTGGAGAACGCCCCCGAGATTCAAAGTTTTCTAAGTGGAGTTGTTCTGGGCCTCAGGCGTCAAACGCCGGAAGATATTGAAGAACCATTTCAACAAACCGGCACCCTTCACCTTTTCGCCGTGGCGGGCTTGCACGTCGGAATCGTCGCGACTCTCCTGTGGATGGTGGCAATGGTCGCGCGGCTCTCACCAAAATGGGCGGCTGCGCTAATTATCCCTCTGCTTCTATTCTATGCTGCAGTGACGGGCCTACACATTTCGAGTGTACGCGCGGCGGTCATGAGCTCCATTTTGTTAGGTGGATTGTTTTTCGAACGAAAAGTTTTCGTCCTTAACAGCCTGGCTGCCGCTGCATTTTTTCTGCTGGCGTGGAACACAAACGAACTTTTTTCGACGGGATTCCAGCTCTCTTTCGCGGTCGTGGGCGCCATTATCTTGTTCGCCGACCGGTTTGCGAGATTTTTGCAGCGATGGACAGCTGCCGACCCTTTTTTGCCACAAAGCCTGATCGGCGGACCGCAACGCTGGACGCACAACAGCTTCAAATGGCTGTGTGAGGGGGCCGGTGTTTCCCTCTCAGCGTGGATTGGTTCGCTACCACTGGTGCTTTGGTATTTTTATATCGTGACGCCCATTTCTTTGCTGGCGAACCTGATCGTCGTGCCTATCGCTTTTTTCATCCTCGCAATTGCGCTTCTCTCGCTTGTTTCAACCCCATTTCTGACCGCGCTCGCGGTGATCTTCAATAACGCCAACTGGTTTTTGGCAAAGCTGGTTTTGGCAATCGTGCAATTCCTTGCGCATGTCCCGGGCGGCCATTTTTACGTCGCACATCCGCATTGGCCCGAAAAACTAGCTGCGAAAATCACCGTGCTGGATGCTGGCGCTGGAGCGGCTGTTCACTTGCAAACCGGCGGCGCTAATTGGCTACTCGACTGCGGTAACGAACAGATCTATCAGCGCGTGGTACGTGAGTATCTGCACTGGGCAGGTATAAATCGGCTTTCCGGTTTACTGCTTACGCATGGCGACGCGCTTCATGTGGGTGGCAGTGTGCAATTGCTGAAAGATTTTCCTCCAGGCCGTGTGGTCGACAATCCCGCACCCGATCACTCAACGGTTCACAGGAAATTACGAGAGCTATTTCGCGAACGGAGAGTCAAACTCGAGAGTCTGACCGCTGGAGAAAGTTTCCGCCTGTCGCCTGAGGTCGTCGCGCACGTCATGTTTCCTCCTCGAAATTTCAGCTCCCCAACTGCTGACGATCAGACCTACGTCGTTCATCTAATTGTTGCGCCGGCCACTTCCATCCTACTCATGTCGGATAGTGGCGTTAAGACAGAAGAGCAATTGTTGGCAAGTGGTTGGAATCTCCAGAGCGACATCATCATTAAAGGTCAGCATCATTCGGGACTGTCCGGTTCTGAAGCTTTCCTGGACGCCACGCACCCGCGGCTAATCATCGCCACTTCGCGCGACTTTCCCAGTTACGAGCGAGTCAGCGACAGTTGGGCTGAGAACCTGCGAGGACGCGGCATTAAACTCTTTCGTCAGGATGAAAGCGGTGCTGTCACATTGCGCTTCGAGCACGATGGATGGAAAGCTCAAAGCTATTTCACTGGAGAAATTTTTCGCAGCGCCAACCAGTGAATCAGCGCGCCCTGTTCCCGGAAAATGAGCCCAAATTTGCTCGGCGGTAGATTGAGATCCCCATCAAAAATTGCAAAACCGGGACTGGATTCGGCAATCTGTTGGATTTTTGCAAAGTAATCGACGTCATCCGTTGCGACATGAAAGGTACCGTTTTCCCAAAGCGCGGTATGAATCGAACCAAGGAAATTCGGCGTTACGACGCGGCGAGGATGATGGCGACGCTTCGGCCAGGGGTCCGGAAACAACAAGTAGAACGTTTCCACTGATTCGGCCGGCAAGAGATAACGAACCGCGTACGAGCTTTCAATTCGCAACAGACGGACATTCTCCAGCGCCGCAGCTTTATGCACCGAGGTACGTACTCGATCGAGCAATCGTTCGATCCCGAGAAAATTCCTGTCCGCCGTTTGCTGAGCCATCGCGCAAAGAAATGAACCGTCCCCACATCCGAGATCGACGTGCAAAGGCGCGTCGCGACTGAAAATCTTCGCCACGTCGAGGCGATCTGTCAGTGAATAAAGCGTGATCAGTCTGGAAGTCATTTCATGACATGCACTACCATAGCTACAGCACACTCCTTCTAATTTGAAGGATGTCGTCGTGCCGAAAACAGGAACCTCGCTCCAGCAGGCCGACACAGAGAGTCAGCTCACACCCTAACGAGACGCTTTCTAAAAGGACGTGCCTGCGGTGAGCTAAGCTACCCTCACTCGCAGGCACGCTGAGGAGAAAATCAGGTTGTGACTTTTACCGTCAGAGGCACTGAGAAGGGTGTATGACGACCGCCCTATTGGTGGCAAGAAAAAAATAAATCGAGTTATTCACAACGTCCGGGCCGAAGGAATGTCTAAGACTGCCATTACACTATGAAGCGAATCCTTCTTCTCGTGCTCAGTTGCGCAGCAATTGTCGCAGGCACCATCGAAAGCAGTCAGAGCCAAATTTCTTCTTCCGCAGAAACACGGACTGCCATCTTTGCCGGTGGTTGCTTCTGGTGCATTCAGCCGGCATTCGATAAGGCAAAAGGCGTGATTAACACCGTCGTGGGTTATTCCGGCGGGACTGAGCCGAATCCGACCTACGAACTTGTTTCCTCCGAAAAAACTGGCTATCGCGAATCTATCCAAATCACTTACGACCCGGCGAAGATTTCCTACGATCAGTTGCTCGATATTTATTGGAGACAAATCGACCCGACCCAGGCGGACGGACAGTTCACTGATATTGGGCCGAGTTATCGTGCCGCCATTTTTTACGACAGCGATCAAGAAAAAAAGATCGCCGAAGCTTCGAAAGAGAAGCTCCAACACTCAGGAAAATTCAAAAAGGCGATCGTAACCGAAATTCTGCCGGCGATGAAGTTCTATCCCGCTGAGGCCAATCATCAAAAATATTACCGGCAAAACCCGGAACATTTTGAAGCGTTCGAGGAGGGTTCAGGACGGACCTCGTTCAAAAATAAGACCTGGAAAGAATAAGAGTAATAAGAGTTTTCAACGTCGAACGCGCAACGCCCTGGAAGCTGAGCCTTACACAACTTGTATGCCATCGCTGGCAGTTCGGTTAGCGTAAAGATCGCTTAGGCGTTTGGTAATGGGGCCGACTTTGCCGTCGCCTATCTGACGATTGTCCAGCTGTGTGACAGCGGCCAGCTCGCCCATCGTCCCGGTGCAAAACATCTCACTGGCACCATAAACATCGACGACTGATAGATCGGTTTCGACACAACGAATTTTTTCGGCTGTACAAATCTCGATGACAGTAGCGCGGGTAATTCCCTCCGGACACGCGAACACCCGACTGGTCGCCAGGTCCCCGCTTGCTCGCGATTTATCTGAGTTGCGCACAATAAAGATGTGCGTGGCGTTTGTTTCGGCCACAAAGCCCCGTGTATCGAGCATCAATGCGTCGTCTGCGCCAGCGTTGTTTGCTTCGATCTTGGCCAGAATCGAGTTCAGCAAATTCGCGTGATGAATTCGGGCATCCAGAACCTCGGGCGGAGGGCGCCGAACCTTGCTCGTAATCAACGTCAGGCCGCTCTTGGCATAAACCGGCGCCTTATGCTCCGCGAGAACGATCAACGTAGGCTCGTTTTCATTCAGACGTGGGTCCATTCCTGAAGTGACCTTCATACCGCGACTTAACGTGAGACGGAGATGCACGCCGTCATTCATTTTATTTGCCACAAGTGTGCGCTTGATCTCCTCGATGATTTTTTCGCGCGACGGAATTACGGCGAAAGCCAAAGCCTGTGCGGAACGTTCCAGCCGGTCGAGGTGTTCGTGCAGTTTGAAAACCCGGCCATTGTATAGGCGTAGCCCTTCCCAGACTGCGTCCCCACCCTGAACGGCTGAATCAAACGGGCTGATTCCCGCCTTGTCACGATGCAAGAGTCGGCCGTTGATGTTAACGATCAGATCTCGATTTCGTTCATCGAACTTTTGAAGCATTGGTGGAATGGTTCAACGCAATCTGTATTCACACAATCGGTCATAACATTCGCGACAGCGATCATGAATTTCCTTCAAACGCGCGGGAATTTTTACTTCCCTCGGTCGATATGGTTGAAAAGAGGTCGTTTTCGACACTTCGCCGTACCAGTGCCTGGCCCAAACGCCGTCGCTCTCACGCAATCCAGGCGGCCACGAAAGCATTGAATCACTAAACTCGACGCAGATTGCTTCACAGAGCAGGCGCAACGTTTTTTTCGGATTTTCCAGCACATCTTTTGCGTCGACCACGGCCGGCGCCGAACCAATGCGAGCGCGCACAAGATCAAAAATCTCTGCTTGTTGTACAAAACCCAGATCTGCCAGCGCCGGATCTTCTCGCTTTTTAACGTACGAAGCGATCACCTCACGTGGATCACGAATTAGAAAGCAATTCGTAACTCTACTGACCCATTCGCGATCCACTTCTGGCAAAAGATGATGTGCCATTTGTTTTTGAAAAGAGATCTGCTTGCCGTCGGGGATGGGTCCGGTCAGTTTCGCGATGACTTTTCGCGAATCGGTCTCCCCAAATGCGATCACCTCGTTTGCGACGGGATGCTCCTTGCCAGTCGCACTGAGGTAAAAAGCATAAAATGGCTCATCTACGACGAACGTGTCTGGCCGATTTCCCCAGGCACGCATCATGGCGGTCGAGATATTTCGCGGACCCGACCACATGGCGATGCGGACCGGTTGAATCATCGCCAAAGAATCCGCGCGGCTGGGCAAATTGCCAGCCGGAACTGATTCGTTTGGACGCTTGGGATCGCTCGAATGAGCGACTTAACTCTTGGCGAAGACGCCTAATAGAGGCCGGCGAGATGGCGTCTTTGAACGAAAATCACTGACGAAACCATCCTCGGTGCGAATCTCTACGTGGCCAGCCGCGCGCTTGGCACCGTACACCAACACAGAGCCAACCGGCGCCTGGTAAGGATCGCTGACAGGCAGCTTCTTAAACCCGTAATTTTTCACCAACTCCTGACCGGCTTGCTTTGCCAGCGTGGTTTGAGGACGGGACTTCACCACACCAGACGCAACAAGAGCTTCTTTGACGTAGTGCCAGCACTTGGAAAGTGAGTGCGCCCGTGCGCGCTCTTCTGCGATGCTAGCCGCCCGACGCAGCTTCGGATCAATTTGTGAATCATTGCCGAAGGGATGGACAAGTTTCTTTGGATAGTATTTGTCCACAACCTCAACCGACTGCTTTTTACCGGATGCGTCCGTGAAACCAAATTTTGGTTTAGGTGCAGAAAAATTCAGCGCCGCTGCAGGACGCGGATAGAATGCCACACAACAAAGGCATAAGATGAGACAGGGGGTTACTTTTCGCATAAAGCGGGCGTCCTATCGATGAAATTGAGTGCTGCCGCAACTGATTTTTTTTAGAAAACGTAAATTTTTTTCTTTGACAATTGCCGAATGTAGACAGGGTCGCCGAAAGAGCCGTTTCAGAGGTGATTTTGATCGGTTGGCGCTAGGACGAGGAGACGAATTCAACCATTCGTTGGCGCATTTTTGCGTCTGGAAGCCGGCCGATTCCTCCCATCATATTATCCTCAATATGCTGCGGCTTGTCGGTCGCAGGAATCGCGCAAGTGACGCCTGAATTGGCGACAATCCACTTGAGGAAAAATTGCGCCCAGGAACGACAATCGAATTCAGCAGCCCAATCGGGCAATGGCTTTGAGCGGGTACGACCGAAAAGATCCCCCCCGCCAAATGGCCGATTAACGATAACGGCAATGCCGCGTTGCTGTGCCAGCGGCAAAAGCTTTTCTTCTGCTTCGCGTTCCATGATCGAATAATTGATCTGCACAAAATCGAGCTTTTCGCTTCGCATGATTTTTTCCACCTCAGCGAATGCGCCCGCTTCGTAATGCGTAATCCCCAGGTAGCGAATGCGCCCCTGCGCTTTCCATGCACGCAACGTCGCCAAGTGCGTCTGAACGTCGATGAGATTGTGGACTTGCATCAGATCGATTTTTTTCGCTCGTAAAAGTGCCATCGAGCGTTCCATCGATTTAATTCCGTTTTCCTTTCCTCGCGTCCAAACCTTAGTCGCGATGAAAATCTTGTCCTGGATACCGAGCGCAGTCGTCAACTCGCCAATCACCTCTTCTGCGCGACCATACATCGGCGACGTATCGATTACGCGTCCGCCGAGCTTTACAAAAAGTGAAAGGACATCTCCGAGCTGTCTTTTATTATCCGACGTAAGATCGACATCGAACGCCTGCCAGGTTCCCAGGCCGATCACCGGCAGTTTTTCGCCCGATGACGGAATTGCGCGCGTCAACATTGCTGATGATTCGGTTTTCGCTTCGGCAGCCGATGCACGAACCGGCAAACACAATCCTGCCGCGCCAACGCCAATTAAGCGTGTGGCTTTACGACGTGTCATGCGGGTCGTGTTATCTACTGGCATCTTGAGCAGATCGAGAGAATGCTACCTTCCTTCAGACTTTCGCATAAAGCTACGGCTTGGCAGGCGTCTTCTCTCAAAACGAAAAGAAAAGTTAATACGCTTATGAGAACAACACGTCGCCAATTTATCAAAATCTCTGGCACCGCCGCCGGTGCTTTTGCCCTCAGCATGAAATCGACCACGCTGCTCGCAGAAAAATCAGTGAAGCCTCTGCGCATTCTCATCCTCGGTGGCACTGGATTCACCGGACCGTACCAGGTGCGATATGCGCTAAGCCGCGGACATAAAGTCACCACGTTCAATCGTGGCAAAAGCCATCCGGGTGAGTTGCCAAAGGAAGTCGAACAGTTGATCGGGGATCGCAATGGTCAGCTTGACGCCTTGAAAGGTCGGCAATGGGATGTGGTGATCGATAATCCCACAACGCTGCCCGTCTGGGTGCGAGATGCTGCAAAAATTTTGAAGGGAAACGTGGATCGATACGTTTTTACCTCGACGATTTCTGTGTATCCGGACTCAAAGACTGGGCCCGATGAAAACGCTCCGCTGCAAAATTACGAAGGACCTGATCCGTACAAAGAAACGCTCGAATCAATGAAGGCGAATGGTTTCAAGTTATACGGGCCTCTCAAAGTGCTTTCAGAAAAAGAGGCTGAGAAATGGTTTCCGGGCAAAACACTTATCATCCGGCCTGGACTAATTGTTGGGCCACGGGACGAGAGCGATCGCTTTACTTATTGGCCAGTTCGGGTCTATCGCGGCGGCGAAGTGCTCGCGCCGGGTAAGCCTGCAGATTCGGTTCAATATATCGACGGCCGCGATTTGGCGGAATGGACCATTCGCATGGCGGAAAATGGCGAGACAGGAATTTACAATGCGACCGGTCCGGCTAAGCCAATCGGCATTGGTGGAATACTCGATGGAATCAAAGCGGCGTTGGGATCCAACGCCACCTTTGTTTGGGTGGATGAGAAATTTTTGACCGATCAAAAGGTGCAGGCTTGGTCTGATATGCCGGTGTGGGCCGGTGCAGAAGATGGGGTCACCCGCACCAATATCAGTCGTGCACTTTCCAAAGGGCTAACCTTTCGCCCGCTTGACGAGACTGCGCTTGACACCCTTGCCTGGTTCAAATCCCAGTCGCCAGATCGACAAGCGCACATGAAAGCCGGCATTACGCCGGAGCGCGAAGCTGAAGTGCTTGCAGCGTGGAAGAAGCAACCTCAATCGCCATCGTGAACGGAGCGAAAGATCGCCTAACTACGCTAAACTGACGGTATTCGTGTCGTTTCTGCGATGCCAGGGATAACAGAGCACTTTGATGAAACGCATCCTCGCGAAAATTGTTGACGTAAAGCCGTACGAAATTCGTGCGCTGCTGTTGGCATTCGTCTTTAACTTTGTGGTTCTCGGCGGTTACTACGTTATCCGGCCAATCCGCGATGAGATCGGTGCCGACCGCGGCGTTGAAAATCTGCCATGGATGTATACCGGCACCCTGATCGGTATGCTGATCGCTAATGCGCTTTATGCAGTCATCGTCGCACGTATGTCGCGTCGGCGTTTTATTCCGATCGCTTACCGTTTCGCCATCTTAAACCTTTTTGTTTTCTTCCTGCTGATGCGTTGGATGCCAGCTGCGCAAGAACGCACAGTGCTTGCGCCGATTTTTTTCATCTGGGTCAGCGTCTTTAATCTTTTCGCAACGACAATGTTTTGGTCGTTCATGGCTGACGTTTTCACACCCGACCAAGGCAAACGACTTTTTGGATTTATTGCCGTTGGCGGGTCGATCGGCGGAATCGTCGGTGGTTTGGTCACGAGTTCGCTCGCTGGAAAGCTCAGCACCGGTCTGTTTCTGCTTATCACAGCTGTCATGTTGGAGATTGCCGCGCAGTGTGTGCGCCGATTCCCTGCCAACTTTCAAACGCATGACGAGCAGAGTGAGCAACCGATCGGCGGCAAATTCTGGGAAGGAGCAACGCATATTGCACGCTCTCCTTACCTGCTTGGCCTCGCCGTGTTTCTCATCATCTACACGATCACGAACACGTGGGCATACTTTCAACAATCTGACCTGACAGGACATCACCTGCATGATCGCGCTGCGCGCACGTCCTTCCTGGCGAACATCGATATCGCGGTGAACACGATCACTGTACTGATTCAGATTTTCCTGACCGGACGTCTCATGAAATGGTTTGGGGTTGGGATCACGCTGGTGCTCATGCCGCTTTTGAGCGGTGTGGGATTTGCTGCGATCGGTTTCGCCCCGGTTCTCACCGTCCTTGCAACGTTCCAGATTTTGCGGCGCGCCACAGGTTTCGCCTTACTGCGACCAGCGCGTGAAGTTCTCTTCACCGTCCTGCGAAGAGAGGATAAATACAAAGCTAAAAGCCTGATCGATACATTCGGTTATCGCCTGGGCGACATAACCGGCGCGTGGTCTTATCCGCTAATGCAGTGGCTTGGATTTGGATTAGTTGGCATTTCGTGGGTGGCCGTTCCGTTTGCAGCCATCTGGTGTGTTCTTAGCATCTGGCTTGGCCGCAAACAGCGCCGCCTCGCTGACGCGAAGCGCAGCCAGAGCGTTGCGATGCCCGCCGCGGCCTGAAATTCCCAGTTCAAATCTTATCAGGCTGAAAACAGATTGCGTCCGCCCGCGTTCGGCGCGAATCGTAACCAACAAACAAATAGAGGAAACAAAACAATGGCAACACGAACTGGATCGGCTGTTTGGGAAGGCACTCTGAAACAAGGCAAGGGAACCATGAAACTGGGAAGCGGCGCATTCGAAGGCCCCTACTCTTTTTCGTCGCGTTTCGAAGAAGGAAAAGGAACGAACCCCGAGGAACTAATCGGAGCGGCCGAGGCCGGCTGTTACACGATGGCTCTTTCAGCAAACCTGGAGAAAGCCGGCCACCCTGCGAAACGAATCAGCACTACTGCGACCGTAAAATTAGAAATGGTCGGTGGTGGACCAAAAATCACTACGATCGATTTAAAAACCGAGGCTGAGGTTCCTGGAATCGATGAAACAAAATTCAAAGAACAAGCGGAGTTGACCAAAAAGACCTGTCCGGTCTCAGTTGCCCTTGCCGGCACGCAGATCAATCTGGAAGCGAAATTGCTCTAGCCTTGTAGCCACCGGCTTGTGGCCGGTCATCTCAGTTTGGTCTTGAAGTTGAGCGACGGCCTATAGGGCCGTGGCTACAGTAGATTCGCCGCTATTTCGCCAACTCGTAGAGATAATCGACGAAGGACATCACCGCGCCGTCGAATCCCAGTACCTTCGGATTCGCCGATTCGATGACGTAATACTCGTCTGGCGCGTGCGCGCCGCTGCCGTGACCGAGGCCGAAATGTCCGGCGGCAAGTTTCAGCGGTTCACCGGTGAAGACATAACCGGGATACGAGCCTGCATTACGCGGCCAGAGCATTGCATCGATTCCAGATTGTTTGTAGGTGGCAACTTGAGCCTTAATTAGCGAGGAATCAGCCGGTGTGCTCGTGGGATCGTACCCGCCGGTCATGTTCACCTCGATATCGCCAAAGCCGCGCTTCGCCAAATGCGCCTTCAAGGCTGCGAGAGCATCAGCAGCTTTCATATCGGGCACGAGTCGCATATCGATCTTCGCGACGGCGCGATGCGGCAAGATCGTTTTTCCGCCAGGGCCTGTGTAACCGCCGACGAGTCCTTCAATGTTCACTGTTGGCTGCGATTCGAGCCGTTCGTTTGCCTGCTCCCACGGCAGATCATTAATCCAATGCCGGACGCTAAATTGCTTTTTGGCCTGAGCTTCGCTCCGCACCTTGGATACTTTATCAATCATTGTTTTCTCCTCAGCGCTTTGTGGGAGCGGCTTCGGATAATTGTCGATCGCGATTTCGTTGCCATCCTCCGACACAAGAGTGGTGAGTGCTTTCACCAAATGCCACGCCGGGCTGTCCACCATTGCCTTCAGCGAGGAGTGAATGTCTTTCGCCGGACCGCGTCCCCATTTTTCGCCGCTCGAAACCAGCTCCAGCTCGATCACTCCCTTGGAGCCCAGGTTCACGGTTACGATTCCATCCAAATCTTGCGTCGCCGACGGCATGAATACCCCGTCACATTTCTTTAGCGCCGCGAGCACTTCCCGCCGCCCAACGAGTTGCGGAATGTGGGGCGAACCAATCTCCTCCTCGCCTTCTGCCACCAACACAAGATTGACAGGCATCTTCTTTCCCGCGCCGCGAATCGCGTGCAACGCTGCAAGGAAAGCTGCTTCAGG
The DNA here is from genome assembly GCA_036495465.1 of Candidatus Udaeobacter sp. Lineage (GTDB taxonomy): Bacteria > Verrucomicrobiota > Verrucomicrobiia > Chthoniobacterales > UBA10450 > Udaeobacter. Next base: position 297 of record DASXMV010000110.1, on the reverse strand, counting down.
TCCCTTCTGGTTCACCGCGCCGCGCCCGACGATCACTTTACCCAGCGGCGGTTTGTCTACGATGCGCGCCTCTGTCGGAGGCGACGTCCACTCCGCCGGATCGAACTGTTTCACATCATACATGAAATAAAGCCCAATCGTCTTCGGAGCGCCGGCATCGAGCGTCGCGAAGACGCCGGGTTTGCCATCGGTATTAACGACTGTCGCCTGTTGAAATCCGGCATCGCGCGCCAGTTTGGCCATGTACTCCGCGCCCTCCGGATAACCGCGATTCTCTGCTGCGATTGACACTTGAGC
>DASXMV010000109.1:0-9831 GCA_036495465.1 Candidatus Udaeobacter sp. | reverse complement strand
CCAACGCAGATCGGACGCGAGCGCGAGTTTGCGCGGTTCTGCCGCCTCGGTTGTCAAATCGCCAATCAGTTTTTCAAAAAGCTGTTTGCGATTGATTACTGCCGTGCCCGCGAGTGCTTCGAGAATCGCATTAACCGGGGAAGACACGCTCGCCTGTTCGTGAACAAAAGCGCGAGTTCGAATTGGCGAAACAAATAGCATTCCGCGACGATGCCGAAAAACCTGAAGACCATCTTGCCGCAATCGCCCGGCCAGCTCCTGCATTATTCCTGAAGGCGAGCGCGTTTCGCGCACCCAGGCGTCCTCGACCGCGCGATTGAGTGATTTGTCGGATAAATTTCGACTCAAAACGCCCCCGATCGTCGCTTCCGTCAAGCTTCTGATCAGCTCCGGCAAATAATGCGAGCGGAAGTGCCGTTCCGTGTCCGGCGCGGACGAGAACGTCAAAGGAACATCCTCGTGGCTCGTCGTGTAGGTAATCACTTTCCTGGCTTCCTCTTTCCAGCGCTCAATCAACGTCGCATCGTTCGCGATCTCGATCTGTCGCTGATAATCAGCGAAGCTCATCCGCCGGCTAAACCGTTGTTCGTACAGATTGCGCAGCTGCAATTGATAATTGTGGTGATTTGTCGGGCCAAGAAGCGTCCCGCTTAATCGACATCGCGCTACATTTGAGAAGTTTCCCTTAATCGGTTCGGACTCGTTAACGTTCACCTTGTAGAAATCGGACTGGGCGAAGCGGAAAGCATTTTGCTCGAGAAACTCACGATTCACCGACAATGCACCGTCGTCGCCGATCCGATAAAGCGGCGATTCCGTTTTCGCCGTCAACCGCACCTCGTAGCGCTCCGGTTTTTCAAGAAACAAACGAGCCAGAGCGTACAGCGAGTACGCTACCGAACCGGACTTGATTTGTGTAACAACGTTTTCGAACGCCGGCAAGTATGGTAGAAAACGGACCCCAACGTCAGGCGCAACGGGCGGAACGATGTTAGGACGACCCTCGCGATGGAAGGGTTGCGTGCGATTTTGTCCCGCGTGGCCTCGCCGGCCGGTTCGCGACGCTCTTTCCAAGTCACGGCCTGGTTTTTTGAATTTGCGCAGATCCGGTGCCGTGCGGTTGTGTATTGGGCGTCTCACCTTGTGCCGGCCCCGCACGTCCGGCCTCTCGTCTTCGGGCGCGTAGCGCTGATAGTCGCTTGTATCAACGGGTTCTTTGACCCAGGAAGGCAAGAGTTTTAGATCGAGCAGATCAACAGGCTCGACGGTCGACAATGTCATCGGCTTCATCTACTCGAATGAGAAACGGAAGCAAACGTGAAGGTATAACTGACAAGCCCCCGAAAATGATTGACAACCTCTTTAATTCATTTACTTGCCATGCTGTGCTCGGGAGAGCTTTAGGCTTTTCCACGCGCGACTAACATAAACCGAACAAATTTTATGGCGGAAAAATCGATCGAAGAGAAAGTTAAGGACATCATTGTCGAGCAGCTGGGCGTGAACCCGGAGCAGGTTACCCCACAGGCTTCATTCATAGAGGATTTGGGGGCGGATTCGCTGGATATCGTCGAACTGGTGATGGCGTTTGAGGAAGAATTTGGGGTGGAAGTGCCGGACGAAGACGCAGAAAAACTGCAGACAGTCGGCGACGTCATTAAGTACATCGAAGAAAAGGCAGCCAAGCAATAGTGCGCCCTGCCCACGTTGAGGGGCTTATTCATTGTTCAAAGCGAAAAACACGGCTTCCGCCGTGTTTTTTGCTTATCGGTTGCGCAAGCAAAACACGGGGCTCAGACTAGGTCTCGATGAGTTTTCCCCTGTTGGAAGAGCCGTTGTTCCAAATCGGTGGGCATTACATCACCTTTTTAGGATTGCTGGCGTTCGCCGCCTTCTTTGCGGCGGGCCTGATTCTCGCGCGGTTCTTACAGAGCGATCTGGTGCGCCGCCTTTTCAGCCGGTTCAAGATCGATAGCAATTTTATTGCGATCGTCACCACGATCCTGAGTCTCTGCGCGGTCGTTTTCTTCACGGTCAGTGCGGTCAATGCAGCGGGGGTCCCCCTGCCGTGGAACGCGCCGTTGCCCGGGATATCGCTGAGTTTGTTCCAAATTTTTCTTCTTATCGCGCTTTTGATGGGCGTTTTTTGGCTCTCTTCCCGTACCAAGCGTTTCCTTTTTAATCGCTTTCTGGCCAGAAGCGGCCTGGACCGGCCTCTTCAGCACGCAATAGCACAAATCGTCAGCTATGCCGTGCTCATCATCGGGATCATCGTCGTTTTGGAAAACAGTGGGATTCATATTGGGACGCTGGCAGTATTCGCCGGCGCCGTCGGAGTTGGAGTGGGATTCGGTCTGAAAAACATCGCCAGCAATTTCATCAGCGGATTGCTCATTTTAGCTGAACGGCCCATTGCCATCGGGGATCGCATCGAAGTCGCAGGCATTACCGGACAAGTCCGACAAATTCGCGCCCGCAGCACGGTGATAGTGACCAATGACAACATCGCCATGATTGTGCCGAACGAAAAATTTATCGATTCACCCGTCACAAACTGGACTCATACCGATCGACGGGTGCGCTTTCGTCTGCCCGTCGGAGTCGCTTACGACAGTGATGTGAACAAGGTCCGTGAAGCGCTCATCGCAGCAGCCCGAGAACATCCGGCCACATTAAGTGAACCAGCCCCTGACGCCTTCCTGCAGAAATTTGGGGACAATTCAATCGATTTCGAGCTTGTTGTGTGGAGTGAGGAGATGAGCCAACGGCCAAGTCGTTTCAGAAGCGATCTGAATTACCTGATCTGCAAACATTTGGCAGCAGCGGGAATCTCAATTCCTTTTCAGCAGCACGACCTGCACATTCGCGACGGCCTCATTAAGGTACAAGCTCTGGAGACCGGGGGATCGAAACGTCCCGAGTCCTAATTCGCAGGGTCAGCCATTGTCGGGATGGGCATAGGAACCCGTCCCGATGGCCCGCTTTACCACATTGACCAATTCGGATGCAGCAACCGGCTTTTCCAGAAAGGCGAAAGCACCCAGTCGCAGTGCCTGTGCTTCAACATCGGCTCCGCCAAAAGCGGTGATGATAATCACTGGCAATTTGGGCAACGCACTGGCGAGCGCCAAAACGCCGCGGCCACTGAACACCGGCATCCTTAAATCAGTGATGACTACGTCGAAGCGTGGCTGAGACGCAGCAAGCGTTGTCGCAACCGCAGTTGGATCAGAAAGCCCCGTGACGCGCATGCCTTCGTTAGTAAGCACTTTGGTCATCGCCCGGAGCATCCCCGAGTCATCATCAATCACCAAAACAGATTTGTTTCGTAAGTCTTTCATAATTTCTTCAAAAGAGTACAGGCCTGTCCGGCCACAACCAAATCGCGCGCATCAAAAGGTTTAAAAATTGAAATCATTATCTTATGCACTTACAGCCAGCGGAAGCTGAATGCTAAACGTGCTGCCTTTGCCCCTCGCGGTAGCACAATTAATCCTACCGCCATGCTCGGTCACAATGCGCTGGGTATAGGCGAGACCGAGACCCGTTCCATCGCTCTTCGTAGTGAAGAAGGGAGCAAAAAGATGGCGAGCTTCTTCCTCCGTCATCCCCTGACCGTTATCGCTAATGGACACCAAAGCTTCCGCGCCATGCTTTTGCGCGCTGACGGTCAAATTTCCTCCGTCGGGCATCGCATCCAATGCATTACTGATCAGATTTAAGATGGCTTCCCAGAACTGTTCGGCATCGACGTAGACCGGTGGCATGGTCGAATCAAACTTGCGTTCCAGCTCTACGTGTTTTTGATCGAGCAATGGTTGCACGAACTTAAGTTTCTCTTCAAGAAACTCAGCCAGTGAAATCGCGGCACGCTGAGACTTCGGCATTCGCGCAAAACGGAGGTACTCCTGCAGCACCTGGCGGATTCGCAATACCTGGGAACGCATCTCGCGAAGAAGCACCTGGCATTCAGCCGTTGAATCGCTATTGGAGTTGGCGAAAGCCTTGAGCTCGTCGCCGATCAAATCAAGATTGAGCGAAATGGAGCCAAGCGGATTCCGGATTTCATGGGCGACCTGAGCTGCCATGGAGCCAACCACCCCGAGACGTTCTGCTTGAAGATTGGCCTGCTCCAATCGCTTACGCTCTTCGATCTCAGCCCGCAACGCGGCGGTCCGCTGGTCGACGATTTGTTCCAGATGATAGTGAGAACGCTGGAATGCAGTCAGTAACCAGACTACCACCAAAAAGAATACGAAAAGCATGACGGCATTCCAAACAGGAATGACTGGAGAATGATAGGTCACGCCATTGAGAATATCGCTTAAGAACCATTCGACGGTGCACAATGCCCCCATGGCGAACCCCGCCCACCGGCCAGCGGCCCATGCCGCGATGCACGTCGGAAGAAGATAGAAAGCTGATATTGCCCACTCGCGACCTGTAATATAATCCAACGCGCCAAGAACAATGGCCACCGCGATAGTAGCGACCATCACCAGGACTTTCGACCGCACTGAATGCTCCCAAATATGATTCACCTCGAAGAAGCGATATTGATCATTTTGACAAGTCAGCTCGCAGGTTTGTTCAGCCCTCGTTTGTTTGGAATGAACCTCTACACCCTCCCGGCAGATACAGCCATAGTCACAGAACGTGAGAAAATCTGATTCTATGCGGAGTACGAACAGTATTCGAAGTCCGCGCGGGACGGCAAAGGTGATCGCGAGAGCCGAGTTGCTTAACCTGGACGCGTGGCAACGGGTGTTCCACAACAAATGCAAAGACCACCGTTACTACGATATCGTTGACGAAACGCTGGAGGGTTTCGAACACCGGTATCTGCTGCTGCAGGATGATTCCGGTGCCGCACGGGCAATCCAGCCCGTATTTTTTGTACGGCAGAATCTTATTGAAGGCGTGCCAGGTAAAATTAGTTCGTTGGTTGATCGTGTTCGAAAAATTTTCCCGCGCTTTCTAACCATGCGCGTTTTGATGGTTGGGTGCGCTGCAGGAACCGGCGATTTGGGCGCGTGTGACCCGCAAGACGAACAATGGGTAGCAAACATGCTCCAGGCGAGCCTTTCGACCTACGCAAAGCAGAACAAGGCTTCTCTAATCGTTCTAAAGGATTTTCCCGCGACCTATCGCTCAGAACTCGAAGTGTTCTCCGCGAACGGATATGCGCGAATTCCCAGCATGCCTATGACTCGACTTTCGCTACATTTCCAGAATTGGGATGAGTATTTCCAAACTCTCAGCAAGGCGACTCGAAAAGATCTCCGTCGGAAATTCCGTAAAGCCGAACGCACCGCAAAAATCGAGATGGAGGTTATCAACGACATCACAAATCTCGTCGATGACATTTACCCTCTGTATCTCGCGGTTCACGAGCGTTCATCATTAAAATTCGAAACACTTACAAAAGATTATTTTCGCGCAATTGCACAACGAATGCCGGAACGAGGACGCTTTTTCATCTGGCGTCGGTCAGGAAAGATTGTCGCATTCAGTTTTTGCCTCGTTTGCGACGATCGGCTTTATGACGAATGCATCGGACTGGACTACAGCGTGGCCCTCGAACTCCATCTTTATTTCTACACGCTGCGCGACATCATCTCCTGGGCCATGGAACAGGGTTTCAAGTACTACTACAGCAATCCACTTAACTATGAGCCAAAGCTGCACCTCGATTGCGAGCTTGTGCCGCTTGACCTGTATGTCATGCACACAAGTCCGTTGCTTAACCCGATCTTTCGCCGCCTGATGAAATATCTTGGCCCGACACGTCACGATCCGGTTTTGCACCGCTTCCCCAACGCCAATCAGCTCTAATGCGTTAGTACCATCGCCACGGTGCGCCAAGGAAACGCCACGGCGCGTCGTTCACACTACGTCTCCCAAGCCAAAATCGGTTGCGATGACATCGCGTCGCGTTAAAAGAACGGATGCAAAATCGACCTTCAGGGTTTGGGAATCCCTGGCTGCAACTTGCGCTCAGCGTGGCGTGTGTGCTGGTGTCTGAATTTCTCTTGAAACGCGGTGCAATGCAGGTGGCAAACAGTGACAACGCATGGTCGTGGACCGGAGTGAACGGTCTGACGTCGCCGCTAGTCTGGTGGGCGATTCTTCTCATCATCGCCAGCTTCATCAGCTGGCTTTATGTGCTCAGATACATTCCAATTACCATCGCCTTTCCTCTGTCCCGCGTGGTGGATATCCTCGTTCCACTGGGCTGTTGGATTTTTCTCGGCGAATTGATTTCGCCATTACGCTGGTGTGGTATTGCTCTGGTGGTTATTGGACTGGCGCTGGTCGCGAAACCGATTGCACGAATCGAGGAACGTCTGTGAATTTCCTCGCCTTCATTCTCATCGTGGTTTCTCTCGCAAGCTTCGTAGCCGCTCAGCTCATCCTGAAACGAGCGATGCAGGCCAGCAGGAAAACCGGTTTTCGAAACGCTCCGTTTGTCTCAAAAGTTACGACCGGTGTCATTCTAATGACGATCTCATTCTTTCTCACTCTCGGATTGCTGCAGCGATTCGACCTGAGTTATCTTTATCCGTTTCAAGGTTTGAGCGTGATCTTTATCACGTTAATTGCGGCGGTCGTACTAAGAGAAAAGCTTAATCTGCGGCTGGCGATCGGCGCGTTTTTAATCAGTGCCGGTATCGTCCTTGTCTCGCTCAGCTAGCACACAACCTATGGACGCCGAAAAACATTTACACACCAGTCAGCAGCGGCCATAATTTTTCAAGAGCTGTGAAATTGATTTCGCGAATCCGCTCCGCAGCTGGCAACTGGATTTTCGGATGATCGAATTCGGCGGCAAACCGCTGTTTGAAGCGCGCGTACTTTGGCATTGAGTAGGCGCCACAGACGTCGCCTCCGATAATCTGCGACGACTCGCGCAATCTCCCGAGCGCCCATTCAACATCTTCAGTCGTGTAGCGGCCGGCTTCCCAATTCGTTACCGCATCGCCGGCATCGAGACAGTCAAGATCAATCGTGATGTAAAGATTTTCTCCGCTGACAGTTTCCAAAAATCGCTCGAAGTGCTCGCGCCAATTATTACGCAGTATCGCGCCCCGGCGTTCTCGATCTTTCACGGGGCGATTGTCCGCCCACGGATGAACCTCTAGCACGCCGGCGCGTTCGGCGCGACGGTTGCGAAAAATTTGGTGTGGCCACCAACATTCGAAATTTCCGCAACCCCACACACTCACTTGTTTCACGTTGGATCGTTCCAATGCGCGATTGACCCAACCGCCGCATCCCCATTTCGGCGGACGAACATCCCAATCGGGATGATTATCGAATGAAACCAGGACAACCGGCCCGGCAATGCGACGTTGTCGTAGCGCCGTCAAATAGTGGAAGTCGCCGGATCCGTAGAGAAGAAACGGCGACGCGAGATCCGTTTCGTGCTCGCGATAAAACTCGGCAACCAAACGTGGCGGCGCGGAGAAACGCAGCCGCGGACCCCACGCCAGCGCATCGACCATGGGAAGACCCAGCGGCTCGTCCCGCCATGCGTCATCCAAGTCGAGATGAAGAGCGCGGCCAACCAAAAATCAATTGTGCGTTTGCCCAAGAAATTGAGCGTCGTTTGCTTTCGCCACGCGCAGATTTTCCTGGGCCTCTTTATAATTGGGATCGAGACGCAACGCTTCACCAAATTGAACAATGGCCTGCGAAATTTGGCCTTCGGCAAGGTAAAGCCTGCCCAAGTTATTGTGTGCGATTGCCAGGTTGGGATTCGCGCCAAGCGCCGCGGTATAATGCGTTTTCGCCTCTCCAAGGTTACCTTTTGCAAATAGTGCGTCGGCCAACTTCAGCTGGGCATCCACGTAATCGGATTTGAGTTGAACCGCCCGGCGCAATTCGCCGACCGCATCATCTCCTTTCCCTGTTGAAGCAAGGAACAATGAGTAATTGTAATGGGCCTCGGGCGAATCTGGCTCGAGACGCGCGGCTGCTTCATAATGAGGTCCGGCCTCATCTCCCCGTCCAATCCTCTCGAGCAAATTCGCGTAACTCAAATGGAAGTCACCCTCGTTTGGCTGAAGACGCAACGCTTCTTCCATGTGCGGCACGGCCTCATCAAATTTCGCTTGGGCCATCAAAGCAACAGCAAGATTCATGCGCGATTTCGGATCAGCAGGATTCAAACGGAGGGCGATTTTGTATTGTTCTTCTGCCTCCACCCATCGATTCTCTTTTTGCAGCGCCACCCCATAATCAAAATGCTGTTTCGCGCCGTTCGGCACGTCTGCTACAAGCCACGCCCGCCGTTGAGCTTCAGGGATCGTCTCGTGCGTTTGCCAAAACCAAAGAGCACCTAGCGGCACGACGAACACCGCCACCCATTTCACTCCGTGCCAGGCCCAGCTAGGAAGAATGCCACCCAGCGATATATCGGCAGTGCCGCCACTCAGCCCAAGCGATTGGCGCGTGGAGCGTTCCCGAACCTTCCAGATAAAGCCATCGTAATAAAAATGAAGCAGCGTCGAAGCCGTAACGACACCGGTCAGGATCCGCTTAACGGTCTCTATTCCCACTTGCCCATTGATGTACGAGACGGACCCATAGGCGAAAACAAGGCCAACATATAGTCCGATGAGCGAGCCGCTCCTTCGAAACACGAACCGCATGAATCCGCCAATATTGCTATCCTTCTCCACGCGATTGCGATTGTAGATCCAGACAAGCGACAGGTATTGCACGTCATGGAAGACTTCGAACAGCGCTATACCAACGAGGATGTTCGCGACCAAATTATTGCAGTACCACCAAAAGCCGATGCTCGTAACGAGCAATGCAACCTTCACCGGGTTAGGCCGTTTTCCTATGATCCACAGTCGCCCGAAATGCAGAGCAAAGAGAATTGAAACGGCGATCGCCGCGAAAAGCATCAGCTGTTGACCGTGTTGAACGACTGATGGCGGGACGAATGGGCCGCCACACATATAGTAAGTATCGAGCGTGTCGCTCAGCCGATATGGCGAGAGTACCACTGCCGTGGCAAACCAGACCAGACACATCGCGAGATCGAGCCGGCGAGTGAGTGCGTCGAACGTGCCTGATTTGGCATCGTAGATACGACAAAAGCCATAGGTTTGCATCAGCCCGTGCCAGACGCCCCAGAAAAAAACGACCAGCAAAATCCCCTTCAGATCCCACCAGAAAAACGCGGTGCAGACGAAAAGGAGGAACAGTGGAGCAAGAATAAAGCGCCATTTAAATCGGTCGAATAAAGCCCGATCGCCATATGCGCGGATCATTCCCGGGAGGTGATGCCCCATGGCGCCAAACGCCGCGACGAAGAGATAAATGTCCTGCGGACGGAAACGAGTCTGGGCCAGAGCAAAAACGGGCAGCAACAACAGCGGCGTGCCAACGTACAGGACAAGGTCGCGCCATGAATCCAAAATCCACAGGCTCTTCCTCGGCGCTGTCGCCTGGGCATCCGGGACGGTCTGAGGATGTGAAAACGCGCTAAGAAGCTGCATGAATTCGAGGCCAAGTTTTCCTTAACTCAGAGGAAAAATCAATGTCGTGTTTCGGAGCCAGTGCCGACCGTCTTATACTAATATGCTCGAGTCCGCCGCTCATTGCGCGAATCGTATGCACAACCAAGCCGTTAATCAGCGCTCGTTTTCTGCGCCTGGCCGGTTCGCAGGAAAACTTTCCCGCTGGGACATAACTTGAAAACCTCGCACCTCGAGCAATCCGGCTTGCGTGCATAACAGCGGCGACGCCCGTGCCAGATCAACCAGTGACTCCAGTCTGTCCAATGCTCGCGTGGCACCAGCTTCATCAAGTCACGTT
>DASXMV010000108.1:0-12192 GCA_036495465.1 Candidatus Udaeobacter sp. | reverse complement strand
AACCCACACCGACTTGCTGAAACGAATCCAAGCAGAACGACAACGAAATCGTTAGCAAGCCAGGTCATCATGTCATTCCGAGCGAAAGGAAGAATCTCTGATTACTTCTGGATTGCTCGTCATGGAGGTAAATTCGAGATGTTTTGTTTCACTCGACGTGACACGGGCGTTCAAAGATGAGGTCTAACATGAATCTGATAATCCGAATCTTGATAATCCTCTCACCGGTGTTGGCAGCGAGTGTTGCAACCGCCGCCGAGTATCCCGCCCCGACCGAAAGCGATTTTACCATTCGCGATTTTAAATTCACCTCGGGCGAAACGTTGCCCGAGTTGCGTCTCCATTACCGGACGCTTGGAAAACCGGAGAAAGACGCACAGGGCAAAACGACAAATGCCGTTTTGATCATGCACGGAACCACTGGCAGCGGCGCGCAATTTATTCGCCCCGAGTTTGCCGGCGAGCTGTTTGGAAAAGACCAGCCGCTGGACGCGACGAAGTTCTTCATCGTGTTGCCGGACGGAATCGGGCACGGCAAATCGAGTAAACCAAGCGACGGCTTGCACGCGAAATTTCCGCGCTACGGCTATCGCGACATGGTGGAGGCGCAGTATCGGCTGTTAACCGAGGGACTCGGCGTCAATCACGCACGACTGATAATGGGAACTTCAATGGGTGGAATGCATACCTGGTTATGGGGCGAGTTACATCCGGATTTCATGGACGCGCTAATGCCGCTGGCGAGTTTGCCGACGCAGATTTCAGGACGCAATCGTGCGTGGCGTCGGATGGTCATCGACGCGATCCGTAACGATCCGGGATGGGAAGGTGGCGAATATAAGACTCAGCCGCCGAGCATGCGCACCGCTGCCGAGATGCTGTGGTTCATGAGCAGCAATCCGGTATTGCGCCAGAAGGACGCGCCTACCCTTGCGAAAACAGATGAAGTTCTCGACAAATTTGTGGAGCAAATTCTCAAGACTGACGATGCGAACGACGTGCTCTACGCGCTCGAAGCTTCACACGATTACGATCCGGGGCCGACTCTGGAAAAAATCCAGGCGCCCGTTCTGGCCATCAATTCGGCAGACGATTTGATCAACCCACCAGAGCTCGGAATCCTCGAACAGGAGATTAAGCGCGTTCCAAACGGGCGCGCCATCGTAATTCCGCTCAGTAACAAGACCCGCGGCCACGGCAGCCATACGCTGGCCGCATTGTGGAAGGATCAACTATCGGGCTTGCTCAAGCAGACGGAGAAGTAGGCGCTCAATATCAGTAATAATATGCGCCGCCGTAATAACTGTACCACGGATAGTACGGATAATAATACGGAGCGTGGTAAGTATTGTATCGGGCTTCTGGCGCTGCGTACGAGTATGTGTCAGCGCATCCACCGAGCGAAAGCAAGACGAGTCCGGCGCATAACAGCGATAGCATGAATGGTGATGCCCAAGACGCGTTTCTAATCCCTGTCGCCGATGTCTTCATAAGATCATTTAATGACAACGGCTCAGATAAACAAAGCCAAATAAAATAAATTTTGTAACGTTTCTGTTGGGAAACAGAGTTCGGGGAGATGCCCTCGAAATTACGACGCCCGAAGGGCAATGCGGTGACGGCAATCCCGAGCTCAATGCGGAAAGTTAGTAAACACTCTTTTCTGAATCGCAAATGCATCGGCGCAGCCGCCAAAGACGGACTGCGCCGATGTGTCATCCACGCGTGTGTCGCGAATTAGTACCAATCACCATAAACGGTGCTGCCGTAGTATCGTGGGCCGTAAGCGTCGTTGTAGCGGACGCCAGAGCGTACGATTGTACGGGTATAAGTTGGCGCATAATAGTCGTAGCTAGGTGTATAATACGCGGTTGGGTAATAATACCCGCCATCATAGGCTGTCACGTAGGGCGCCTCTGCACACCCGCCTAACATTGCCACCAGGCCAGCGCAAAGAACCGATAGTAAAAATACTCGATTGCGGCACTTGGATTTAATTAGCGTGTTCATCGGATTTCCCCTTTCAATTTTTGTAATTTCCTTCGGAGACGCGATCCGTCTTGCCAGAAGAATTGGGAATGGTGAAAGGTGGGATTATTTTGAGATCCATCGGACCGATCACCCTCCCTTAATGAGCTCCTCATGGTGACTTCGCGTCGCCTCCCTCTCGTCTGCTCGCCCCCGCGCATGCGACGGTTCAAAAGCAACCCTTCTGTATGTACAATTCGTATCGCGTTGTGTGATCGGTCGTGGATAAACCCGGGTCGACATCATTACGCAAGAATGCTCTCATGCTTTGCGGACAAGAACGTGTTCGATACGTTCAAGTAAGACCATGAAGCGAAATTGTGTTTGGCTCGCGATGTTCGTAACGATCATGTCCACGATATTCGCACAAGACCAATCCTCATCGCCGGGAGCAGGCGATTTCGATGTCATCATCAAAAACGGCACGGTTTATGACGGGACTGGTGCCGAGCCCAAACAAGCCGACGTCGCAATTCGCGGCGATCGGATTGCTGGCATTGGTGATTTCAAGACGGCAAAAGCGAAAACGATCATCGATGCAAAAGGACTCGCCGTCGCGCCCGGATTCATCAACATGCTTTCCTGGTCCACAGCGTCGTTGATTCAGGATGGCCGTTCACAAAGTGAAATCCGCCAAGGCGTAACCACTGAGATCATGGGCGAGGGCGAATCGATGGGTCCGGTGAACGATCGTGTGCGCGAGCATATGTTGCGTGAGCAAGTCGACGTCAAATACGATATTAAGTGGAACACGCTTGCGGAGTACTTGCAGTATCTCGAAAAACATGGCGTGTCGTGCAACGTCGCCTCGTTCATTGGTGCGACGACTATTCGTGAGTACGTGATCGGATTTGAAGATAAAGCGCCGACGCCGGAGCAACTCGAACAAATGCGCGAGTTGGTGCGCAATGAAATGGAGGCAGGCGCTCTGGGCATTGGCACCTCGTTAATTTATCCGCCTGCTTTTTATGCGAAGACCGATGAGCTGATTGAGCTTTGCAAGGTTGCCGCCAAGTACCAGGGCAAATACATCTCGCATATGCGCAGCGAGGGTAGCCGGCTCCTTGAAGCGCTTGACGAATTAATTCGCATCAGCCGCGAGGCGAAAATTCCCGCGGAAGTTTATCACATCAAAGCGTCAGGTCAGCAAAACTGGCCGAAGATCGACGATCTGCTTTCGCGAATCGAGTCTGCGCAAAAGGAAGGCCTGAAAATCACAGCCGATATGTACACTTACACCGCCGGAGGGACTGGCCTTGACGCGTCGCTTCCGCCGTGGACTGAGGATGGCGGTTACCCTGCATTATTCAAACGGCTGCGCGATCCGGCGATGCGCGAGAAAATCAAGGCGGAGGTCCAGAAACCCACAGGCGCATGGGAAAACCTCTATTTGGATGCCGGAGGTCCCGAGCACATTCTGCTGGCAGAGTTCAAATCGGAAAAGCTCAAGCCGCTTACAGGAAAAACACTGGCTGAAGTAGCGAAGATGCGGGGGAAAGATCCCATCGATACTGCGATGGATCTAATCGCTGAAGACGAATCGCGGATCGGCACGCTTTATTTCATCATCTCCGAAGACAACGTTAAGAAGGAGCTCACGAAACCGTGGATTTCATTTGGCTCTGACGAAGCCTCACAGGCGCCGGAGGGAGTTTTCCTGAAATCCAACCCGCATCCGCGCGCATATGGAAATTTTGCACGAGTGCTCGGCAAGTACGTGCGCGACGAAAAAGTGCTCCCAATGACAGATGCGATTCACCGGCTGAGTGGACTGCCTGCTGCCAATCTGGGGCTGGATCATCGCGGCTTTCTCAAGGAAGGCATGTTTGCCGACGTGGTAGTGTTCGATCCGGCGACGATCGCCGACCGTGCCACGTACGAGAAACCGCACCAATATGCGGTGGGCATGAAACATGTTTTCGTTAACGGCGTGCAAGTGCTCAAAGATGGCGAGCACACCGGCGCGAAACCGGGCCGAGCCTTGTGGGGACCGGGAAAAACGAAATGAATCTGCGGTAGCCAAGTTCTTCTGCAAAAGGATGCGGTCTCCCACATAACAAATAAGAGCGTTCTCGTTTCAGCCTAAAGGTTGAAATCGAACCGCGCCGGTGGAGGTTTAGTTTCCGATGGATCCAATCCGAAATATGAAGCTGCGTTGGCTGCATGGTGCATTGCAGGACCTGACGTCCGAACTAACACGTCTGCAGTTCTCCAGATTTGCGCCACAGGCGTGGGAGCCGGCGATCAACGCGTATCGCTGCGAAAAATCCATTCGTATCTGCGTCGATCTTGCCGGAGTCGATCATGCTTTCATTAATCTTACTGTCGAGCCACGACGCCTGGTGATTCGGGGTGCGCGCGAGTTGCCTGAGCCGTCCGGCGACGAGGGATGCGCGCTGCAACTACTGGCGATGGAAATCGATTACGGGCCATTCATGCGCGAGGTGCCGTTGCCGGCGGAAGTGGAAATCGAGCAAGCGCATGCTGAGCAACGGAACGGATTGCTTTGGATTTCCTTGCCACTAAAAAAGTCATGAGCGGAAAAGAACTCAGTACGTTCCGGGCCGACGTCGAATCAAAACCGGGACCGCAAGCCACCATCGCAGTCGGCACTGGCGAAACTCAGATTCCGCATATCCCAGAGGAGCTCTCGATTCTGCCGGTGCGCGGACTTGTTATTTTTCCGGGAACTATCATTCCGTTGAATGTCCAGCGCGCGGCATCCCTGAAACTTCTCGATGATACTTTGCCGCGAACAAAAGTAATCGGGTTGTTGACACAGCGCGAAGAATCCAAGGAAGATCCGTCGCCGCAAGATCTTTACTCGGTCGGAACGGCTGCTCTGGTGCTTAAGTTGATACGGCAAGCCGAGGATAATGTGCTTGTCATCGTGCAAGGGCTGCGGCGCTTTTCGCTCCGCAAAATCATCGCCACCACACCGTTCTTACGCGCTGAGGTCGATTTGCCCGAGTCAATTTTGCCTGCGCCGACCAAAGAATGGGAAGCAACGTTCAGAAACCTGCGGGATTCGGCTGCCAGACTGTTTGAGCTTTCTCCGGACGCGCCGGAACAGGCCCGCCTGATGATTTTGAACATCGAAAGTCCTGAACAGCTTGCGGATTTTCTCGCGCCAAACTTGAACGTGGATGTCGCTCAGAAGCAGGCGCTATTGGAGCAGCTCGAAGTCGAGAAACGGGTCCAGGCGGTTCAGAAACAAATTTCGGCGCAGCTCGAAATCGCGGAGATCCAACAAAAACTGCAAAAAGACGTAGCATCACAATTTTCCGATGCCCAACGACGCGCCTATCTGCGCTCGCAGATCAAGGCGATCCAACGCGAATTGGGCGAGGCTGAGAATGGCAGCGAGGAACAGGCGCAACAATTGCGCGCTCGTCTCACGGAAGCTAATCCTCCCGAGGAAGTGATGAAACAGGCCGAGCGCGAATTGAAACGGCTCGACTTCATTCCTCCGGCAAGCCCGGAATTCTCCGTCATTGTCAGTTACGTCGAGATCATCGCTGATCTGCCGTGGAACAAATTGAGCCCGGATAATCTCGATCTGGAACAGGCACAGAAAATTCTCGATCGCGATCATTACGATCTGGAAAAAGTGAAGAAACGCCTGATCGAATATCTGGCGGTACGTAAACTGAATCCGCAGGGACACGGTGCGATCCTCTGTTTTCTTGGACCGCCGGGTGTGGGCAAAACCAGTCTTGGCCAGTCGATTGCCGACGCGCTTGGCCGAAAATTCGTGCGAATCAGTCTCGGCGGAATGCGCGATGAGGCGGAAATCCGTGGCCATCGCCGTACCTACATTGGCTCTATGCCGGGTCGTATCATCCAGGAACTGCGCCGTTGCGGTACGCGCAATCCTGTTTTCATGCTGGACGAGCTCGACAAAATCGGAGCGGATTTTCGCGGCGACCCGGCGAGCGCTTTGCTCGAAGTGCTCGACCCGCGGCAAAATGACAAATTTGTCGATCGCTATCTCGACGTGCCGTTTGATCTCTCGCAGGTCATTTTCATCGGCACCGCCAATTACATTGACGGCATCCCCGGGCCGTTGCGGGATCGGATTGAAGTAATTTCTCTACCAGGCTACACGGAGCGCGAGAAACTCGAAATCGCCAAGCGCTACCTGGTAAATCGGCAAATGGAGGAAAACGGACTTAAGCCCGGGCACATCGAATGGCAGGACGAAGGTCTTCGCCGCATTATTAACGACTACACGCACGAAGCGGGGGTACGCGAACTGGAGCGCCAAATTGCCGCGGTTTGCCGCGGAATTGCGTCGCAGGTCGCACGCGGAAAAACCGAGCACGTTGTGGCCACACCCGAGCTGGTGGCAGAAATGCTGGGCCCGGCGAAATATGTGCGCGAAACCAAACTGAAAACGAGCAAGCCGGGTGTTGTTACAGGCCTGGCTTACACGCCGACGGGCGGCGAAGTTCTGCACATCGAAGCAACAAAGTTTCCTGGCAGGGGCAATATTACGTTGACCGGACAAATTGGGGACGTGATGAAAGAATCCGTCCAGGCGGCGCTGAGTCTTCTTCGCAGCCGCGACGGGGAATTGGGCGTGAATCCGGAGGATTTTCGCAAGATGGATATTCATGTACACGTGCCAGCCGGCGCTGTGCCAAAAGATGGTCCCTCAGCTGGCATCGCGATGTTCACCGCACTGGCGTCACTGTTTAGCAATACTCCTGTCCGGCCAGATGTCGCGATGACCGGTGAAATCACTCTGCGCGGATTGGTTTTGCCGATTGGTGGTCTGAAGGAAAAAAGCCTCGGGGCGATGCGCGCCGGAATAACAACGGTGATCATCCCGAAGCTGAACGAGAAGGATCTCGTCGATGTTCCGGAAGAAGCGAAGCAAAAACTCAAATTCGTTCCGGTCGAGAACGTCGATGAAGTTCTGGCTGTTGCACTGGAGAAAGGCAGCAATCCCTCTGCGATGGGATTAAAGGCATAGTGCCACCTTCCGTCTATTGCAGATCGTACACTTCCACCAGAGCAACTCCTGTGGTGTTATTTACGCCACGCACGATCGCAGTGTAGTTCCCCGGTTGTAACGTTGCGATGATCGCAGACTCACTGGGTTGAGTAGGAGCGTGCCCGCTGCTTTGGATCGCACTGACCTGGTCGCCGTGAATGATCCCGCTAATGACCGTAGTCTGCCAATTGTTGTTAGAAGCAATCAACGCTCCACTGCTGTTGTGTAAATCCATTGCTGGATCCGCCAATGGATTTGGAATTCCAAATTGGGTGAGCTCAGGTCCAATGGCCCGCACGATGACTGTTTTTGGTCCGCTCCCTTCAATGATGAACCCGCCAATCATCACATCCGCGCCTGTCTGAACCAGGCTCCTCGTGCTGATATTGCCTAAGACTGAGGCAATATTCGTGCTTAGATCGTAAACCTCCGCCAGACCAACGCCGCTGGTGTTGTTCACACCACGCACGATCGCAGTGTAATTACCCGGTTGCAGTGTTGCGATGATGGCAGACTCACTGGGTTGAGTCGGAGCGTGCCCGCTGCCTTGGATCGCGCTGACCTGGTCGCTGTGGATGATCCCGCCAATGACTGTAGTCTGCCAGTTATTATTAGATGCAATCAGCGCTCCGCTGCCGTTGTGCAGGTCCAATGCGGGATCGGCCAATGCATTTGGTATCCCGAATTGTGTCAGCTCGGGGCCAATGGCCCGCACGATGACTGTTTTTGGTCCGTTTCCTTTAATAATGAATCCGCCAATCATCACGTCGGCACCTGTCTGCACAAAGGCGCGAGTGCTGATGTTGCCGAGGTGGGATATCGGCGAAGGAATCCGGACATAATAGATATCTTCTTCACCATTGAATGTTGCCGCATACGCAACGTTGGCACCCGTGTTATCCGAGACCACGGTAATGTAATCGCCGATCTTGTTCTGGTTCGGATAACCAAGAAACGGGTTGAACGAATTGCTGATTGCAACGTTCAAGGACCAGGTATCACCGCCATCGAGGCTGAACGAATAGAAAAGCTGTGAGTCGGTATTGTTCGCAGCGTTGCGCGTATCCAGCCAGACTGCATCGATTCGCCCGTTAGGTGCAACCGAAAGTGTGCCGAACCAATGCCACTTCGCGTGATTGACAGGGCCGTCATTGATTCGGCGCGGCGCACTGAAAGTTTGGCCTCCGTTGGTGCTGTGTGCGAACATGACGTCGCTGCCATTGGTAGCGCCAGTGGGCTGAACGCTCGCAAGCATATAGACATTATTGTTCGTAATCGTCCCGGACCGATCTGCCGCGAGAAAAACCTGGCCGACCAGGCCTTCGGGATTGATCGGCTCACTAAAAACGATATGACCACCGAGGTTTACTGGTGTGCTCCGATCGAATGTTGGGACAACAGCGCCGTTCTTTGCGTTGCTCGATCGAACACACCAAATCTGATTGCTAGTTAGATTCACGCCACCGATGAAAAGATTGCCATCTGAATCGACGTCGAGCGTGCCCCATGCAGGAGAGTTTGGAAGGTTGATCGGGTTCATCCATGTGACTCCGCCATTAATGGAGCGACTGAATTGTCTGCCAGCGAAGTTATTTCCGTCGGTGCTCCAGAATTGATACTGGAACGCGCGCCCCGTGCTGTTGGTGTTGTCTATGGTAAACCACTGTTTATCTCCGCCATCGGCCGGCGCGATATTCGTCCATGATGCGCCGCCGTTGAGCGATCGCCACAAATCGTCGAAAAAATTCTGGAGAAGGCTAAGATAAAAAAAATGGCCAAGGACATCGGAGTTGAGGACCGGATCGCTGCGAAAAACGTTACGCTGAAGACTGCCGGGATTGATCCACGTCCTGCCACGGTTGGCAGTGTATGCGAAACCCGCCTGGCGAAAATTTGACGCAACGTTGTCGAACTGTCTCCATCCGATGCTCATTTTATTTCTGTTTGTCGGATCCACACAGATGGAGGGCTCATTGGCTGCGTCGCCAATGATATTGTTGCCGTTCGCGTTCACGTTGACCTGATAACTCGTGTAGGGACCAAACTGCGATATCAATGCTGGCGAAGTGACTACAGCCGGCGCGAGTGGCGGTGGATTGCCGTACTTTTCGAGTGGCTCTTTTGGAAGAGGTTTGGGTCCCGGTGTCTGACCCGAAACTGTTGCGACTACAGACAACAGCACAAGACAACTGCGCAAGTTTGCCTGTGGCATTGCCCCATGATTATAACTCTGCCAGCGGCAAAGAGCGATTAAAAAATGAGGTGATCGTTCACGCAGCACGGAAAAGTCACAACTTTTTTGCAAGATCGTCATCCGTTTGTAACACCGAATTGCGATGGTCCATCTCATTAGTTTGCGCATTCAGACGATGAACGCGCTCACGAGTAAATTTGCTACCGATGGGTTAGGTTGCGCCACAGATAAACCCAGAGCCGGGCGCCTTCGGATAGAGCTTTCCGGGGGCGCCCGCTGCTTTTGACGTAACGAGCAGCGGACAGGTGGATCAGCCTGTAAAGTGAAAGTCCCAGGAGTCGATCAGTGCGTTGAGAAAGACGCGTTCCACTTAACGCGTTACGCCGTCAGGTTCCTTGTCTGCTCGTTGTTCGATTTGTTCGAGGCTGGGATCGGAATTCTGAATCCAATCGCGTGCTTCGTTGACCTCAGTTGGATTGACCGGAATCGCACGCGGAATGGGCTCAGCTCGCGCGACTAATTGTCCATCAAACTTTACCGGTTTCGCCCGTTTGATCGGAAATTTCCAGTGGTGTCCGAATTTGTAGAGCGCGTAAAACATGGTCTTGGCTTCGACGCCACTCACCCCGCTGCAGCGCATGGCGAAGTAGAACATGCGGTCGCAATCCTGCCATGGCCGTCTCCTGTCGCCGTATGCAACATCGTGCAACACGGAGGCATTCCGGTATTTTCCTTCAAAAGGCCCGCCCATGAACGACCACAGGTAACGCGGAATGGATGCCCCATCCACAACCGACCCGATCGGGGCGACCCAGAGGTTGCCCTTCGGATCTGTGTACCGGAGTTCAGTTAAAAGCGTCATTGTTCGCCCATCAGGATTCCATTTGGTCACCGGCTCCCCATCGTAAAACCCGAATTTGGTTGCGCCTGGAATGACTTGGTCTGCGTCAACCCCTTGCGCCCACGCTCGATCCAACGCGCACGCAGCGAAGGCGGAAATGAAAAAGGCAAACAACTGAAATATTTTTCTGTTTTCCATGTGTGATTCAAAACGTTCAACGCTTAATGCTCAAGATTCAACCCCGAGCTGGCGCTTCGGGTCGGGCTCCCAACGAATGTTGTAGCGCGTTTCTCCGAAACGCCGTTACTGGCGTCTGACACAGACGCCCTACAATGGCTGGGTGCCGAGTCTAACGTGCGGTTTGCGCGACCGCTTCGTCTCTGACAAGTTCGTCTTGGTTCTCAGCGGTAAGTCTGATCGGTTCGCCCTCGGTTTGTTTTCGATACGGGCGGAGATAAAACATCATGAACACGCCGATCACAACAAGCAGCGAGCCAATCCATTTCAATAGCCAGCCGGGATCCCTTAGGATCTGCACCGTACTTTGTCCCAGATTTTCCGGGTTCCATGAGGCTTGAGAAATCTTGTAAGTGAGCCCTGTCCACGTGCGCCACCAGGTACCTGGATAACTGAATGGGTGGTTCATCCAGCACGAGCCAGTGGCACTCTCACCGTCGGCAGTGGCGACGCGCAGTGTACTTTTGAATCCTGCGGGAGTATCGCTTCCTTCGTTCCGTTTTACTTCGAACTCCAGCAGCTCCAGCCCGATTGGGAGCGCCACCGTTTTCCATCCGTAAGCAACCATTGTCGGGTCGGGCGAAGTGGGAATTGCAATTTGCCACCCTCCAGGAGCCCATCGCTCAAATGTTTCGCCATTTTGCTGGATCCGAACACGCACTCCATCTGGCAAATCGGCGCTCGTAGGCGCTCTCTCGGAATTGACAGGGTTAAAATCCATCGAGCTAGCCGCATGGGGCATCGTCTTATCGACCGTCAGCTGCCAATCGGCCCAGCCGGTGACAAGCGGCTTGTTTAGTTCGATCTTGCCGCTCGATTTGCCATTCTTTCGCGAAGCGAGCTCGTAGCTAATCCCGCCGTCATCGGCGATGAACAGTGTTAGATGGTTTGGCGTTCCTTCACCGGGCGCGGGCATTGCTGGAGGACCGCCGGTTGAGGTCAGTTCTGTGCCACTTCCATGAGGATTCGTCTGTACCGTTCCGGCGGGAACACCTCTGCCACGGATTGTTACGAGCACGGCGGGATTGTTAGGCTGATCGCTCAAGGAATTGGGTTTGCCATTTTCGATGCGAAAATCTGCCCAGTAATTCTCGATCCTCAGTGTGAATGGCGTGCCGGCAATCTCGGTATCGTGTTGGAGATTTTCCGCGACATCGAAGCTGGTCTCGCTGGGGCCCATGGAAATGACAACTCGACCTTTGTTTCCGTTCTCAGGCGGCAGCAGTCGCACTTTGGCACCCGTGCTCCCGCCTTTTCGAACGTGACCAATTTGTTCCTCGGGCGCTTTGCTAAACGCGAAGATTGATTCCTCGAGATCGGCTTCCTCGCTCTTGTTCCTGGTCGTGCTTGTACTCACACTCGATGGCGGGCCATTTAGCGAATCGGCCCGACCTGTCTCCGAGGCGATGCCGCGCTTGAGTTCAATGTTGGCCAGGCCCATCGAAAAATTTCCGTTTTGCGGATCGTCGGCGAGCAGCCAGGCATCCAGATGTTGATTCATCATAGCAGTAGCAACGCCGAAATGAAGTGCCGGCGCGCCGCCATCCTTCAGCGGCTGTGGATTGAGCTTCCCTTCGATCGCAGGCGCATAATCGACAATGCTCAAACGCGCGCCACCGGCGAGTGATCCAAGGTCGCGCGGATGCCCTGGTGTCGGCGGATGATGCAAAAACTCGGCGGGGTAACCTTTCACGATTCCGTCCACGTCGTGGACGCGCAGCTGGTGTTCGTTGACCACCAGTCGATTCGTTGGGGGTTCGCCTTTGAAAAGCGTAATTGTTCCTTCGATTCCCCAAATTCTACCGATCAATGATCCGATCAGCAGCGTGATGATACCCAAATGGGTGATGAGAAATGCGACATGATGTTTGCGCCAGGGCCAGCGAGAAAGGG
>DASXMV010000107.1:0-14936 GCA_036495465.1 Candidatus Udaeobacter sp. | reverse complement strand
CCACTTGCCGAGCGCTCCCCGGGCGGCCTCAGATTGATGAAGGTTCCGCCGACTTCCACGGCAAAGTTTGGCGTGATGCGCTTGGCAATATCCACCGAAACCTCGGTGTCGCGAGTCCCCCCTCCATCGGGGACGACGATGCTCGAGACGGTTGGTAGCGACAGTTCGTCATTGACGAATGGATCGTCGGTCGAGAGTGTCGCAGGAAAAAATCTGCTACCGGCGAAACCGTGCGCCAAGCCAGTTTCCAGGGTAACAAACAGAACAGCGAACGCAGCGCTTATTGGAATAACTGCCGCCTTGAGCCGTTGGAAAGAAAGATGTGATAAAATTTTCAGTTTGTTTCTACAAAAAGTGAGGACGTGCGCGCAATCGATCTGTGCGCAGCAGTCTCGGGTTCGTGATGATGTGATCCTTGCGGCCCGTGCACCCGCACGGCGCAGCGAATCCGGCGAACTAGGTCGCTATTGCTCGCGGCGGTGGAACGGGCGGAGACTGCTCGATTTTGGAGATAGAGAAATCGTGAATGACGTATTGGATTGGAGCGAAAGCTGACATCAATTGGATCACACGTTCGACGCAGATGATGTCTATCTTTGACGCTGGTGACTGCAGATCAGCTTTCTTTTCCGAGGATTTTCCGCTAGTCACGATGTGACAAAGCGAACACGGATGGTGACCATCGAATGTCTGAGCGATCGCCTGACAAAATGGCGCACGCTTCGAGTACTGGATAAGCATGCTTGTCCAGGCAAACGACTGGAGCGCAACCCAATGCAGTCCAATCGCACAGCAAAGGGCGCCGATTGTAACGATGCGGCCAGCTTGTCGAAGCACGACTGCGAGGCTAGGTCTCGCGAATTTTGATGTCAATCACCGTTTCCCTCCGACGCTGGGAGTGAAAAGACCGTTGCCTTCATCGAGATAGATCGTTGAACCTACGCGTGAAATTTGAAGTGATTGCCTCCAGGTCCCCGCCGTGAAATTTTTTCGCGCTTCCATTGTCTTTGGTTCGCCTTTGGTCGGCGACTGATCCACATCGACCATCGCTTCCGACAAGATTCTGCCGTCCATTTCGTGCGGCGCTTTAATTCCAAGGATGTGCAAAATCGTCGGCGCAAGGTCGACATTGCCTGTAGGTAAATCGTCTGTTTGGCCGCGGCGAAAGTCGGGACCGGCGGCGATCAAAGTGTTATGCATATCGAACCGGCTGAGCGTGGCGTGAGTCCCTTCCCCGGCTTTGCGTTGCCAGTCAGCGTCGATCATTCCCTGCGTGCCGAACTGGTTTTTCGAATCGTTCCAGCGGAAAGCAAGGACAACATCCGGCGCATGTTCGTCGTCGATCTTGGCGTCTTCCAAACGAAAAGTTCCTGGCAGACCCTCTTTAGTAAAAATTACTCCTGCAAAATCCGACTGCTGCAAAAATTCGACTAGACGATGCCTGACGGACGCGTCATGCCCGACGATATAGAAGAGAACGCTGCCGCCATTTCCAGCCAGCATGATGTCTCCTGGCTTGGGCTGATCACCAAATTCAGTCTTCGCAACAAAACCGGCTTCGCTCAGAATTTTGCGCAAATCAATCGAGCGTTTGATCGTCGAGAATCCATGATCGGAAACGACAAACAAATCTGTTTTTTGACGCGCCCCGTTTTTCTCTAACGCCGAAAGAACTGCGGCTAGATTTTCATCAGATGATTTAATCGCCGCAAGCGCTGCTGGCGCACCAGGTGCAGATTCGTGTTGCGTTAGATCTGGCTCGCCCAGCCAAATCACTGATAAGGATGGGACCGCGTCTTTCCAAAGGACATCTGTCACTGCTTTCGTCGTCCAGGCATCGTGTTCTGAGCGCACAGATGGAAATGGTCCAATCGCAGTCACGATGGGAGCAAGGCTGTCGGGTGGAACAGCCTGACCCGCGAAGAGCGTGACGCAGTTTTTCGAAGAGCCAGCACCTGCATTTCGATCCAGCAACAGACCAACAGTTTTTGCACTGGCAATCGCTGTTCGCCCACCTCCACGTTGAACAAGCTCGGCAATGGTCGGAGCGGAAATGTATTTGCCGCCGGAAAGCTCATCTCCTTTTCTCACGGCCGTCAGGTTCTCGACAAAAATCGGTTTCTTGCGATCAATTTCCGGTCGGTAAGCATAATTTGCGATCACGCCGCTTTTTTCCGGATAAACACCGGTCATCAATGCTGTTCCGTTTACCATCGTTGCACTGAGATAGACGGGATGGTGATTGCGAAAAGTGATCCCTTCACCGGCAACCTTCCAAAGTGTTGGAGTTGTCTTCTCGCCCACAAAATCAGGCCGCATTCCATCCCAAACAACGATCACTACATGTCGTTCAAATCTTGCGGTTTCCGCCACGAGCCCGGTGGCCCCGGCAGAAAAAACGAGCGCGAGGATCGTCAATGATGTCCAATGTCTCCCAAACATGTTGAAGCGCAGATTACCCAGACATCGTGCTAAGCCAAACCCATTTGCCAGCTCTTGGAGTGCACGATCGATCCCGCCTCGGCTGATCGGAAGAATATCAGCCCCAACCGTGGCGCTGATATGTTTCGTCGCGCTGACGACGGCGTTCGCGACTCCGCTCGTCCCAATTCAGCCGGGCATGACATGGCGATACAGCATGACAGAAGAAGTCGGAAAGGGCCTCAAACTTTCGAACTCGAAGCAAGATGCGGATAATAAGGTTCGGCTACGTGTTATTTACCGGCTCGACAAAGCGGAGGACGTCGATGGGAGACAGCTTCTTAAATTCGAAATGCACCGAGCTGGTTCAATCACAAATACAGACCTTGTTACTGTCGATGAACACGGAATAATCTGTTGGGCGCGAATCAATCTGGACGGCGAACTGATTAAGTTTAATCCGCCACAAACAATGGTTGCCGCACCCCTAAAGCCGGGCGCTACATGGACATTCGATGGTCAGGCTGGCGAATTAAAGGTGCATCAGGATTACGATGTGACCGAAGAACAGGATATCGAAGTTCCCGCCGGCGAATTTCATGCCTTCCATATTCATGGCGAACAAAACTCACCCAGCCGGATGATCATTGACCGGTGGTTCGTACCAGGCACAGGAATCGTTAAAGATGTCACAACGATGCGCGCGGCTGACGGCGATTTGCTCGAGCGAATTTCGCTCGAACTAGCCGAGCGACCCAAGATTGAGAATAGACCAGCGGTGACGTCGAACACGGCGTCAAAAAGGGTTTCCATTAGCTTCGCGAAAGATCAATTCGGCAAAGCAAGCACGGTGTTTTCACCGGATACCCCCCAGATTTGTGTGCGTTGGCAGGGCCAGCGTTTGCGAAAGGGTGGCAAAGTGAAGGCCGTGTGGGTCGCGGAGAACCTCGGCGAAGACTTTCCACCAGATTACAAGGTTGACGAAGCTTCTGCCACCGTCGAAAGCCAAAATGCCCACGGAGTTTTCACCCTGGCACGACCGGAAGATGGCTGGGCAACAGGCGATTACCGAGTTGAATTCTACGTCGATGACGTTTTCGTAGATGCCGCGAAGTTAAAGATTGTGCAGTGAACATGACGCGGACAATCTCATCTGCGGATATGCTCGCTTGAGTTACTGGCAGGATTGCCTGAATCACGTTTCGTTGAATCCAAAGCGAGGCTTCATAGCGTCATATTAGAAAAATCACCCTCTTCATGAAAAAGAATACGATCTTATTTTTGGCCGCGTGCCTCGTGATCGCTGGTGGATGCCGATGGATAGGCATTCGAGGCAATGGTCACATCAAAACAGACGACCGAACTGTCGGCGCGTTTACCGAGATCGACGCCGGCGGAGCATTCGAAATCGAATGGCAAAACGGATCCCCTGCTCTCCGGATCAGCACTGACGAAAATCTTCTTCGGTACGTCGAAAGTGATGTTTCTGGCGACACACTTCGCTTGCGCACACACGACCAGATTTGGCCGACACACGGAATCAAGGTGCTGATCTCCAGCCCAACAAGAACAGCAGCGAGGATCCGCGGCGCTGTAAAGCTCAGCGCCAGGCAACTCACAGGATCCAAGTTCGCCGTTGAAGCGAGCGGCGCATCACGTATTTCGCTGGATGGAAATGTTGGTGAGCTGCTTGCTGATATGACCGGAGCAAGTGAACTGGATGCGAGCGGTCTTCAAACGAAGATCGCCGAGATCTCCACCACCGGCGCAGGCGATGTGGAAGTCGCAGTCGCTGAAACATTGAAGGTCTCGATCACCGGCGCGGGAAAAGTCAGCTATTCCGGTAATCCCAGGATTGAAAAGCACATCGTCGGCGCCGGGTCTGTTCGTCGCAAGGAATAAGGCGTGGCGTTTTTTTGTCATTCCGAGCGGAGTCGAGGAATCTCTGGATATCAATATTCCCGTTCCATGAAACTAGAGATCTCTCGACTTCGCTCGAGATGACAGATTCACGAATTTCTCCGATGGAACATTTTATCTGCGTACAATGTGGGACGCAGTTTTCCGAAACGGGCGAGCCGCCGTTAGGTTGCCCGATTTGCGACGACGAACGGCAATTTGTCCGTCACAGCGGCCAGGCATGGACCACACTGAACCGTCTTGCATCCAACCATCGCAACCGCTTCGAGGAAGAAGCGCCGTTACTTCTCGGCATTGGTACCGAACCTGAATTTGCAATCGGTCAGCGTGCTCTGCTTGTTCAAGCACCGGCTGGAAATTTGCTCTGGGATTGCATCGCATTGCTGGACGACAAAACAATCGCCGAAATCAACGCGCACGGCGGACTCCGTGCGATCGCGATATCGCATCCGCATTACTACACGACGATGGTCGAATGGGCGGAGTGTTTCGGAGCCCAAATTTTGTTGCACGCCGCCGATCGGGAGTGGGTGATGCGCACGAGTCCTCGAATTCAGTTTTGGGAAGGAACCACGTTGCCGCTGTGGGATGATCTTACACTAATCAACTGCGGCGGGCATTTCGAAGGCGGAACGGTGCTGCATTGGCCGGCGGCGTCCCGCGGCCGCGGGAGCGAGGGCGCTTTGCTGACAGGTGACATCATTCAAGTGGTGCAGGATCGACGGTATGTCAGTTTCATGCGGAGTTATCCGAACCTGATTCCACTTGGGCCGGCTGCGATCGGCGGTATCGTAGAAACAATCCAACCTTTTTCTTTCGATCAAATTTACGGCGCATGGTGGAAAGCAAACGTGCTTTCCGGCGCGAAAGATTCCGTACAAAAATCGGCCGACCGTTATCTACGCTGGAGCAGCGCGTAAGTCCTAGGAACTGGCAATTTCATCAACAATCCGCGGTAATGCCATCGCCGCTCCCTCACGCACTAATTGCGTCGCAAATTGGGAGAGCTGCGTCTCCTCGGGATTTACTTCGATGAGCTTGCCACCGCGATGGCTCGCACGTAGCGCCCAATGAATGATGTATCCAAACGTTGCGGTTGTGCCAGCCACGATCACGACGCCGCAGGAATCGCGCTGCAAATAGTTCTCAACGCGTTCTGTTTCACGCGAAGGCAAAGGCTCTCCGAACCAAACCACTCCGGGCCGCATGAGCGCATCACATCGCGGACATCTTGGTAGTGGTCCCCCGTTGTGCTCATAATCGTGTTCTCGTTCGAAACTACAACGCGAACATCGCGTCTTAAAAATGTCTCCATGAAGTTGCACCATCTCGGCCCTCGCCAGGCCAGCGCGTTCGTGGAGATCGTCCACGTTCTGTGTGACGAGCAGAAATTCGTCGGCAACTTGCGCCAGTCTGGCTATCGCTTCGTGCGCGGCATTGGGTCGCGCGTTGCAAATACGTTGGCGCCGCTCACGATACCATTGCCAAACCAGGTCCGGATCGCGCGCGAACGCTTCCGGGGTCGCCAGCTTTATCGGATCCAGATTGCGCCAGTAACCGTCTTTTCCACGGAATGTTGGAATCCCACTTTCAGCCGAAACACCGGCACCTGTCAGAACGAGAACACGCACGTCGTAAGATCGGTCAGCGGAGCCGAATTCCAAGTAACTGCTGTAGAATATTCCGGCGCTCGACAGTTAATGTTGCCACGCGTGTGTCCGCTTTGCCAGACTCCGCTCTATGAATGAAAAAGAAGTGGAATCTGGCGCTATCCGCGAAATTGAACCTGAGGTCCGGACGCTGTTTACAAAGCTGGTCGAACACGATCCTCGGGAGGCAGCCAAGATGCTCGAGCCATATCCGGACGAGTTTGTCGTCCAGATGCTGGAGCTGCTAAACCCCGGATCGGCACTCAAGATCCTGCAACGATTCAACCCCTCACGACGCCAAACGATTCTGGCCACAGCCTCCCCCGAAACCAATCAGCAGTGGATGCGAAATCAAACGTACCCCGAACGGACAATCGGACGATTAATGCAGCCGCCACTGGCCGTCTTTCGTCCGGAAACAACAATCGCAGAAGCAGTGGAGCAAATTCGGAGGCTGGCCAGGAAAGCAATTATCACCTACGGCTTTGTCACAGACGAACAGGAGAAACTCCTCGGAGTCGTCGTGATGCGCGACATGCTTCTGGCCCGCAGCACCCAGCGCCTTGATGAAATCATGCTTAGAAATCCATTTTATCTCACGCCAGACATGTCACTCCCGGATGCAATGAGAGCGGTGCTTGTCCGACATTATCCAGTGTACCCGGTCTGCGAGAAAACAGGACAACTCATTGGACTTTTACGCGGCCAGATGCTGTTTGAAGCCGAAGCGATTGAATTAAGCGCGCAACCCGGTGAAATGGTGGGCGTAGAAAGTGAAGAGCGTCTCACCACACCATGGCAACGGAGCCTGAAATTTCGGCACCCATGGCTTCAGGTAAATTTATTTTGCGGGCTGCTTGCTGCTGTTGTGGTCGGATCTTTCCAGGAAACAATCGACCGAATCATTGCGCTGGCGGTGTTTCTTCCGGTGCTCATCGGTCAGGCAGCAAACACCGGAGTGCAAGCACTGGCAGTGTGTTTGCGCGGAATGACGCTCGGCGACTTAAAATCCGGCAGACAACGGGTGCTCCTGATGAAGGAAATGTTGCTTGGAACATTAAACGGAGCCTTGACTGGCATAACTGGGGGAATCGCGATGTTTATCTTTGCCACGATGATCAAAAGCCCGCTGGCGCTGATGTTGGGTCTTGTGGTGTTCCTCTCCATCACGATCAGTTGCTGCTTTAGCGGTATCGCTGGCGCCATGGTGCCGTTGGCCCTCAAAAAATTCGGTGCTGACCCGGCGACGGCGTCGAGCATCGTCGTAACTACTTTCACCGATGTTGGTTGTCTGCTCGTTTTTCTTGGGCTGGCTGCGCTGCTGATCTGACCGGCGAATGCGGCCAGAAAATGATCGCCTTATTTCCAGCGAACCTCTATCACTCGACTGCCATGCAAAAACAAACGCTGACACTGACCGTTTTCGCTCTTTTGATTTCGTGCATTCCAGCTTTTAGCGCGCCGGATACTCCGGACACCCGGCGCAAAGAAGCCGAGCGCTACCTGCAAGCTACTCCGCCAAAAGCACTGTTCGAGGACATGGCCGACAAGATGTCCGCCAATCTTCCGCCGGACCAACGCGATCAATTCAAAAAACTGATGACTTCGCAGCTCGATATCGCGGCATTAACCAAAGCAATGATAGATTCCATGGTGAAGCATTTCACGACTGAGGAGTTGAAAGCCTTGGCAGATTTTTATGGTTCGCCCGTCGGGAAATCTGCGATGCAAAAGTTCGGCGCCTACATGGCAGACATCATGCCAACAGTGGAGGCCGAGATCATGAAAGCACAGGCGCAGATGAACCAGTCGCTCCCAAGCTCATCACCCAAATAGCGTAAGTAAATTATGTATTGAAGGTGAGACCCTGTCCTGAAGGCGTGGTCACCTAATGCGACCTCGACGGGCCGTTCGCCATTTCGCCGGGGAACGCGCCGTGAAAAGTCAGCGCGAACCCCGGCGTCCCGATTCTTCCAAGAGCTTCTGCTCGCTCTAACGTCTGGGTCTATAGGTGATCGACCAGTTCTGCTGCTGAACGTGCGGGACCGGCGTGCCCGTTGCAGCGTCGTAAATGGAACGCGAGAAGAAAATCACCTGGTTGCCTGTGTTATCCGGATCAAAAAATGGATCGCCAGGAGGCACCGGAATATCGAATTCCTCATCGCCTGAAGTAGTAAGATCAAGATCATGATCAATGAATTGTCCCCAGCCATAGGCCCAATCTGACAGATTACGTGAATCGGGCAGGCTTTGGTCTCCTTGATCGACGACAGTGTTGCTAATAAAACGCGCACCAGGACGAGTCGATCCGGCAGGCGAAGATAGTGAGTCACCGTATGCGGCTGAGACAAACCGCATCAGATCCGATCCCACTGCGCCCCAGAACCGATGAGTGTTGTTGTTTCCTACTCCGTCGATTGGCGCCGGATTGAATTGGGGGACATGGGCGCCAATCAATGCCGGCGGAAGATATCCCGGGTGCGGTTGCAATCCTGCCAGCGTGGTATCGTCAAAGAAGAAAACGTTGTCCTGGATCTTCGTGATGACGGTGTTGCGCCGGATGATGTCGGAAAGGCGCGTTTGCTGAAGCGCCTGCAATTGCGCGCCATTGAAAACTCGTTGATACCAGAAGCGGTCGCCGTCACGAACGCGCTCGAATTGGTTCGCGATGATTTTCCGGAAGGTGGGACCAACGCTCGCGCCCGAAACGTGATCTTCCGCAAGACCGCCGATCCACAGATCGATTGAATCGACATTTCCATAGAGCTGGAACAGCTTCGCCTGCAGATCAGGATCGCTCGTGATCTGACTGAAATCCGTCACGCGGGGCAGCCCGTATGCGACACGCGTGCTGTTATAATCCGCAAGCCCATGATCGCGGCCGCGCTGAATGTTTAGGGACGCAAGATCAAAGCCGCCGGCGCCCGGAGGCCCAAATAGAAAATTACGCAGATCTCCGACGATCTTCGTGTCAACCGCCTGCGCATTGTCGGTTGCGAGATATTTTAGGATCGGATCGGCTCCGCTTTCCTCCAACGGAACAGGATTAAAGAACGCGTCAGCCAAGTCGAGCGCTTCGCGGATGGGATTGCCATCGTTGTCCAAGAACTCCACATCGTCATTAACGAGTGTGTGGCCAATGCGATAAGCCCCAGTCGAAAATTCAGTCGCGATTCCTGAATTCACGTCGTCCGTGTAACCAGCGTAAGGCCGCAACGCATTCGATCCCAGTAGTGCCGGAACAAACTCATGGTAGGTAATCACCTGCAGTTCACCGGCGACGATTCGTCGCGTCATTTGGAAAATCCTTTCGTCGTTTAGCGAATGATTGGCCGCGGCGATAGCGGCAGCGATTTGATTGTGCTCGCGCACAAACAACGTTTGAATCGCGGTTAGCTCAATGTTCTCGTTCGAGCGCACATCTCCACACAAGAACAATTCGTTATCAGGGACACGATGTGCGTCGTTCGCGTTTGGCAGGCCGTCGACGTTGAGCGGCGGCAGATTGCCAGTGCTCGTTTTCAATGCGCCCCCTTGAAACGTGCGCAGGGCAGCGGTCCGCGTCGCGTCGGAACCATAAACAACGGAACCATCCAGATATGCCGTAATCTCATTGATTTGCTGCCGTGGATTCGGCTCGCTCGCGCGTAACTGAAAGTTATTCGTTCCCTGGCGCAGGTTCACTTGCACATTAAAGTTCCCGGCCAAATCCAGCGGTACGGTCGAGCCATTTATCGAAAACGAAATCAACCATGGCGCGTAAACGTCGTCCGTGACCGTGCCACGTAAAACAATTCGCTGCGATGTGACCGTGCCCCCGTTGGGCGGGTTCAAATTGCCGAACTCACCCGAATTGTTCGCGGTATTAGGGCTCTGAATTACTTGAACAGTCGAATTGATTCTCGGTCCGGCTGCCTGGCCATTCAAATTGTGAATTTGCCTCTCTGCCACCCAGCCGACCACGCCTTGATCGAATTGGACCTTCCACCACCAAACATCCGCCGAGCGCACCGGACCTTCTGTGATGGTGCCTTGAACCCAGGCCGGTTCAGTTTTGAGGAATTGCCCTGCAAACGGCGGCGCTAAATATATCGCGCTTTGACGAATTGTCCGGACTTGCTCGCCAATGTGAAAGGGCGATACGGCGGCAGCAGCCTGGCTCAGCCCGTAAATCCCAAAACAGAGCAGGAGTAACTGCATGGCACGGTACCGATGCCGGAACCGAATGGACGTGATATTTTTAATGAACCAAGTGAGGTTGAGAGTATTGGTTTTCATGATAGGCGTTACGTATCAAGCACGCTTCTGCGACCCAAAGAGCTTTGGGACTAAGCTGCCGGACTTTGGGATGAACGGCGCTGAGAGCATTATCAATCGTCGCGCCAACGGCGGATCTGAATCCTGTGTCACGGCGGTGACACAACTGACCCGGGTTTCCAGGATTTCGTCCCGTGAACCACTCGCTTTATCACAATGTCATTGCTATTTCTACGCTTGCGGCCCGGTGTTTCTTTAAGATGACGCGATCGAGAACAGCTACTCCACACTCTCGCCTGGTAAACTAAGTGACAAATTTCTTCCGACCTATCGGGCCATTGCTCTGCGGCTGGCTCCTTTCTTTCGCCGGCTGGGGTTTAGTTTCCTTTGTCCTCGGAGTAAACTTTGTCGGTGGCACAGATATTCCGTGGACTCACGCGCTTCATGCAGCGATTCGCGATCAATTGCCATGGGCAGTGCTGACCCCATTGATCTTTCGATTCGCCGCGCGCCACCTGATTGATCAGACGAACTGGAAAAGAAATCTGGTGCCGCAGTTGCTGACCGCCATGGCCGTAATCTGGGGGATTCACCAATGGAAAATGTTGATCGACCCTGCCGGACCGGGGCCACATCGCCGGCCGTCCATCTCGGCGAAGGACCTCGACTCGCCCGCATACGGGCAAGCGGCACCCCCTCCGCCAGCTTGGGATTTCTTCCATTTCGCCAGTGTCGAAATCCCCATTTACCTGATGATCGTTAGCGCGGCTCACACTTTGCATTTCTATCGGCGGGCCGAAATGCGATCCGGTCAGCTTGCCCGTGCGCGATTACAGGCGCTGCAAGCACAGATTCATCCCCATTTTCTTTTCAACACGTTAAACACCATAGCGGGCCTCATTCCCAAGGCTCCAGAGAAGGCCGAGAGCGTCGTCCAGATGCTCGGCGATCTGTTGCACTTTCTGCTCAGAGCCAACCCCGAATCGGAGATCCCTTTGGAACGGGAAGTTAACTTTATTGAAAAATATCTCGCGATAATGCATGTCCGCTTTGACGACCGTGTCCGTTACGAGTTCCAAATCGCGCCCGATACTTTGGCTGCGTCTGTTCCCGCCTTGGTGCTCCAGCCGATTGTCGAGAACGCAATCAAGCACGGTATCGAGCTCAAGCCTGAAGGTGGCAAGATCACGATTCAAGCACAGCACGATATGGGTCTTCTTCGCATCCGCGTCGTCGACACTGGCGTCGGCATCCGCAATTTGAACAGTGTGGTGGAGAGCATCGGCCTGACCAGCACACGCGCGCGATTGCAGGAATTCTACGGCGATGCCGCTTCGTTGCAGATCTTCAGTGACTCCGGCACCACTGTTTTGATCACGATTCCATTTCGGCAGGTCGCATGAAACTCGCCTCCCGGGCGAAAGATCTCACCAGTCGGGTGACGGATTTTACGCGAAGGCTGTTGAAATAATCGTTTCGATGCTTAAAGTTCGCTGATTCTCGATGTCGGCAATAGCTGACATGGGCGTCATCAAAACTCGGTCGGATACGCCATAAGGGGGCGTAACACCAGTGCGGGCGATAGAAGAGAACGATGGAAACCCTGGAAAATAGCACAAGGCCCGGCAACAGACTGGATGACCAGGGACTGCGCGTTCTGATTGTCGATGACGAACGAATCGCGCGGCAGCGTCTGCGCCGACTGCTCGAGAAAGAAGAGCACATCGAAGTCGCAGGGGAATGCAGCGATGGCGGATCGGTCGTAAACGCGGTCAGGGAACATCAACCCGACCTCGTGCTGCTAGATATCAAAATGCCGGATATGAATGGCTTCGATGTCATTCACGCGCTGGATCCGTTCGAGCAACCAGCAGTCGTCTTTGTGACGGCTTTCGACAACTACGCCGTTCACGCTTTTGAAACCTGTGCTCTCGACTATTTGCTCAAGCCAGTCGCCGCTGCGCGCCTGGCAAGGACCCTCATCCGAGTCCGACGGCATTTATATTCAACCAGAGGCGCGTCGTCACCGCCAGTTGCACTCGGTAGTGATCGTCGCTTTAGCGTTCGCTGTGGATACCGCACCACATTTATTGGGCCGGAACAGATCGACTGGATCGAGGCTAGCGGCAATTACGCAATTCTCCATGTAGACGCCCAAAGCCATTTGCTTCGCGAAACAATGGCGCACCTCGAATCGGTGCTGCCGCCCGCCGGCTTTATGCGCGTTAGCCGCTCCGCGATCATCCATCTCAGTCGCGTTAAGGAAATTCAAAGCACGTCGACAGGCCATCACTTCGCTGTTTTGCGAAGCGGCATGCGCGTGTGCGTCACGAAGAGTATTCGCGAAGTGGCCGCCCGTCTGCGCTGAGGGGACTTTGCTGGCATCCTAATCTTTGAGCATTGCGTAAGGCAGTGTAGCCACACTAAGTCCATCGTGTGCAGGTGCTCTTACTCCCAACCGATTTGCCGGCCTTTGTTTTGTTCTTCCAGCCAGCTCATGAGTGGTTTGAAGTAATCCATCATTGCGCGGGTAGAGATGTCTTCACCTGTGGCTTCCTTCAAGACTTTGCGCCAGTCTTCGGTGGCACCTTTCTTCAGGATATTATTCAGCCAAGTGCCGACCTCTTTGTTATCAGCGTAATTACATGATTGTGGTGGCTGATGGAGAATCTTCCGCGCGATGTAGTCATTTAGCTGAAACTTAAAGACGGTGGCGAAAGCGTAATTGTAGTAATATGCAGGCGTGTCGTTGATATGCGTCTTTGTGGCGGCGTCGCAAAACTCTTCGCCACGTAGCGAGGGCGGTTCAATACCTTGAAAGTCAGAAACGTATTTCCACCAGCGTGCGTTCCATTGATCGGGCGGTAGATCATGCGCGTAAATGTCCGCTTCCCAATGCGGCATCGTACCACACGAGAAATAAATGAACGGCACAGATCGCGCGAGTGCGTCATCAAGTAGAAATGCGGTCTTATCCGCTTTGAACTCCTGCGGTAAGACACCTCGCGACTGCAGATACGGCACCTGACTTGATGCCAGTGAAATCAGTTCCCCGATACCTTCGTGAAATCCCGGTGCCGCACCAAGCCGCAACAGATACGGAACTTCCGGACGCGAGTAAGCCATGAAATAATGACCGTGCCCGAGCTCGTGATGGGCGGTGAAAAACCAGCGCGCGTTTGGCTCGATGCTTTGCAGCGAGCGAATATCGTCCTGAAGATCGATATGCCAGCAGGAGGCGTGAGTATTTTTCTTACGCTTCTCGTTAGGTGGAACCGGATACAAATCAGATTTTTGCCAGAAGCTTTCGGGCAACGGCGGTAAGCCGAGCCCAGTGTAGAACTGTTCGGCTGTTCTGACGATCCATTCGGGTCTTCGGCCCTCGAAGTATTTGTCGATGTTTGCTGCTTCAACCAGACCCGGCCATTCCTGGCCCCAGCGATTATTAATCCAGTGCGCCGGAATCTTCTTCGGGACCGGCTGGTGAAACTCTTCAGCAAGCTTGTATTTCGCCCATGTATGCAGTTGCAGATAAAGCGGGCGCAGCGTTGCCATCCAATCGTCCAGCATCTTGAGCATCTCATCGGTGGTCATTCCGTAGGCAGCCACCTCGAGCGAGAAGTAATCGGGATATTTCATCTCTTTCGCGACGCCGTTACGCAAATCACGCAACTTGACGAGGTTTGGTTTTAGCGCGGGCCCGGATTCTTTTGATGCTTCCCAAACCGCTTTGCGTTCGTTGAGATCGACGCTCTTCTCCAATTTATCGTCGATCTGATTTACCGTGATTGGCTGGTCGTTAAGTTTGAACTCGAAACCATTGAGGATTGATGCCTGCTTTGTCTCGGCTGCAACTCGTTTCGCTACGAGATTAGGATTTGTCATTGGACCTTCCGCCGCGTTCAAGAGAAGTTGCTTCAACTGCCGGATCGTTAGTTCGCTGAGCTCTTTCTGATGCGTCAACAACTCGCTGGCTTCGCCGATGATTGCCGCGTTTCCATTAAACGCAGCATAGGCTTTTGCGGTCGCTTCAGCCGCGGCATCGTGCTCCGGAGTTACGTCGGTGACCGCCCGCCATTGCGCCTCACTGTTCACACGGTACAAAGCTTGATAACCGGCATTCGCGAGCGCCAGAAAACGATCAGCTCGTTCCTGGATTGGCGAGGCAGCAAAGACCGTGGATCGCAGGAACAGCGAGAGAACGAAAAAAAATATGTGGCGAGACATGATGCGGAACTTAGTCGAATCAAATATTGCAGAGCAAGTGGCGCATTCGAACGGCTAACCTTGCGCCGAACCGCACTTCGCTACCTCAGCTTTTTCTCCGCTCCCGGCCTGGGATGCTTATATGAAAGCCAGAGACACACGAATCCGACGAGCGGAATGAGGAAATTGCTGGGAAGGACCAATCCGACATTACCAGGCGAAAAATTATGCACAGTAACCATCTGATAGATATGGCCTGCCGCTGCGCCTAACGAGAAAGCGGTAGGCGGAATAAACGTAGCGACTCGGAACGGTAAGCTTGCCTTGTAAGCAAGAACTCCCGCTATGCCGACTCCGAGACTGGCAAATCCCACTTCGGCCTGAAACGGGCTGTTTTCCCAGCCGATAAATTTCGCGGCTATATCACCGAAAAAAACATGGAAAACAAAATTGACCAGATTGCTGATGCCTATGGGAAAAAGC
>DASXMV010000106.1:0-1509 GCA_036495465.1 Candidatus Udaeobacter sp. | reverse complement strand
AGATAACTGCCGTCTTGGCCAGTGATTCCGGTGATTAACGCCTTTTTCATAGGGCGTCTGGCTTTAGCGCGAATAGGGAAGCGACGCAAACAAATTGCGAGTGCAAATTACGATGTTATTTCTCCACGCTACTCCGGCGGCGAAACCATGATTCGCGCCAGAACAGCTCGTTGCGCGCCGATCAGCGAGGCGATTCCCTCGCGTGCGAGGGCGAGCATTTCATCCAATTGTGAACCCGTAAACGTCGCTTCTTCACCAGAGCCCTGCACTTCTACGAATTCGGCGTCCTCGGTGGCCACAAGATTAAAATCAACAGTGACGAGTTTGTCCTCTTCATAGTTGAGATCCAGTATTGCCTGCCCGTCCAGAATGCCGGCACTCACTGCGGCGACCAATTTTTGCATTGGAGGGGCATCGAGCTTTTTTTCCCTCACAAGTCTTCGACAGGCTATGGCCAGCGCCAAACTGGCTCCGGTGATTGCAGTTGTGCGCGTTCCTCCATCGGCTTGCAAAACATCGCAATCGACCCAGACCGTGCGCGGTCCGAGTTTTTCAAGATCGATGACTGCTCGCAGCGACCTGCCAATCAGTCGCTGAATCTCTACGCTGCGACCGTCGAGGCGGCCTTTTGCAATGTCCCGCGGCTTTCGTGTCTGCGTGGAATACGGGAGCATCGAATATTCGGCCGTAAGCCAGCCACCAGTCACTCCCTGCTCTTTCATCCAGCGCGGCACCGTGTCTTCGATTGTGACCCCGCAGATCACACGTGTTTGTCCCACCGAGACTAGCACCGACCCGCTCGCATTCGGAGCAACGTTCAGCTCGAAATTGATCGGACGGATCTCATTTGGCGCGCGGTCATCACTTCGCTGCATTGCTTGAAACTTAGATATCGTCCGCTTTTTTGCGATGAAGATTTTACAGCGGTGCAGCCGACCCTCAGGTTCTCACGGTAACCAATCGGCTTGACGCATAGGATGGGTCATCGTTCTTTAAGCGTTTTGAGTGAAAAATACCACTGAAACCCAGACGGCGATTTGTATCGCCGGTGCGCACCGTTCGGGGACGTCGATGCTGACTCGATTGTTGCACGCCTGCGGGCTGTACCTGGGTCCGAAAGATGCATTGATGCCGCCACAGGCGGATAACCCCGATGGCTTCTGGGAGCACCTGAGCTTTGTTGCACTTAATGACGAGTTACTGAGCGCGCTCGGTGGCGCTTGGGATCTGCCGCCAAAGGCTGACGAAAACTTTGCACGTGCGGAACTGGATCCCTCGCGCATGAAAGCGCGGCACCTGATTGAGGGTTTTGAATCCGCGCACGTCTGGGGCTGGAAAGATCCGCGCAACAGTTTGACGCTGCCGTTCTGGCAAGACCTGCTGCCCGGAATGAAAACAGTCATCATGGTGCGCAATCCATTGGAAGTCGCCCACTCGATGAAAGAGCGAAATGGAACTTCCTATTCGTTTGGCGTGCGCCTTTGGGAAATCTACAACCGGCGCTTGATA
>DASXMV010000105.1:0-19267 GCA_036495465.1 Candidatus Udaeobacter sp. | reverse complement strand
ATTAAGTTGTTTCTTACACATCGCGTCCTGCAATTTCGGCGAAAGCACATCGAGCTTTTTCAGGGAGGAGAATATTTACCGCTGACGTCGAGTGGAACATTCGCGCAATGCTGCGTCAGTTTCGCACGGCGCCTGCGCGGCCAATGGATTATTGTAATCGCGCCACGGCTTTCTTCTCGCGTTGGTTTTCCACCGGTTGGCGAGAGTTGGCAAAACACAACGCTCGAAATTCCAAAGACGCTTTCGCTGAAGCACGCACATGACCTTTTTACATGTCGCCCCGTTCCTTTGAAGGATCGACATGTAAAACTTGCTGACGCATTGTCGATCCTGCCGTTCAGCGTAATCACAAATCTGTAGCTACGTCACTGTGCGCCTTCGTCGGTGTCGACGCTCACGCATTCAACCGCCCGCGGGGCGGTGCCTACGCGGGTCGCCAATGCCGCTGAAAAAGATCGACAAGCCACCGTGCAAAATTAGCCAGATTGCTAAGCAAATCCGTGCCGAAACCCGCAAACGTAATCTGGGGAGAGGCAAGCACCAGCATCACGCTGAGCAGTAACAGGTTCATCAAATAGATCACAACGAGCGAGAAGAACGTTCCCTGGTCGCTCAGGTCCGTCTGATTTTTTGGAATCATCCAGCATGTGAAAGTGAAGTGGAATGCCCAGGTCACGCCTATCACAGCGTACAGCCATCGGCCGTATGGCTGCATATTCACAAAAAGGCTGAGCGCACCGTAGATGGCGATTGCCAAAATGCTGTAGAGCGGGAAAAAATACGGGGTAAGCGCGATCCAGAAGTTGGCTTTATTGGTCACGACATGCCCTCCGTCACGGCCAACGCGAAACCGGCTCACGCGTCCGCCCATCAACCAAACCCACAGGGCGTGTGTCAGTTCGTGTCCGAAAACGTAAATAAGGATCGGACGCGGGAGACCGAAGAACGCGATCAACCATAGAATTACGCCGAGGGAAAAGAACCAAAATTCTTCGCCTGCCCAAATCCGCTGCACCACAGCAGCACGTGCGAATGCGGTAAAAAATGTCTGACTCAGAATTAGGCAAATGGGTAGAAGAAAAATCGCAAAAACAAATTTCACCCAACGCGTCGGCACCGTGAGCGGATCCGACACCGGGGCAATTGTTCGCGCTCGTGCAACGTTGCGGACGACTTTACGGCTGCGCCTGGAATTGCGCTTTCCGTGTTTGTTCGTCGATCTTCTTTTTCGTGCAGCCAAAGTTGCTGCAGATTACGCAGATTTAACCAGTCAAAATCAAGACGGAACCATGGATCACGTGGACAGCACCGGTGAATTGCAGGATGCGTACCTGGTCTGCTGCTATCGAGCGCTGATCCGATTAACAACGGCGATCACGCGCGCCCCATATACACGCCGGTCCGCGTGTCGATCTTGATCGTTTCGCCTTCTTTAATGAAGAGCGGGACGTTGATCGTCATCCCCGTTTCCAGGATTGCCGGTTTCGTGACGTTGCTCGCTGTGTCACCGCGCAGACCCTCCGGAGATTCGATCACCTTCAAACCTACGGACGCGGGCAGTTCGATCTGCACCGCTTTGCCCTCTGCGTAGAGGACCTGCACGGAAAGATTTTCTACCAGATAATCTTTGCTGTCGCCGATAAAAGTTTCCTGCAACGTGATGGTGTCATACGTCTCCGGGTCCATGAAATGGTATCCATTGCGGTCCTTGTAACTAAATTCAAGTTGCTTTCGCTCAATCTCCACCAACTCCACTTTGTCGGTAGAGCCAAAACGGACATCGGCGCTCTTACCGGTATTAATGTAACGGATGATCGCCTGAACGAACGCGCGCAAGTTTCCAGGCGTGCGATGATGGACTTCGAGCACAATGGCCGCATTGCCATTGTATTTTATGGCCATTCCTTTCCGAAGATCGTTGGCTGCGGGCATGATTTCTAAATTTGGTCTGTTAAAAAGTTACAACGTTGGAACGCTGAAAGGGGACGCGGAGCTTACACGCGGTCGTGCATTTTGCAATTGTAGAGCACGCCCCACGACCTGCGTTCGTCCCCGTCGCTGAAAGCAATCTGGCTCGTTACAACAGCTTTAATCGAGTGAGGTCCTGCGAATCCACGATTCCGACGGGCACGCTTTCGTCGTCGACCACAACCAGGTCATCGATGCGATGGCGTTCGAGTAGATTTAGGACTTCAACTGCAAGCCTGTCTTTGTGCACCGTAACTGGGTTTAATGTCATCAAATCCGCGACGAGTCGTTCGCCGATCTTCGGATCGAATTGAAAATGGCGCACGAAATCGCCGTGGGTAAAAATACCCAGTAACTTTTGATTTTCGTCGGTAACAACGGCAGCCCCGGCACGTACGCCGGTCATTGCCTTAAGAACATCACGCACCGGGGTATCAGTAGACACAATTGCCATCGCTTCGCGTGGACGCATGACCTGGTGTACACGCATCAGCGCACTGCGTCCGATCATTCCACCGGGATGAAACTTCGCGAAATCTTCTTTATTAAATCCCCGCGCCTCCAATAGGACCATTGCCAGCGCATCTCCCAGCGCCAGCATCACGGTGGTGCTCGAGGTTGGTGCGAGGTTCAAAGGACACGCTTCCTGCTCGATGTTTACGTCGAGAAACAGATGCGCGTTCTGCGCCAGCGTTGAATTTGCGTCCCCGCACATGGCAATGATTCTCACCTGAAAGCGCGCGATCGCCGGCAGAATTCGAACCATTTCGTCCGTTTCCCCGCTGGCGCTCAAAGCAAGGACGACGTCGCCGTCGGCAATGACGCCCAGGTCGCCGTGCAGCGCGTTCGAGGAATCGAGGACCACGGCCGGTGATCCGGTGCTGGTGAGGGTAGCGGCGATCTTTGCCCCGATGTGCCCTGATTTACCAACTCCAATTACAACGACCTTGCCTCGCGCATCGACCGTTTCCTTGATCGCATCAACGGCACGCGAGAAATGTTCGCCCAGACGTTCCCGCAATCGTTTAAGCTCAAAAATTTCTATATCAAGAACACGTCCGGCCTTTTCAAGGTAGTCCATCGAGCTATATAATGTGGGCAGGCGTTGTGACGGGCAAGCCCGCCCTAGATGGGATTGCGCGTCTGGAACGAAAGGAAACAAGACATGAAAACATTAATAATCGCAATGCTCGCCGCGTTGGTTACGGCCGCCGGAGCACAGGAATTCAGAGCACCCATTGGTCCGCAAAAGCCGGTGCGGGCGATGGCCACGCCGCCACCAATCTCAGAACGACCTGCGGTTGAGGGAGTGGTTCCACGAGGACTCGGCAACGGCCGGAATCCATTTCAGATGATCAATCCGTGGGCGCCTGCGCGCTATGGGACATGGGTCGAGAGTACCTCATTCGATCCGAATCATCCCGGAAAATGGAACGGGATTAAACTCTTCGAGATTATTTTTTGATTTAAGATTTGGTGAGCGCGCGCTCACTCCCAGAGACGCGTCGGTTCGGGGTGTCGCGGGTCTATTGTTTGTTACTCGCGACTTGCGCCGCTGGTTTGTTCACATCTAGCTGGGCGCTCACTTTTTGAATTTGCGCGCCCTGTTCTTTCACCGCTGCTGCGAGACGCGCAACCGTGCCTTCCAATTCCGCGACCCTCTTTTGTTCTTTGCCCAATTCATTGAGCATGGCTTGCGACTGGGCACCCGAGAGGGCCCCGGTGTTTGGAAGAGCCGTTGTGCCCAATTTTCCATCCTGATCCACGAATACGAGAACGGCCGTGCCAGCGTCTACTCCCGCACCGAATATATTGTCGATATAACAACTGTCATCCACCTGGCCATTAGTGGTGGAGTTCCCACTCAGTTGGCCGATTGCAATAATATTATTGCCGGTGGTGATACCAAACCCGGCAACACGGCCCAGGACCGTGTTGGCATCACCGGTCGCTTGGCTGAGCGCACCAACACCGATGGCGGTGTTGCTGACGCCCCCGGTGTTGCCAAGGAGCGCGCTACCACCGATGGCCACGTTGAAATTACCGGTGGTATTCGCCCCGAGCGCCTCAGCACCGATCGCGGTGTTGGAGTCGCCGGTGTTGTCGAGAAGCGATCGAGCACCGATCGCAGTGTTACGGATCCCTTCAACGTTGGTAAAAAGGGCGAACGCGCCGTTGGCTGTGTTTTGGTCGCCGACAGTGGTGCTAAAAAGCGTCCCGGCGCCTGTAGCGGTATTTTCGTTTGCGGTATTTGCCAAGAGTACACCGGCGCCGACACCCGTGTTGAAGTTGGCATCGGCGTTGCTTAGGAGCGCGTATATACCAAAGGCAGAATTGTAAGTTCCGGTGGTAAGGCCGCTAAGAGCAAGTTGTCCGTCGGCCGTGTTGCCTCCGGCCAATGCTGTGTCCGCCGCCGCCGGCTCGACTGCTTGCGCGATAGGGCAAAGCTTACAGCAGACCAGCATAAGCGGAATGAGAAACAAACGGCTTAGTAAAGGCGGGTGGTTTGTTAGATTTCCAAGGTGTTTGGTAACCGGTTCGAGTGTTTGGAGGATGAGCATTTTCATAGTGTTCTCATTTTTGCGTCCTTCCCGGTTTTTTGGGAATACGCAGAATTGCGTACGAATTCTGTTGCCGCTAGAGCGGTCACCTGTTAACAGAGCGGCAATGCATTCTCCTGCTCTTCATGTTCACCGAGCTACAAAGGCATTCGCATCCTTGAATATGACGCCGCGCGAAGCCGAAGTTCTTTTCTGGATCTCGCAGGGAAAAAGCAACCACGATATCGGCATTATTCTTGGCGCAAAGACGGGAACCGTCTGCAAGCACGTTGAACATATTTTTCGCAAACTGAGTGTCGAAAATCGCACGGCTGCTGCAATGGTAGCGCTGGAGACTTACCGCTCCGTCGAAATTATGTCTGAAAACAAACCGGCTCAGCCCTGGACTGCGATCACTGGTCTGATTACGACGCAGCTGTGTGCGTTGTGGTCCGATAGTTCTGATTTTTACGAAGAAATCGTCCGTCTGGTCGCCTGACGCGGATCGCCTGCGAAGGCGTTGACGGTTCACTTCCCGTGGCTTCGAACCACGGAAGGTCAGAGACTATTTTTTTGGTCAGCGGTCTCCTTGAGCGAACTGAGCAAAAAAATTTGCCAGCTGCGATCGCACTGCTCGAAATGACAGCTGTTCGAGCGCGTGCCCCTCAGACTCGGCAACAACTTCGCCGCGCAAATCAGCGTTCTTCAACAAATCCAACGACATTGAAGCAATGTCGGTGATCGTGCGGCCCTCGCCGCAGATTTTCGAAAAAGCAATACGTTCAATTGCGCCGTCACCACCGACGCAGGGAATCCGGC
This sequence comes from Candidatus Udaeobacter sp., assembly GCA_036495465.1. Classification (GTDB taxonomy): domain Bacteria; phylum Verrucomicrobiota; class Verrucomicrobiia; order Chthoniobacterales; family UBA10450; genus Udaeobacter. Next base: position 13,940 of record DASXMV010000105.1, on the reverse strand, counting down.
ACAGGAGCGCGTCGCCTGCAACCTGGCCCGGCACATGGCTGCGATCTAACTGTAAAACGATCTTATGCCGCGACACGTCGCGTAGATAATCCGGGTACGATTTCCATTTCTCAATTACGCGCAATTTCTTCGCCGGAATTTTTAACGCGGCGAGCAAACGTCGCCCTTTGTTTCCATCCAAATTAACTACGCTAACCGGTTCGCCCGTCGCGTTGGATACCTGGCGAGCAACCAACAGCGCCACGGCATGATTACGCGAGGGGACATCCCATTCGCGAGTGCCAACGAAGATTCCGGATTGCTCGTCGGGAGGCAGGCAAAAGTTCCATCTTTGATCTTCAACCGGGTACGGCGTTGGAATAAATGCCACCGGCCTCAGACTCCCGCGAGCGTTCTGAAAGATAGCCGCAGCTTCCGGAGTTGTAGCGATGCATCCGTCGGCTTGCGCTACAATTTTCATGAAGCGCGATAACCTGGTGCGATTGCCTAACTTCTGCGCGATCTGATGAAGCCCGGTCTCCTTTAAGGAAACGACCACGGTACGACCATGTTTTTTCAGGTCGGCCAAAGCGTTCTCTGAAGCTCGAAAATCGCCGCGCAAAAGTAGAAGGACCGGTGTGTTCTCCGCGATGGCGCCACGTGGACTACGGTGAAAAGCGCCTTGTGTGCACGCAGCGAAAGCATGAAAATTGATCGGCGCATGAGCGCCTTCGCCTGGCGGAGGAAGGTTGCGAAACTGCTGCTCCGCATCATGCCCCAGTGGATTGAGAACAGTCAGTCGAAAGTCGTCCACATCCTATTCGTCGATATCGCTTGGGGGCGGCGTTGCCGGTTTCAAAAGTCTTTCACCCTGCTCCTCCTGGTCCGACGGTTTAACCGGTATAGCGCGTCGAATTTCGACGGGTTGCTGTTCCTGCGGTTGGACCGGAATCGCCTTTCTGATTTCAGGAGCAGCGGGCGCCGTTTGATTATCCGCTGATCTGCGGTCGACGTTCGCCGTTTTCACCGGGCTCGCCTCGGGTACCGCGTCGGTCTTTTGATTTGCAATTGCTTCAGCCGCTGGTTGCGGAGTGGGCTCGGGTTTCAGTGTTGGTTTAAGAGAACTGTAAGGATCTTTATCCGCTAACAAAGTGGGGCTTTTTATCGCAATCGGTGTGACTCCGGTCAGGTCGACAGCCAGCGAAGCGCGCGGCAAATCCCCAGAAGAAAATTCACGAGCAAGCCGAGCGCGCGGTTCGCCGTGCACAGTGCAAGGCACGGTGGGCAGTTGTGATTGTGTCCCAATTTCCAAGTAAGTGCTGCGTCGTTGAACGGTATCGCCAGTGGGCGATTCAACTGCATCGTAACATTTGTCCGTCGCGAGAAGGCCGGATCTCGAGCAAATCTCGACTTGCTTGAGATTTGACGGACGCTTGATTTCGCGCGGTGGATAGCGCTGGGCCGCGGCATTCATAATATCGACCCAAACAGGCAAAGCCAGCTCACGTCCAAATGCACCGCGATAAATCTTTTGTGGCTTGTCGAAACCTGTCCAAACGGCGCAGGTGAAATTAGAATCGTACCCTGCAAACAGCGCGTCGGTAAAATCGTAAGCCGTACCGGTCTTACCTGCTGCAGGGATTTTCTTGAGGCCAAATTCTGCGAAGGCGGCTTTTCCCGTCCCTGATTCGAGCGCGTCTGCGAGGCAGGAATGCACTTCGAACGCGGTTTCAGGTTTGACGACGATTTTCCGGATACTCTCGCGTTTCGCATCCCAAACGAGCGTACCGTCTTTTTCCTCGATGCGCTCCAAAATATGCGACACGTTCGGCCTCCAGCCTCCGTTCGGGAATATTGTGTACGCGAGTGCGAGCTCAGCCAAAGTCACCTCGCTGCTTCCAAGAAACGTCGCCGGATAGGGCCGGAGGGGAGAATGCATGCCCGCTGCGGTGGAAAGTTGCAAGACTGAATCGACTCCTGCGTCCATTCCGATTCGGACCGTGGCGCCATTTTTTGATTTGACCAGCGCTTGTCTGGCGGTCATCGCGCCTTCGTAACGGTTCTCGGAGCTTTCGGGCCCCCATTCTCCGAGAATTCCCGTTGTTCCACCGATCATCACCGCGCGATTATCCAGCGGCGAATCTTCTACCAGAGACCCGGGATACATTCCTTTTTCGAACGCGGCCGCATAGACAAAGGGCAACATCGCAGTCCCGGCCGGCCGGCGGGCCTGGAGCGCGCGATCGAATTGGTTGTGCTCGAAATCGCGTCCACCGACCAGTGCGAGAATGTCACCTGTTACATTGTCCAGGCCGATGACAGCGCCCTGAAGGTATTCCGGCGGAGGTTGATCAGCCATTTTCCCGTTTGCCTTCGCCTTTCGAAACGACGCCGCATATTGGGCGTAAGTCTGGTGATTGTAATCAGGATGCTGTTCGATTCGCTCCAGATTCGATCGCAAGGAATCTTCGGCGACTTTTTGCAGATCGACATCAATTGTCGTGTGAATCCGATAGCCCTCGTTTATTGCGCGATCCCATCCGACTGCTGCGATCACCTGCTGGCGGATGTAATCCACAGCGTAGGTTTGGCCCTGTGCGTTCTGCCGGCTGCCCACAACGATTTCCTGAGCTCGCGCGTTGGCATATTGCTCGCGGCTGATAAAGCGCAGGTCGCGCATTCGATCCAGGGCGTAATCACGCGCATCGCGTGAAGTTGAGCGGTCGGTCCAAGGCGACAGTCTGTTGGGACTCTTAATCAAACCCGCGAGCGTGGCGCATTCTGCCAGAGACATTTCACGGGCCGGCTTGTTAAAGTACCCGCGTGATGCCGCTTCTGCACCGTACAGCCCGCCACCGAAGTAGATCCGGTTCAAATACAACTCCATTATTTTCTGTTTGCTGAAGTTGTCTTCAATCCGTCGTGCCAGGAAAATCTCGAGCAGTTTACGGCGGAACGTTTTCTCTTTGAGTGAAAAACTGTTTCGCGCGAGTTGCTGTGTAACCGTGCTGGCGCCCTGGCGTACGTGACCGGCAGTCAAATTTTTCAGCGCGGCGCGGATGATTCCGAATAAATCGTACCCGTGGTGCTGATAAAATTTTGCGTCCTCGACTGCGATGACAGCCTTAACCAGATCGGGAGGCAACTGCTCATACGGAACGGTTTCACGGTTCTCAACATAAATCTGGCCGAAGATCTTGCCGTTACGATCAAGGATTACGCTCGCTGATTCCATTTGTTCGAGCTTAGTTAGGTCAAACGTTTTGGCCTGCGCCTCGAGGTCGGCGACCAGGCTTGAGACGTAGACTGCCGATGCGACGACAAGCACCGCTACGATGGCAACGGGAACATAAAACCATGGTCTCAAATACCAGGGTGGCCGAAAACGATAGCCCGGCGGTGGCCGCAAATATGTGGTAGTCGGTCTCAAGCTTTACGAAGACTAGGTGGCCAAGGTACGCGCCAACGCCCAACTCTCAACGCCCAATGCCCAAGGCGTGCTCTCCCAGTTGAGAGTTGAGCCTTTAACATGGAGCATTGGTGGTTGAGTACTGGTAATGAAAACGCGGCGATAATCGGATTGATTCGTAAGGAGATCGAAGAACACGGACCCGTCTCGTTTGCCCGGTTCATGGAACAGGCGCTTTATCATCCGGAGCACGGGTACTATTCCTCTGGCCGCTGCTCGATTGGCCGAAAAGGCGACTATTTCACTAATGTCAGCGTCGGCCCGCTTTTCGGGCAACTGATGATGGCGCAATTCGCTCAGATCTGGGAGCAACTCGGCAAAATCAACGATTTCGTCATTGTTGAGCACGGGGCACACGATGGCCAGTTTGCGCGCGACGTTCTCCAATCTGCCAAAGCTTACGCCCCGGATTTCTTTGAAGCTTTACGGTACCGAATCGTCGAACCGTTTCCGATTCTGCGAGACCGGCAATTGCAAATGCTGGAGTCATTTCGGAAAAAAGTTGAATGGCGCAGTTCACTAGACCCATTCACTGGCATCCACTTTTCAAACGAATTGCTGGACGCAATGCCAGTACGCTTGATCAGCGGCCGAGTGGAAAAGTTTGTCGATTTACAGAATGGCGCACTTGTATTCATCGAGCGTGCGCATTCAAACACAACATTCAACCAGACCGCTCTAGAATGGATCGACGGCGTCGCAGAAAACCTGGACCGAGGATACGTCATCGCCATCGATTACGGACAATGGGGTGAAGAAGTTCAGAGAAACGTTCAAGTCCGGACACTCCATCGACACCTGGACTCTCCGTTCGAACAAGTCGGTCACGCGGATATCACGATGCACGTTGATTGGGCAAGCATTGTCGACCGCGCAAAAAGAAATGGCCTGAACGTTGCCGGATTCACTGATCAGCACCATTTCTTCACCGGAATCATTTCTACCTGGCCAGATCTCGTCCAAGATCGAGCGGTGAATTCGACCGGGATCGATCGTAAAATCAAGCGAGCGCTTCAAACCTTGTTGCATCCGGAAATGCTCGGTCGCGCTTTCCAAGTGCTCGCACTTGGAAAAAATGTCGATGCAAGCGCAGTGCGGTTAGCAGGTTTCAAATTCGCGCGTGAAATCACGCCATAGTTGAGCATCACCGACCCGGCGATGTGGTTTCGCAGCGCTGTTGTCACCCGAATCCGACAATTAACAGGCGTCCTCGACCGCTGCCGTGCGCGATTTCTCTTAGTTAGCAGCCTGTTGATGGCATTGGCCGTACGCGCGGCCAAGCTGGATCAAAGGCGCATGCTTACAGGTTTGCTGATTGGCACAGCCTTTCTGGGTTGCGTCTTCATGTCGATAAAAGGCGTGGAATATTACAATGACTATTTGGATCATTTGGTCCCTGGCAGGCACTTTGAGTGGCACGGTACTGATCCTCCTAATGCTCAATTGTTCTTCTGGATTTATTTTGCCATGACCGGGCTTCACGCAATTCATGTCAATGTCGGCATCGGGATCATGCTGGTGTTGGCGCTGCTTGCGTGGCTTGGAAAGTTTTCACACGGAAATCACAACACAGTCGAAATCGCCGGCCTGTACTGGCACTTGGTCGATATTGTGTGGGTTTTTCTATTTCCTCTTTTGTATTTGGTGGGGCACCGCTGATGGAAAAAGTTGTTCAACCGAAAATCTACGTGCGCACATGCATCGTCTTGCTGGCGCTGCTCGCGCTGACGTGGACGATCGCCTACGTCAACCTGGGTCCGTTTCAATTTGATTGTCGCGCTCGCGGTGGCGATCGCCAAGGCAATCGTGATTGCCCTTTACTTCATGCACATAAAGGGAAGCAGCCGCATTCTGCATCTTGCGGCAGTCGCTGGCGTGATCTGGTTGTTTATCATGATCTCTCTTACGCTGGGTGATTACTCCACCCGCGGCTGGGTGCCGTTGAATCATTAGCTGCGGTTCCGGTCATAGGAGCGTAGCAGGACACGTCTGCTCGCCTTCACACGGTGAAGAATGCCACAAAATTAACTTGCCATTCGAACCGAAGGGCAAGTTGAATGGAGGCGTGACCTCCGCTAGTCAGCGCAATGTCCGTGCAGGGATTGACGAATTCAGTTTCAAATCCTTGACGAACAACCGATTCTGTACCGGCGCACGATTGCTTTGTAGTTACCGGCAGCAGAGGAAATTATGAAAGTTGCTAATCGGTGGGTCATCGCGATTGCCGGCATATTTCTTCAGATAGCGCTGGGCGCGGTGTACGCGTGGAGCGTGTTCCGCATTCCGTTGTCGAAACAATTTGGCTGGAGCATTTCGGAGGTAACATTCACATTTACCATTAGCATTTTCGTGCTCGGTTTCGCGGCATTCTTCGGCGGTTTGTGGATGGCGCGGAAAGGTCCGCGAATTGTAGCTTTGACCGGCGCGGTGCTTTATGGCCTGGGCGTCTTTCTGGCGAGCTATTCGGCGAACAAACTTTGGTGGCTGTATCTTAGTTACGGCTTCATCGGCGGTCTTGGGCTAGGTCTTGGCTACATTGTTCCAGTAGCTGTGCTCGTGAAATGGTTCCCTGACAAGCGCGGCCTTATCACAGGAATTGCGGTTGGTGGTTTCGGCGCTGGCGCGCTGATCACTGCGCCGGTCGCAACACGGCTCATTCAATCGGTCGGCGTCTTAAGTACCTTCGCGTATCTCGGCATCGCCTACTTAATCATCGCGATCATCGCGGCGTTGTTCATGCAAAACCCGCCGGAGGGCTACCAGCCACCAGGGTGGGCTCCGACTGCGAAAGAAACTGCCCAACGTGCCACGCATGACTTCGTCCTGGGCGAAGCACTGAAACGTTGGCAGTGGTGGGTCCTTTGGTCGATTTTGTTCTTAAATACTTCAGCGGGGATTTCTCTGATCTCGCAGGAAGGACCTGTTTTTCAGGAACTCACTAAGGTGAGCGCGATCGTCGCTGGCGGTATGGTTGGAATCGCGAGTTTAGGTAATGGTGTAGGCCGGGTGTTCTGGGCCTGGGTCTCGGACTTGATCACGCGACGCGCGACTTTCGCGGTCATGTTTATTCTTCAAGTTCTGCTTTTTTGGTTTCTGCCGACGATCACTTCGTCGTCAACAATGACAATCGTCGCGTTTATTATCCTGATGTGTTACGGCGGCGGGTTCGGCACCATGCCTGCCTTCACCGCAGACTATTTCGGACCGAAGAATGTGGGACCCATTTATGGTTTAATGCTAACGGCCTGGAGTTTCGCCAGTCTGTTCGGACCGCTGTACATCGCGCGCATGCGTGAGACCACCGGCAACTATGCCACAGCGCTACACGTGATCGCGGGCGTGATGCTCGTTTCCGTTGTGCTGCCGATCATCGTCAGACCGCCACGACGTGAACAATCGGTGTGAGTACCCAACTGCGTTTTGTTTTTGCTGGCTCAACTCGCCGCGGTATGGCATTTTCAAGCGACTGAAGTTCGCTCCAGCCGCGAAGAAGTGAATGGAGAATATGTTTGCGCTGCTTTCGAAATGGCCGCTCGTTAGGCAAATTCGCGAGCGCAAGGATGGCACCGGCATCGAATCGATGTCGGCAAAGACGCGTGCGATGCACGCGCGTATCGATGACGCAAAAGTCGCACGCTCCATTTGTCCGTATTGTGGCGTCGGCTGCGGACAGGTGATTTACCACAAGGAAGGAAAACTGATTTCAATCGAAGGTGACCCGGAGTCGCCTATCAGCCAGGGAAACCTTTGTCCGAAAGGCGCCGCCTCCTACCAATTGCTGACACATTCGCGGCGGGAAACGAAGATGAAATACCGCGCTCCACGCGCGAAGGAATGGACGGAAATGTCGCTCGAGCGCGCCATGGACATGGTGGCCGAGCGTATCTGGGAATCACGCAAGCGCACATTCGTGCACAAGAAAGATGGTGCGACCATCAATCACACGACTGCGATTTGCCACCTCGGCGGCGCCACACTCGACAACGAAGAAAATTATTTGATTAAAAAACTGTTTACCGGAGGCCTGGGCATGGTGTGTGTGTCCAACCAGGCCCGGATATGACATAGCAGCACGGTGCCCGGTCTGGGTACCTCCTTTGGCCGGGGCGGAGCTACAACCGCGCAACAAGATCTGGCCAATGCTGATTGCATCTTGATCGAAGGTTCATCCATGGCGGAGGCGCATCCGGTCGGTTTTCGTTGGGTAATGAAGGCTAAGGAGCGCGGCGCCACAATCATCCATGTGGATCCACGATTTTCGCGGACAAGTGCACTGGCCGACATCTGGGCGCCAATCCGCGCAGGCACAGACATTGTATTTCTCGGGGGACTCATCAGGCATTTGATTGAACACAACCTCTATTTTCATGAGTACGTCGTCCATTATACCAATGCATCTTGCATTTTGTCTGACGAATACGGCGACCCGGAAGACAGCGGCGACGGGTATTTCTCTGGTTGGAATGCAGAGAAGCGCGCTTATGAGGGCGATAGTTGGGTCTACAAAGGCGGCGATCTGAGCCGGCCAGAGCGTGATCTTACGTTGCAAGATCCACAATGTGTTTTTCAAAAACTAAAACGTCATTTTTCCCGCTACACCCCAGAGATGGTTGAGAAAATCTGCGGGATTCCGCCCGATCTTTTTCACAAGATCGCGCATTGTCTCGCTGCAGCATCTGGCCCGGAGAGGACCGCCGCAGTTTGCTACGCAGTCGGGTGGACGCAGCATTCGAAAGGAGTGCAGATCATTCGAACGGCTGCGATTTTGCAATTGTTGCTTGGAAATATCGGCCGACCCGGCGGCGGAATTCTGGCCTTGCGCGGTCATGCCTCAATTCAGGGCTCGACTGATATTCCGACCCTATACGACATTCTGCCTGGCTATCTGACAATGCCGCGCAAAGGAGACGAGACCCTTCAAAAGTATCTGGATAACTACACCAAGAAAACCGGCCTCTGGTCGAACTACCCCAAGTATCTCGTGAGTACGCTGAAGGCGTACTACGGGAAAAGTGCGACACTCGAAAACGATTTCGGTTACGGTTTTCTTCCGAAACTGACCGGCAACCATTCCTTTTTTGAGTTTCTCTACGACATGCTCGACGGAAAAATGGAGGGCATGTTTCTGATGGGACAAAATCCGGTCGTCGGTGCGCCGAACGGGCGGCTCCAGCGAAAAGCGCTATCGAAATTGAAATGGCTGGTCGTGCGCGAGTTGGTTGAGATCGAATCTGCAAATTTCTGGCGCGAATCGCCTGAAGTGGAGCGCGGTGAGTTGAAGACCGAGGACATCGAGACTGAAATTTTCTTTTTCCCGGCGGCGGGTCACGCCGAAAAGGAAGGCGCGTTCACAAACACGCAGCGACTTTTGCAATGGCGCGAGAAAGCTGTCGACCCACCAGGTGATTGTCGTTCCGAGGCGTGGTTTATACATCAATTGGCTTTGCGTCTGATTGCGAAAGCGAAAGCATCGGACGACCCGCTCGATGAACCATTGCGTGCGCTCGACTGGTGGTATCCGGAAGATCATCTCGGCGACCCGAAAATGGAAGCCGTGCTCGCGGAGATCAACGGTTGGTACACGAACCCTGTAGCCACAGGCGCTGACCGCGGCGCCGGCGACGGCGTTCTCTTCGGCGGCATTGACCGCCAAGGCAATCCGCATCACGGCCCACAGGTCAATGGCTTCGCTGAATTGAAAGCTGACGGATCCACTGCATCTGGCGCCTGGATTTACTCTGGCGTGTTTGGTCGCGATGGTGTGAACAGGGCAAACGCGCGGAAGTCACGAGATTATCTGGGGCACGGCTGGGGCTTCAGTTGGCCAAGCGATCGCCGAATCATTTATAATCGCGCCAGTGCGCGGCCGGACGGCCGTCCCTGGAGCGAACGGAAAAAATTAATCTGGTGGGACTCGGAAAAATGGACCGGCCTCGATGTTGCCGGGTTTGTGCAAGGCAAAGCTCCCGACTACGAGCCCGAGGTAGGCGCCGAAGGTCTTGATGCGATTCCAGGTGATGCGCCGTTTATCCTGCACGAGGACGGTTTGGGTTGGATTTACGTGCCAAAAGGTTTGAAGGACGGACCGTTTCCCACTCATTACGAACCGCTCGAGTCGCCCGTATCAAACGAACTTTATTCGCGCGATACCAATCCGCCGGAGCTTTGGTTTCCGCGCAGCAAAAATCGGTTCGCACCCCCGGGCGATTCCAGATTTCCATTCGTCCTGACCACATATCGCCTCACCGAACATCACACGGCAGGCGGCATGTCGCGTTTTCTCAGCCATCTCGCGGAATTACAGCCGGAGATGTTCGCTGAAATTTCGCCCGAGCTTGCGCGTGAGCTCAAGACCCGCAACGGCGATTATGTTTGCATTGTTACCTTGCGTGGAGCGATTGAAGCGCGCGCACTCGTTAGTCGGCGTACTCGGCCATTGCATCTCAATGGGAGAACACTGCACCAGGTCGCATTGCCCTATCACTATGGAACAGCCGGTCTCGTGCGCGGCAGCGCCGCAAATGATCTTCTCTCGATCTCCGGCGAACCAAATGTGACGATTATGGAAGCCAAGGCTTGCACTTGCAACATAGTGCCGGGGCGTCTGCCGCGTGGACGCGCATTTGCCGAGTTCCTGAACAAATACGCACCTCAAACAGGCCCGGTTGTTCTGCATCCCGAGGAACCGCAGCGCGACGTGATGGCGGGCGGCGGCGGTCACGCGATGGAAGGAAAAGAATGAGGGCTGCAGAGACGGCGGAGCTCAACGATCAGATTTTATGATCGGCGAAGGCACACACAGCACCAACCAGCGCCGGCACAATTACGTGCAGGAAAACGTCGAGGTCGGTTTCTTCACCGATCCGACTGTATGTATTGGTTGCAAAGCGTGCGAGGTCGCGTGCAAGGAATGGAACGAAGTTCCGGATGACGGCTTTACGTGGTCGGGAAATTCCTACGACAACACCGGACATCTCGGCGCTTCGACCTGGCGTCACGTCATGTTCCTCGAGCAGGACCGACAAAAAGGAAGTCAGCTCGTTGGCTCTCACTCGTTAGGCAACGGTGAGGATCCATTTCGCTGGGTTTTTCTTTCTGATGTCTGCAAGCATTGCGAAGAAGCCGGTTGCCTCGAAGCGTGCCCGACCGGATCAATCGTGCGCACCGAAGTCGGTTCGGTTCTCGTGCAGAATGACGTGTGCAACGGATGCGGATATTGCGTCGTCTCCTGTCCATTTGGTGTGATCGATCGTCGGCCGGAGCCGCTGCCAAATGCCGGCGGGGCTTTCAAGTGCACGTTCTGTTACGATCGACAAAAGAGCGGACTCGTTCCCGCCTGCGCCAAGGTCTGTCCAACCGAATCAATCGTTTTCGGGAGACTTGATGATCTGCGCGCACGCGCAACGAAGCGCGTCGAAGACTTGCGCCAACACGATTACAATGACGCGCAACTTTACGATCCGACGGGCACGTCGGTGCGCGGTATCCATGCATTCTTCTTGATCCTCGGCGAACCGGAGACCTACGGGCTTCCGCCGAAACCGGAGGTGCCAACGATTTATTTAAAATCTGCGTGGACTGCGGCGTTCGCGACTGCAATCGCCTCGCTCATTGTGACACTGCTGGCATTCGCATTTTCATCTTGATGAATACCCCTGCATCAGAAAAGCGACTTGAACAGCTGCGCGAGAAAGCGTGGCAGGAAGGAGTCGTTCCCGGTCGCGGCGTCGACGTTGTGGGTGGGCCAATTCCGCGAAAACCCGGCTACTACGGTGAGCCGGTGGTGAAACCGCCGGTCTGGACCTGGGAAATTCCGCTCTACTTTTTCTTTGGCGGAATCGGCGGGATGTCGGCGCTGATCGCGTTTGCGGCGGTGCTGTTTCATCATGTCGATCTTGCGCGCGCAGCCGTGTGGCTCGCCGTCATCACTGGGGCCATCCTCTCGCCGATTCTACTGATCCTGGATCTGGGCCGTCCCCATCTCTTCCTCAACATGCTGCGGGTATTCAAACATCGCTCTGCCATGTCGATGGGCGCGTGGATTTTGACAGCATTTGGTACGTGCGCGGTTCCGGGGTTGATAGCGATCGAGTTGCACGCGCGTCAGATTTTCCCAGGCACACTTGATCAACTTCTCAGCTTCGCCGCCGGGATTTTCATTTTTGGTTCGGCAATTTTTGGAACTTTACTCGCGACTTACACCGGCGTGCTCATTGGAGCAACGGCTATTCCGGCGTGGTTTTTACATCGCACACTGCTGCCGATTCATTTTGGAACTGCCGGATTGGGGTCTGCCGCTGCCGTCTTGGAATTGCTCGGACATCGAATTTTCGCGCTGAATTTCATCGGATTCTACGCCGCAGCCGTTGAGACAGTGCTTTTGATTTGGCTCAGCGTTGCTAAACACGGCGCAGCCGATCGCGCTATTCACGAACACGGGTCCGGCTGGCTCATTCGCTCCGGCGAAGTTCTTAACGGACCGCTCGCATTGATTCTCCGTTTCTTAGGGTTCATTCCCTGGGCGGCAATTTCGTTTTTAGTCGGCGCACTCGTCAGCCGTATCGGCTGGATCGCGGTAGGCAAAGTTTCCGGCGCCGATCCGGAAGCGGTGTTCGCCGCGCAGCGCTAGTCCTGTAGCCGCGGGCGCTGACTGCCGCCGTGACGGGGCGTGGCCGCATCTCAAATTGCCGAGATCGGCGCCCTCGGCTACAACGCCGGGATGCATAAGCATCTGCGGCGACTTGGGCGCATCTGGATTGATGCTCCAATTTATTTCGTGACGGCTTGCACCCAGCATCGAAGGAAACTTCTGGCTTGCGACAACGTCGCAAACATTCTAATCGCCGAATGGCGCGCGGCTCATGATCGACATGGCTGGGCTGTTGGCCGGTACGTCATCATGCCCGACCACGTTCATTTTTTCTGTAGATCTGAGCTGGATGCGAAGCCGTTATCCGAGTTTGTAGGTTTTTGGAAGAGCTACACGAGCCGAAAGATTCATGGCCTTGAGCAACCGCGGTCAGCGCCCGCGGCTACACCTCTATGGCAACGCGAATTTTTTGATCACGTGCTGCGCTCCGCAGAAAGTTACGGCGAAAAATGGAACTACGTTCGAGATAACCCCGTTCGTGCTGGTTTAGTTTCTTCCGCAGATGAGTGGAAGTATACAGGTGAGATCGAGACCTTGATGCTGTAGCCGCGGGCGTCGACCGCGGCGGGTTGACAATGGCACTTCCAAAATTGCCAGGTGAACTTCCTCGGTTAATCCGGTTCCAGAATCACCCGCTCGATGTGCGAATAAATGTTGAACGAAGGTGGACGCAAAAACCCAATCAGCGTTTGATTGCTTTCTCGCGCAAAATCGGCTGCCAGAGTCGAAGGCGCTGAAACCGCAGCGACGATTGGAATGCCAGCGGCCAGCGCTTTTTGTACGATTTCAAACGACGCGCGGCCGCTCACCAGCAGCAGGTGTCGATCCAACGGCATCAAGCCATCGAGAAATGCGCGCCCGATGACTTTGTCGACAGCGTTGTGACGGCCGATGTCCTCGCGCACAATTTTCGCTGCGCCGTTTAAATTGAAAATCCCTGCGGCATGAATTCCGCCGGTCCGCGCGAAGTCGCTCTGCCCTTTTCGCAATTTTTCCGGAAGCGACAGTAATGTTTCGATATCGATCCGAACTGCTGATGACCCAATTGGTGGAAAATTTTGTCGGATCTCCTCGATGCTCGTCTTGCCGCATAACCCGCAACTTGATGAAATCGTTCCGAAGCGCTGCGCGGAATTAAGTTTCAATTTCACGCCTTCGTTCAGACTAACGACCACCCGGTTGGCGCGATCTGACGAAATTTCCGCAATCGCGTTCCGATCGTGCACGATCGCTTCTGAGACCAGAAACCCGACAGCGAGCTCTTCATCGTGACCGGGTGTCCGCATGGTTGTGGCCAGAGTTTTGCGGCCAATTCGAATTTCGAGCGGCTCCTCAATCGTCAGGTCGTCCCGCAAATATTCGAGTGAACCATCCTGCTTTCGTCGAATGATCCTCCCTGGACCCACGCTGTGCGCTTCTTTCATCTACGGTGATTTCAGATATTGTTGCAGCCTGTGGAAATCTGTCACTTGTACATTTCGTCGGGACACAACTTCGTCGGCCATCATGGTCGCGAGCCGGACACGCATCCTGTGATCGAAGTACCGGTGCTGGAATGCCTCGCGGGCCGCGGAATTCGCGATGATCGTTACCTGGATTTTAAGGACGATTACAAAGGTCAGATCACGTTTTTCTCGCTCGACGTTTTCGATGAGCTTTGCACTGCGCTGGGGATACACGATTGCTCGCCCGGCGTGGCCCGGCGCAACGTGATCACACGTGGCGTCGATCTCAACGGGTTCGTTCACCAGGAATTTGAGATTCAAGGGGTTCGCTTTTATGGAACACAGGAGTGTGCGCCCTGTTATTGGATGAATCGCGCGTTTGCGCCCGGTGCCGAAG
>DASXMV010000104.1:0-14764 GCA_036495465.1 Candidatus Udaeobacter sp. | reverse complement strand
TGTGCAGATGTTTCCACAAACGGAGATGCTAGATCTCGTGATTGTCGACGGACAGGCCAAGGGAATCGTGACGCGCAGTCTGTGCTCTGGAAAAATCGAAGACACGCAGCGGATGCTGTCGTGCTCGCTACCGGCGGGTATGGAAACGTTTTTTATCTGTCGACCAATGCGTCGCACAAGGCGTTCCGTTTGCCCGCGAATATGGCGGACTCCTGGCCAACCGTTCGTTTGGGGGCGCCCAGGTGTCGCGCACCTTCTATGCGCGCGGACAGACCGGTCAGCAACTTCTGCTGGGCTGTTACCAGGCGCTTTGCCATCAAGTCAAAGCCGGTACTGTGCAGATGTTTCCACAAACGGAGATGCTAGATCTCGTGATTGTCGACGGACAGGCCAAGGGAATCGTGACGCGCAGTCTGTGCTCTGGAAAAATCGAAAGACACGCAGCGGATGCTGTCGTGCTCGCTACCGGCGGGTATGGAAACGTTTTTTATCTGTCGACCAATGCTCGCGGTTGTAATGTCACGGCCACCTATCGCGCCTACAAGAGGGGCGCGCTCTTTGCGAATCCGGCTTTCACGCAGATCCATCCCACATGCATTCCGGTGAGTGGCGATTATCAATCGAAGCTCACGCTCATGTCCGAGTCGCTCCGGAATGATGGGCGTGTCTGGGTTCCGAAACGCAAGGAGGACCGGGGCAAGCCGCCACGCGAAATCCCTGAGGCGGATCGCGATTATTATCTGGAGAGAAAGTATCCGAGTTACGGTAATCTTTCGCCGCGCGATATTTCGTCGCGGGCGGCAAAGGAAGTCTGTGACGAGGGGCGCGGCATTGGTCCCGGAGGGCGCGGCGTCTATCTCGATTTTGCCGATGCGATCAAGCGCCTGGGAGAGCACACGATCCGCGAACGTTACGGGAATCTGTTTGAGGTCTACGAAAAGATTACCGGAGAAGACGCGTACAAAGTGCCGATGCGGATCTACCCTGCCGTCCACTACACGATGGGCGGCTTATGGGTGGATTACGATCTAATGAGCAATGTGCCCGGCTTATTCGTAATTGGTGAGGCCAATTTTTCCGATCACGGCGCCAATCGGCTTGGTGCCAGTGCTCTTATGCAAGGTTTGGCCGATGGCTATTTCGTTTTGCCGAACACGCTGCCGAGTTACCTGGCCGGTCAGATGGGAAAACGGCCATCGCCGGATTGTGATGAGTTTCGTGCAGCCGAAGCAAGCGTTCGCGCCAGGATTGAAAAACTGCTTAACATTAACGGCACTCGCTCAGTCGACTCGTTTCATCGAGAGCTTGGTCTACTTCTTTGGGACCTATGCGGAATGTCGCGTCACGAAAAAGGATTGCGCGAAGCCCTCAAGAAAATCCCCGAGCTGCGACACCAATTCTGGCACGAGGTGGTTGTTCCTGGAGATGCTGACGATTTCAATCAATCGCTGGAACGTGCGGGGCGCGTCGCGGATTTCCTGGAGTTCGCCGAGCTGATGTGTATCGACGCCCTGGAGCGCGATGAATCCGCCGGTGCGCATTTTCGTGAGGAACATCAAACCGCGGATGGCGAAGCACTGCGCGACGACGAAAACCACGCTGCGGTATTTGCCTGGGAATATGAAGGTGACGGCCAGCTTCCGAAACTGCATCGCGAGGCGCTCAATTTTGAAACAGTGCACCTGGCACAAAGGAGCTATAAGTGAGCTTTCCTTCGCTCCCCTCGGAATGACGTGAGACGATGAACTTCAAGTTAAGAATTTGGCGGCAAACAAATGCAAAAACGGCCGGTAAACTCATCGATTACGAGGTGCGTGACATTTCACCGAACACCTCGTTTCTCGAGATGCTCGACATTCTTAATGAAACTTTGGTGAAAATCGGAAAAGAACCAATCGCGTTCGACTCCGATTGCCGTGAAGGGATTTGCGGAACTTGCTCGCTGACGATCAACGGCGAACCGCAAGGCCCTGATCATCCGGGTGCAGTGTGCGAGCTTTACATGAGAAAGTTTCGCGACCGCGCAACCATCACGGTCGAGCCTTTCCGAGTAGGATCGTTCCCGCTTGTTAAAGATTTAGTCATCGACCGCAGAGCCCTCGACCACATAGTGCAAGCTGGCGGATTCATTTCAGCACGTGCAGGCTCAGCGCCAGAAGCAAATTCGATCCTGGTTCCCAAATATGATGCCGATCTCGCCATGGAAGCTGCGGCCTGTATTGGATGCGGAGCATGCGCAGCGGCTTGTCCAAACGGATCAGCGATGCTTTTTGCAGCAGCGAAGGTCTCGCACCTGTCCTTCTTACCGCAAGGGGATCCCGAACGAGAAAGTCGCGTGCTGCGAATGGTCAAGGTAATGGACGCGGAAGGATTCGGTAACTGCACCAATACGTACGAATGCGAAGCGGTCTGCCCGGCTGAGATCAGCGCCAGTTTCATTGCCAAGCTCAACCGAGAGTACACGAAGGCGGCGCTGCAGCGCAGCGCGGGCGAATAGATTCCCGACGCAACCTTGTCATGCCGTTATCAGCATGCGATGAAATCGCAATGCCGAAGGTAAAAATAAAAGCGACAAGCCCTACCATTCACGCCGTCCTCGGTTCCGACGAAGCAGAAGTGAAGCGAGCGGCCACAGAGCTCGCCTCCAATCTGACGCCACCGGGCGCGGGTGATTTCGGATTGGAGATCATTGATGGCGCTGCCGATAACGCCGACCAGGCCGTAGCGCGAGTACGATCGACAATCGAGGCACTCCAAACGCTGCCTTTTTTCGGCGACACCAAAGTGGTTTGGCTAAAGAATGCTAATTTTTTCGGTGACGATCAAAAAGCGCGTTCAACCTCGGTGCAATCAGCTTTGGAAGAATTGGCCGAGATACTCGATGGCGGCCTAGGTTCCGGTGTCACCCTGCTGATTAGTGCGACTGACCTGGATAAACGTCGTTCTTTTTATAAAACACTTCTCAAACGCGCGGAGGTACAGGTTTTCGACCGGCTGGATTCCGGCCGAGGCGGGTGGGAAGAAGAAGCGCTTGAGCTGGTCCAGCAGCACGCAAAAAAGAGGAAACTCCAGTTCGACGAGAATGCGCTCGACCTTTTTGTGTTGCTAACCGGGGGCGACACTCGACAAATCGACAACGAACTGGAAAAGATCGATACGTTTCTGGGCAGCGAACGCGGAGTGAATGTCGGACTCGTTCGCGACCTGGTGCCGCTCTCACGCGCCGGCGTCATTTTCGAACTGGGCAACGCGCTGGCAGCTCGCGACCTCCAATTGTCATTGAAGCTGGTGCGACGTTTGCTGGACCAAGGCGAAACCGCCATCGGCATCTTGCTGGTCGCGATCGTTCCTACTATCCGTAATCTGCTGCTCGCGAAGGATCTGATGGAACGGTGCCGCGTGGCGCGACCGCACTCGCCGTTTCAGTTCATTTCCGCGATTAACAGGCTGCCTGCCGAGGCAACGGGCCATTTGCCGCGCAAGAAGGATGGCTCGGTCAACGCCTACGCGCTTGGGATTGCGGCACAACAGGCAGGTCGTTTTGAAACCGATCAACTGATTGATGCAATGAAAGCGTGCCTGACCGCGAATGTGCAATTAGTCACCACACAGCTGGATCACGAACTGATCTTGACTGAGGTAGTGGTGAAGCTGCTCGGGCGTTAACAAAAATTGTAGGGCGTTTCTGTGAAACGCCAGGCGTCTGACACAGACGCCCTACAACAGATAAAGCACCTTCCATCTGCCAGCGTGAAATCGGGAACGGTCCCGTGGCTTATGAGCCGCCGGCCAATTGTTTTTCCGCAAGCGGTCCGACGTATGGAATCTCCCAACGCTTGCCTGTAAACGCTTTTACAGTCGCAATAATCCAAACGACGAGAAACGCGACATGCACAAGCATGGCCACTAGACCCCAGATCACGGACAAAAACAGGCCGACCGCAGGAACGCTGATAAAGATCGCGTGAACGATCATCGACGCAATATTAAACAGGAGCCATGCGCCCCCGAAGATAATCGACTGCATCGCGTAAAAGCGCACGAAGCCGTCGTGCTTTTCGAGGATATAAAAAACGATGCCACCGATCAACGGGATGCAGGCGATTGCGGCAGCCACATTGGAAGGTAAACCGGTCGATGTAGATTTTGCTGTCATGCCAGGTTCCGGACCTGGCGGAGTCGGAGGTTGAGAGGGCACTTCGTCTGGCATGATCTACATACACAAACGGGAAACGATGTTGTCAAGCAAGTTCCTTTTTCGGAAGTCTTTTTCGCTTTCGCTCCTCGGCCTGGCAAATATCATGGCTTCCTAATCGACCAGATCAATGGCCAAGAACCTCCATTTTGCGCGCGCTTTCACGATGATCGAATTGCTGGTCATAATGGCGATCATCGCCGTTCTCGTTTCGATCGCTTATCCGGTTTACACCGGCATCATCGAGCGCGGGAAGGCGACAAAAGACCTGAGCAACCTGCGCCAGATCGGAATCGCGGCACAGGCCTATATGAATGACAGTGACGGCACTCTGTTTTTAACAAGCAGTTCATGGATGCTGCAGCTGGAATCGAATCAAAAGTACCTCTCTGCATGGGGCGTCTTGGAATCACCCTTTGATCGACGTTCACCGTCGGAGATTGGTGCTAACGCAACTCCAAATTTGGCGTCACCGATCAGCTATGGCATCAACCCTAACAGCGTCGGAATAGCAGTTAGCATAATTTCGAAACCTACGATTTTCGTACTGTTTGCACCGGCAGGGGCGGCGGGACCGGACGTGAGCTTCCTGGGCAGAGCGACGGACGTACCTGGAGGCACGGTTTTGGGAAATGGAAACGGCACCGCGACAACTAAACCAAATAATCAAACTGTCACGGGTGGAACACAGAACACGCGCACTCGCATTAACGCTCTCTTCGCTGATCTGCATTCGGAGACGATGCCTTGGAGCACATTCACGAACAGTGCGTCAACGGCTAATGATCCGGACGGACAATACCGCTGGAATCCATCGCCTACGCCAGCCCCGCCACCGTGAGGGCGATCCGAGTTTGCGTAAGTCATTCAACTTACGATGCGATTGTAGAAGCAGGATTACTTAACGAAACAGGTTTGCGCATTCGAAACTTGATGCCGCACCAGCAACACTGCGCGATCATTTCAGATACTAACGTTTGTTCACTCTTCGCCGATCGCGTCAAACGCAGCTTAACATCAGTTGGCTTTAAGCCGACATTAATCACGATTCCAGCGGGCGAAAAATCGAAGACACTCAAGCAAGCCGGAGCAATTTGCGAGCAGATGATCGCAGCAAGCTTGGACCGGCAATCGTTCGTGATCGGCCTTGGGGGCGGAGTGATCGGCGATATCTCCGGGTTCGTGGCGGCGATTTACCATCGTGGTATTCCCCATGTTCAGATTCCTACGACGTTGCTTGCGATGGTGGATAGCTCGATCGGCGGAAAGACCGGTGTGAACACTATCGATGGGAAAAATCTGATTGGCGCAGTGCACCAGCCTTCGCTCGTGATTGACGATATTGACGTGTTGAAAAGCTTGCCTGGTCGCGAGTTCAATCAGGGATTCGCAGAGATCATCAAGCACGCCGTTATCGCGGATACGAAATTGTTCAGACAGCTTCAATCGCGGGAGCAACGTCCATGGCAGGCGATCGAGCTACAACAGCTTGTTCGTCGGAACATCGAAATTAAATCAAAAATCATTACAAAGGATGAACACGATCGCACCGGCCGGCGCGCTGTTCTCAACTTCGGACACACCGTGGGTCACGCGATTGAGCGCGCGGGAAATTATTGGAAATTTCTTCATGGCGAAGCACTCAGCCTTGGAATTGTGGCTGCGTGCGCGATCTCGATTAAAAGGGCGGGATTGCCGCGTGATCAACGCGATGCCGTTGTCGACCTTTTACGGCGATTCGAGTTGCCTACGAATCTGCCAAAAAATTTTCGACGCGATAAAATTTTGAATGCCCTGAAATTGGACAAAAAATTCAAAAACGGAGAAATCCGATTTGTTGTAACGCCAGGAATGGGCACTGCCTATCTCACCAGTGATGTCACGCCCAATGATATCCGCGAGGCAATCGGTGCGTTGTAGGGCGTCTGTGTCAGACGCCATGGCGTTTCACAGAAACGCCCTACAATACCAGCGATCAGGTCAGTCGCACTTACCTCGCGCTTTCGAATAATATTCCACTAATCCATCCGTCACGCTGTCGGCGTATTCGCGGAAAATACTTTTGCGTTCGGTTCCATTGATATTACGCGTGCCTTCGTAATCACCAGCCTGAATACGAGCGAAGGCGTCATTGCTATTCATGACATAAGGCTCACAATAGACTACCGGGCAGCGATAAAGACGCGTAGCCAGCAAATTCCGCGCATAGACATAACCGCTGCTGCCGACTTTCGTAGTGCTGTTCGTGGTGGGGTATTCGTATGCTGGTAGTTGGGTCTCACGAGCCATTGCGCTGGCAATCGTGTCAGCAAGCGGCAACTCCTCATCGTAAACACGACTCAAAAGTCGCCGAATCATTTCGAAACGCTCGTCGTCATATTCAAGCTCCTGTTGCAGATAGGAACCGTTCACAAGAAGATGAAGATGGTTGGTGTCAGTAAGTGTGGGATTATCCGGGGCGCCCCAACCTTCCGCATTGAAATGCAGGCAAAGGACCAGGTCGGGATGCAGTTTGAAGTTTACCAGTGCCGCTCGGCGCCGGATCTCGCTGTAACGGTAAAATAAGATTTCGCTTTGCCAGCGAATGGTATGCTCTTTCTCCGGGTCAGTTGGATCAAGGATGTCAGCGCGAGGCTGCGGCACGCCGTTTTTAATCAGGATTTTCGTGGCGAGTTCTCGAAAATCGTCGGGGCGTCTTGGAGTGACCGGTTCATTGCTATTCCGAACGAAGAAAACTTTAGCGCCCAGGTCGCGCAATCGCGGCGCGAGTAGCCGCGCGACTTTCACGGTCAGGTCGCCCTCCTGGACTGGCTGACTGTTACCGACCTGAAACCAGCGTTCTTCCATTTTCGCCCATTCTCCCCCGAGATGGCCCGGGTCGAGCGCAATTCGCAAACCTGAGAGCGGCTTGCCCCGTTTGATAGACCCCAGGGATCCAGCACGATGCCAGAGACGTGGTACCGGGTTGCGCGACGCGTCATTTTTTGCGAACCGCAACACGAAGAATTTCGGCGATGCCCGGTTCATCAGGAACCGGGCTTTCTTGCTGTTCACTTCGATCAAATCCGGAGAGAATCCATGGGTGCAGTAAACGTCGTAAATTAAATGCGCGAATTCACCGCGGGTGATGGTGTCCTGATAATGTTCCAGAATCTTCCAGTTCGGTTTGCTGCCGAGAACGCTGACGTTGTCCGCGGCATACAGCACGAGCGGAACGACCAGCAGCAAGAATAACGAACGACGAAGGACCCGGGACATGTGTGATGCGTTAAGTCGTTACACGGTAGCTCTGGATTCGCGATCCAGCGATTCAACGTTGTAACGAGTCAAAGCAAATACGATGATCGCAGAATGCTAACGGTTCTCATTCTTGGCGACATCGTTGGTGAACCGGGACGTACGGCTGTGATTTCGAGGCTGCCTGAACTGAAAGCAAAACACGCCTTGGATTTCATCATCGTTAATGGCGAGAACGCCGCCGGCGGGCGCGGTATCACGGGAAAAATCACCATCGACCTGTTGCGCGCCGGAGTCTCTGTCATCACGACAGGCGATCACGTGTGGGACCAGAAAGAGATTCTGACGTTCATCGACACTGAACCGCGCTTGCTACGGCCCTTGAATTATCCTGAAGGGGCGCCAGGGAGCGGTTCGATCGTTTTGGAAACGGGCAAGGGAAAAGTCGGTGTCATCAATGTGCAGGCGCGCACATTTATGCAGCCGATTTTGGAAAACCCGTTTCATTCGGTCGAAGCAGCAGTGGCAAAGATGCGTCACGAGACTTGCAATATCATCGTGGACGTACACGGAGAGACTACGAGCGAGAAAATTGCGATGGGCCGGTTCCTCGACGGAAAAGTTTCTGCCGTCATCGGAACGCACACCCACGTTCAAACCGCTGACGAACAAATCTTCCCCGGCGGCACAGCTTTTCTTTGCGACGCAGGTATGTGTGGGCCAGTAAATTCCATCCTCGGGCGAGCGGTCGATCCAATTATGAACCGGTTCATCTCGAATCTGCCGGCCTCGTTCCCGGTCGCCAGCGGCGAGGTACGGTTGCGAGGTGCCCTAATCGAAATCGACGAGAGTACTGGTCGCGCCGTGCGAATTAACCGTGTCGATGAACATGGGCCGCGTGCTGCGGCTGCAAAGGAACCCGAACCAAAGATCGATATCGAGCAAAAGCCCTCTCCCGAACAAACTTGAAACAGTTCCGCTTGCAGCCAACTATTCGCAGGCTGAACTTCAATTTGTTTAAGAACCTCAACGTCCAAAGGAAATTATGAAAAAAATCTGTGTTTTTACTTTCATCGCAGCCTTGGCTCTTTGTGCTCCCCAGTTGTCCCAGGCGCAAGGCAATAAGGATGCCAAAGAAGCAAACAAGCTTGCTCGCGATGGTGCCGATGCATCCAAGAATCAAGAGTGGGACAAAGCCATTGAGCTGCTGACCAAAGCGACTTCTATGGACCACAAGTATGCGCCGAATCTCTCTGCTGTATACCAGCAACGCGCCTATGCCGCCGCGACTAACCAGCAATTTCAAAATGCCATTAACGACTATGCCGAAGCGCTCAAGATCTCGCCAGGCGACCCACGTATCTACGAACAACGCGCTGCGGTGGAGATGAAAGCAAACGACATGGACAAAGCGCTGGCCGACTATTCCGAGGCAATCAAGCTCAAGCCGAACGAAGCTCGGTATTACGGTTATCGTAGCTACATTTATGAAGTTAAGGGTGACATCAACAATTCAATGGCCGACACCGACAAGGTGTTAAAACTCGATCCGAAAAATCAGGAAGCGCTGAACCGCAAAAAACGCCTGGAAACGCTTCAATCCTTGAGAGCAACACCTATTCCTGCATCGCCGGCAGCTTCACCCAAGACTTCGCCGACAGGCGCGCGTAAGCCGCATAAGCCATAATCGTTCACTACACAGCAGGCATTGCTGTATTCACAGCGCTTTAACGATAGGCCTTCACTCGCGTTTACGCGACGTAGAACACCCTCTAGAACCCGAGGGCGACGACGCCCTACGAGGCGTCATTTAATCCATGACGTTTACGTATCCGCCTGGAAAACGGCGGCCTCTTGTGTTTCAGATGGCTTGTCTCCCGGTGCGCCCGGCGCAGTGAATCGCCTCTTTCGACGGTTCGCCGGCAGAGGAGCCAGGGTCATAGTGATGTTGCGACCGGTAATTTTCGGTGCCATTTCCACTTGCGACATTCCGGAGAGATCATCTCGGACTTTCTCCACGAGCTGCATTCCAAATTCCTGGTGCGCCATTTCGCGACCGCGAAATTGAAGCTGCACGCGCACTTTATTTCCCCGCTCCAGGAACTCTTCGGCGTGCCGGATTTTCGTCAGATAATCGTGGTCGTCGATATTTACGCGAAACTTAATTTCCTTCAGCTTCGCACCGGCCGATCTTTTATCCTTTGTGTGCTTGGAAATATCGTACCGAAATTTTCCAAAGTCGATGATCTTGCAGACCGGTGGAGCGGCTGTGGGAGCGATCTCCACCAGATCCATCCCCAAGCCTTGCGCTCTGCGCAAGGCGTCACTTAATTTCATGACGCCAAGCTGTTCGCCGGTGGACCCCATAATAACTCGGACTTCCCGGGCGCGGATCCGACCGTTTACACGAATTTGTGGTTGCAGATTCTAACTAGCTCCTGACCGACGACGCAGGAGTGCGCCGCATCGCCGTATTTCCATTTATCGCAATTTCCCGGCGCCACCTTTGGCAAACGCCTCAGCACTCTAACCTCCGCCACGGCTGCGATGGACCCCGACGAAGAACTCGCACTAATATTCGCGAGCCGAATGGAAGTTGTAGGCAACAATCTTGCGCTGGCAAGGCGAATCTCGTAACAATCTCGTTTCCATCTTCCATCGCTCATTTGGCCGGCGGGTCGCCAAAATGGGCCTTGTGTGCCGCGTACACTGTTGCGTCATCCAGCATTGAATCGATCGTTGCCATCAATGGCTCAAGTTTCACAACTCCGGAAAACACCGCTCGATCGCCAATTTCGGTGGCGATCACAAAGGCTGGGCGTTGTGTGATCTGGAGTGCTTTAAACTCCGCCGTCGATTCTCGAACTCTCTTCTCGATCTCAGGCAACCGGGCACGCTCGAGCAGTTTTTTGTTGTCAATTTTACCGGCGTTCGCCGCAACTTCGGCTGACACTTCCCAATCACTCACCTTTCTCCCTTCACGCAGCGCGGCGTGAGACAACGCGTGTCGAACACGATCATCGATGAAACCAAGGTCCTTTGCGGCTTCGGCCATGCAATTCGGTGCAAGCCATTCTGGAAGACTGGGATCGTACCAGTCGGTCCTGAGCATGAATGGGGAACGCATCATCATTCCACTGCGTCGATAGAACCATTGCTCTTGCTCACGCGAAGTAGGCAGGCCGGTGGGATCCATCAACGCAATCTTCCACTGAAATTCGACACGATCGTTATAACGTCTCTTCAATTCCGCCCAGGTTGGCTCCGACCAGAAACACCAGGATGAAACAACGTCCAAATAATCGGTTACGGTGATGCGCATCTTTGAATGTTAAAAAGCATTAAAAACTTACAAGCTTGAAAAGTTGAACTACTGAGACGTTTAAGCGATGAAGCTCCTGATTCCTGTTGCCCTTCCGGGGCTCGATGCTTTAACGAATCACCGGGCTAAGACCAACATTATTTGTGGACCTCAATCACATTTTCCTTTTCCTGGCAGTGATTTCGCCGCTGCTAGTGCTGGCCCGCGCATGGCGTCCCGGCGGTGTTTATCGTGGCTGGCTGATCGCTGCGGTTGTGGTGCTTGGAATTACTGGCACTGCGTGGGTTCTTGCACCGCGTGTGGTTGGATATGTCGGTGTTCTGGCTTGGATCGTTCTTCTCTTTCTCCCAGCGATCGGACTCCGCAAAGTAACCGAGTTGGCCGCTCGTGGAGACTACAAATCGGCCGCAAAACTCAGCGCGATTCTCCAAATCTTGCATCCCACCGCCGAATTGCGTGGTCAGGTCCGCTTATTTCGACGTTTGGAATCTCATCAAAGCCACCCAGTTCGTGTTGCATCCATTCCAGTGGCCGACCGAGTTCGGACTATCCAGATGCGAAGCGCACCGGCGGTTCTCGTTTTCATTGTACTTAACGTACTTGCATTCCTCTTTGAGATTTCCATTGGCGACCTGAACGACCCGGACGTATTGCATCGAGCCGGCGCACTCGAGCCTTATGCCGTTGTAATCCAGGGAGAATATTGGCGGCTCTTTACTGGCCTGTTTTTGCATGGAGGTTTTACACATCTCCTTTTCAACCTTTTTGCGCTCTATGTTCTTGGCCCGGCCCTAGAACGGTCCATCGGCACGATTCGGTTCGCGTTGTGTTATTTAATTTCTGGCCTTGCCTCCAGCGCCGGTGTCGTGGCTTTGGCGGTGCTTGGTTTCGTGCAAGTCGGGCAGCTCGTTGGCGCATCGGGTTGTATCATGGGAATCGTCGGCGCGTGGGCCGGGTTTTTAGTGCGACATCGTCATGTGCCGCAGGCAAAGCAACGTCTGGGAAACATTGGCATGATCGTGGTGATTCAAATCGCCTTCGATCTTTCAACACCACAAGTCAGCATGGCGGCACATCTGTGTGGACTAGTCGCCGGCTTTTTTTTGGGTTTGATTCTCGCGCCGCGGGCTGTAGCCGGTTTGGATCCCGACACACGCTAAGCTCCGAGATTAGTCACTCGTTGCTAAACCAGTAAAAATTCGACTGCACATCACTCCGCAACTTCCGGAGAAGTTTTCTCGAGTAACTGTTCTGTCGGGCTACACAATTTGAGTTAACACAATCTTCACTTTCGAGTTGGAACGACCTTGGATACAGTGACAACCTCCGAGATGCCGACTTTTCAAACTTACAATGTGACTCCAATTCTGCCGCCGGCACTGGAGCCACTGCGTGAGATGAGCTTCAACTTGTGGTGGACATGGGAACCCGCAGCCCGCCGGCTTTTCCGCCATCTGGATCCGGAATTGTGGAATCGGACCAATCATAATCCCGTCCGGATGCTCCAGCTTTCACGGCAATCCAGGCTGGAAGAGCTTGCGCAGGACAAAACATTTCTGCGAGAGCTGAAGCAGGTCTTTGACGAATTCCAGAAGTATCTCGGACGCCAGGAAACCTATGGAAAGACGGGTCCGGGGAGCGCAATCAAAAACCCCATCGCCTATTTTTCGGCTGAGTTTGGTTTTCATGAATCGATCCCGAATTATTCCGGGGGTCTTGGCATACTCGCAGGCGATCATTGTAAGTCAGCGAGTGATTTGGATCTAAATTTCGTTGCGATCGGCTTGCTCTATCGGCATGGGTATTTTCGGCAGCAGATCGACAAGGACGGTGTTCAAGCGGCAATCAACCTGAATCAAAATTTCTATCACCTGCCGATTCGCGAGGTGCGTCGCGGAGACACAAAACTGCTCATCTCAGTGCCAATCCTCGACCGACAGGTCTTCGCGAGATTGTGGGAATTACGTGTTGGAAGAGTCAGTCTTTATCTTTTGGACACCGATATTCCAGAAAACAGCGCCGAGGACCGATTGATTACCGCGGAGCTTTACGGCGGCGACCTTGAAATGCGCATGCGTCAGGAGATCGTGCTGGGAATTGGCGGGGTCAAAGCGCTGTTCGCGCTCGGTATTCAGCCGGCCGTCTTTCATATGAACGAAGGGCATTCCGCATTCATGGCGCTTGAACGCATTCGTCTCAATGTCGTGGAGAAGAAACTGGATTTCTATTCGGCGGTTCAACTTGTAGCGGCGGCCAACGTCTTTACCACGCATACTCCAGTCCCTGCCGGCAACGACTCATTTCCGCGCGAGATGATGCGAAAATATTTCGGTAATTTCGCCAAGGAATTAGGTATTCCATTCGACGAACTGTTCACATTCGGCCAGACCCGACTCGATCCGAATGACCCGTTCAGTATGACTATTCTGGCGCTGCGTCTCAGCCGGAGCGCCAATGGCGTAAGCAAATTGCACGGCAAAGTCACACGATCGCTTTGGAAAGATGTCTGGGCTGGTGTTCCCGTCCAGGAAGTGCCGATTACGAACATTACAAACGGAGTTCATACAAAAACGTGGATGGCGCCAGAGTTCGCAGCGCTTTATCGAAAGCATCTCGGCGCCTGGGAGGAACACCTTACGGAGCCAGAATTCTGGCGTGGCGTTTTCGATATTCCTGATGCGCAGCTCTGGGATACGCATCAACGGCTCAAGCTCCGCCTCATTGAGTTTGTTCGGGACCGGGAACGACAACGTCGTGAACGATTGGGGGAATCGCCTGAATCTATTCGCAAAGTCAATCGCATCCTTGATCCGGAAATTTTGACCGTCGGATTTGCGCGTCGCTTTGCGACTTACAAACGCGGGACGCTTTTGTTCAGCGACAAGGAACGCTTGAAGCGACTGCTCAACGATACGACGCGTCCGGTGCAGTTCATTTTCGCTGGTAAAGCGCATCCACGCGATGAAGCCGGCAAGGCGCTAATACAGGAAGTTTACAAATTCAGCCACGAAGCTGGCTTGGAAAATCGGGTGGTGTTTTTGGAGGACTACGATAGCTACATTGCGCGGCGTCTGGTGCAGGGTGTCGATCTTTGGCTGAACCATCCCTTGCGTCCTCTTGAGGCCAGTGGAACCAGCGGGATGAAAGCTGCTCCTAATGGTGGAATAAATCTCAGCGTGCTCGATGGCTGGTGGCGCGAAGGGTACAATGGCAGCAACGGCTGGGCCATCGGCGCGGAAATCAATACTGGAACCACCGATTTCCAGAACGAAGTGGACGCGAGTAGCCTTTACCAATTACTGGAGAATCAAATTGTTCCCCTCTATTACGCGAAGCCGGACGGCAAACTTCCTCTCGCCTGGCTGCAACTGATGCGAGAATCAATCCGAAGCGTCACGCCAGTTTTCAACACGCAGCGAATGGTCAAGGAATACGCCGAGCAACTTTATGTTCCGGCCGCAAAATCGTACGAGAATCTTTCCCGGGGCGGCTGCGGCGCCGCCACTCATCTGAGCCAGTGGAAAACCCAAATACGCAAAGATTGGTCGGCTGTGAAAATTTCCGATGTCCAGATCGGCAATAAAGATCGGGAAAGCATCCTTGTCGGTGAATCGCTACAAGTGATGGCGCGGGTTCATCTGGGCGCGGTCGATCCGCAACATGTGCGAGTGGAAGCCTACCACGGAGAAGTGGATAACGGCGACATTCGCAATCCCGCGGCGACTCTCCTCAATGAAACCGGCCGTGTAGAGGGAGATGGCAATTATACTTACGAAGGGGCCGTGCCTGCCTCTGAGAGCGGCACATACGGTTTTAGTGTGCGCGTTGTGCCAACACACCCTTGTTTAATGCAAATGCACGAACTCCGCCTGATTACCTGGTCGTAGACGACCGGGATGTTCCATAGCTCGTCTGATGTTTATCCGCCATGGACGCCGCCGAGGGAGGCGTCACGCCTAAACAGGCGACGATCGCTACGACTGCACCGCCGAGACACGCCTCACAAATCA